>PLOT01000048.1 GCA_003142215.1 Granulicella sp. | reverse complement strand
GGAGTCTCCTTCGGCGGATGGTCCACTAACTGCCTTGCGCAAGGAACCGTCTCTTCAACCGGACCTAATTCCTGCACCGTTCAACTGACGACCAACGATACCGTGGGAGGTATCTTCAACTAACCGCTTCACGCAACAACTCGTAGCTTCAAACCCCAAGGCGGGCCATGCGAACCATCGCGCATTGGCACGCCTTGATTTTGTGGAAGAGTCAGAATTTGTGGAACATGAAAAACGCCCCCGCCACCAGGCATCCGGCTGCGACCGCGTGGTTCCAGTGCAGCCTGTCGCCGAAGTAAAGCACCGTGAACACGCCAAAGACGCTGAGCGTAATCACCTCCTGGATCACCTTGAGTTGCTCCGGAGAGTAGACCTCGGAGCCCAGCCGGTTGGCTGGCACCTGCAGGCAATACTCGAAGAGCGCAATCGACCAGCTCACCAGAACCACCTTCCACAACGCCACTCCCTTGAACTTCAGGTGGCCATACCACGCGAAGGTCATGAAGATGTTCGACCCAATCAGCAACACTATCGGCCACACGCGAGCGCCCATCGATCTCCTTTCTGAATCGCACTTAGAATTACACATGAAAAGCCATAAGATGCTTCTAGCATGACTCTCGCCGCAAACCTCGCCCGCATTCGCGAACAGATCGCCGAGGCCTGCCGCCGCGCCCACCGCCCGGAGCCGGATGTCGCGCTGATGGCGGTCACCAAGACGCACCCTGCCGAGGCCGTTCTTGAGGCCTACGCCGCCAGTCTGCGCCTCTTCGGAGAAAACCGCGTGCAGGAGTGGCAGCAGAAGCTGCCTGCGCTGCAACGCCTTCTTGATGGCGCGCGAAGCGTTTCGTCGTCCGCGGAGGACCCTGAAGCCGAGTTCCACCTCATCGGGCCGCTGCAGTCCAACAAGACGGCACGCGCCGCGGAACTCTTCCACGCCATTGATGCGGTCGACTCGCTCAGGATCGCCGCCCGGCTCGATGCCGCGGCACGCGCGCTGGGCAAGCGGCTGCCCATTCTGATCGAGGTCAAGCTCAGCCACGAGGAGTCCAAGCACGGCGTCTCGCCCGCCGTACTTCCGGCCCTGCTGGCAGGTCTCGCGCCGCTCGGAAATCTTATCCCTGCAGGCCTGATGACCGTGCCGCCCTGGTCGGAAGACCCCGAGCAATCGCGCGCTTATTTCCGCGAACTTCGCCGCCTGCGCGACGCCTCGCTGGCCGCGTGCCCTACGCTCACCCAGCTCTCGATGGGTATGTCCCACGACTTCGGGGTGGCCATCGAGGAGGGCAGCACCTGCATCCGCATCGGCACCGCGCTCTTCGGCACACGCCAGATCCCGGCAGGCGCGCTCCGCTCAGAATGACTGGATGTGGGACAAGAGAATTAGTACCACAGTTGTAGATCGCGGATTCCGGAGGGAACAGGGGGCTTCACAGGCTGCGGAATAACTCCTGTCTTTGTCTTTCGGAGGGAGCCGGGGACTTCACAGGCTACGGAAAAAATCCTGTTTTTGTCTTTCGGAGGGAGCCGGGGGCTTCAGCCCCCGGAAAGAGTGCGAATTTGCAGGGCCTTCAGGCCCGGGCCTTTGTCGTTCTTCCAGAATCTCCGCGTGGTAACAGATACGATGGAACCGCTCTACTCGATGCCGGTGAACATCGCAACCACGCAAGGCGCGATCACCATTCCGACAAAGAGCGCGGCAACCAGAAGGCTGTGCATCGAGAGGTCCCCCTGCTCTGCCGGAGCGCGCGCTGGCGCTGCCGACCCTTCCAGATTCGGCCCATCGGGGCATCTTGCCCATTCCACTTCAGCCATCCCGCTATTGCACTTCTGTGTTAGCGTGCGTTCTGGGCTCGCCGCCGCAGGGTAGTCGCATTGGCTCTTGCCGTTGCCAGTCCTTCCCTCGCCCAACCTCCACTTCCCGTCATCCCGACCGGAGCGTAGCGCAGTGGAGGGACCCCCGCATTTCGCTTTTGCCTGTTTTACGCCGTTGCCTGTTTTACGCCGTTGTCTGTTCTTCGCCGTTGTTTGTTCTTGCCGTTGTTTGTTCTTGCTGTCATCCTGAGCGCGTCTTTCGAGCGCGAAGGATCCCGACGAGGCTCGTACCACCCCAACCCTCCACCCTTTCTCCCATAAAATCCCCGCCCTTGCTCTTGCCGACCGCCGGTCGCTCCATCCTCATACCACACAGCTCATAGCCCTTAACTCATAGCCGAGATAAAAATCGCCGTCGCACCCGCAAAAACCCCAGCAAATCCCCTTGTCAAGACCCTCGACGCCCCAAATTCCCCCTAACCAACACCAAACAAACCACTTAAATCTTTAAACAAGTTGGCATAGTAGTTATGCTCCACGCCGTATAATTAAAACAGTAAGCAAAACCAAATAGACCCGGCCAATCGCCGGGCCTTCGCATTTAACGCACCACCGATCACTGTCTTCTTCGCCTTTCATACGTCTCACGCGCTTAGCGCGTGCTTAACCTTATTTTTTTGAATACTTTACGCTATTTACCCACGGGGGGGTACACACAATGACACGCGCAACCAACTCCACAAAGTCCAGACCTGATCCAGACCAAGTCCAGACTTAACATGCCTTTTCTGAATGCTTTGATATTTTTTCGCACACAAAGGATGAATCCGCATGACCGAAGCAAACAAAACCACCCGGTTCTTCGCCTTTACTTACCACTTACAACTTACAACTGTCTTCTTCGCCTTTAATACGTCTCACGCGCTTAGCGCGTGCTTAACTTACATTTTTTGAATACTTTACGCTATCTGCCCCAGGGGGGTGCCCTCCAGCAAATCATTAACTGTTCATGCGATTGCCATGATACCTGCATGGTGGTGGACGGAGGCGCGGCGGCGATGTCATAAGATAGAGGAATGCCAATCGATATGAGTGCCCCACTTGCCGTCGCGGACCCCGAGATTGCCAGCCAGATTCAACACGAGATCATGCGCCAGCACGAGGGGCTGGAGATGATCGCCTCGGAGAACTTTGTCAGCCGCGCTGTGCTGGAAGCAGCGGGCACGGTCTTCACCAATAAATACGCCGAGGGCTATCCCGGCAAGCGCTACTACGGCGGATGCGAGTTCGCCGATGTAGTGGAGAATCTTGCCCGCGACCGCGCCAAGCGGCTCTTCGGCGCCGAACACGCCAACGTGCAGCCGCACTCCGGCTCGCAGGCCAATGCCGCGGCCTATATGACGCTGTGCGTGCCTGGAGACACGATTCTGGGTCTGGATTTGGCCCACGGCGGCCATCTGACGCACGGCCACAAGCTCAACTTTTCCGGCAAGCTGTATCGCGTGGTTGGCTATCAGGTCCGGCGCGACACCGAGACCATCGACTACGACGAGCTGGAGGCGACCGCCCTGCGCGAGAAGCCGAAGGTGATCGTCGGCGGAGGAAGCGCCTATCCGCGTCAGTTCGACTTTCCCCGGATGCGCCAGATCGCGGACAAAATCGGCGCGTCGCTGATGATCGACATGGCGCACTTCGCCGGACTGGTGGCGGGCGGAGTGCATCCTTCGCCGGTGCCCCACGCGCATGTAGTCACAACAACTACGCACAAGACCCTGCGCGGGCCGCGCGCGGGAATGATTCTGTGCCGGCAGGAGCTGGCGGCGTCGATCGACCGCAGCGTCTTTCCCGGCCAGCAGGGCGGTCCGCTGATGCACATTGTTGCGGCCAAGGCGGTGGCCTTCCGCGAGGCGCTCCAGCCGGAGTTTGCCGAGTACGCGCGGCAGATCGTGGCCAACGCAAAGGTGCTGGCCGCCGCGCTGGCCGAAGGCGGCTACCGGATTATCTCCGGCGGAACGGACACGCACCTCATCCTGGTCGATGTCTTCCAGAAGGGGATTCTGGGCAGCGAGGCCGAGTTTGCGCTGGGCCAGGCGGGAATCACGGTGAACAAGAACGCCATTCCGTACGATGCTAACCCGCCAATGAAGCCCAGCGGGATTCGCATCGGTACGCCGGCCCTGACTACGCGCGGCATGAAGGAGCCGGAGATGCGCGTGATTGCGAAGTGGATCGTCTCGGCGCTGGAGCACCGCGCAGACCCGGCGAAGCTGGCGCAGATCCGCGGAGAAGTGCTGGAGATGGCCGAGCAGTTCCCGCTGTATGGGTGGCTGCGGGCATGAATCTTCGGCGGCGGCCTGGTCCACGAAGCTGTACCCAAATGTCCCCTGTGCGTGAGACACTCTCCATCACCAGAGATTTGGCTGGCAGAAGGCGCATCGAACATTGAGCGCAATCATCCGCGCGGTGCTCCACAGGTGGTTCCATGCTGATCGCAATGCTGTCCTGGTTGCTGGCGATCCCGCTACTCGGCGTAACGACAGGGCTGCGCGCGATGACGCCAATGGCCGTGCTGTGCTGGTTTGCCTACCTGGGTTACCTTCCCGTCCAGAACACCTGGGCGGCGTGGACAGCCAGCGTTGCGGCGGTTGCGGCGTTCACTGTGCTGGCGCTGGCGGAGATTGTTGCTGATAAACTTCCGCGGATCCCCGACCGGTTTTCGGAGGCGCCGCTGATGGCCCGGCTGTTCTTTGGCGGGCTGATCGGCTCGATCGCCGCGACGGCGATGGCGGGGCCCGGCCTGGAGGGCGTGCTGCTGGGCGTGGTGGGCGCGGCGCTGGGGGCCTTCGCCGGGTTCATGATCCGGCGCGAATTGGTGGAGAGGATCGGCTGCCCGGACTGGATGGTTGCCCTGGTGGAGGACCTGATCGCGGTGGCCTGCGCGGGCTTCGCAATGCATGTGGTGACCAACTGACGGCGGTTGTTCGTTGCGCGTTCTTTGTTGTCCGTTGCGCGCGCGGTTCCGGTTCGCCGAAGGCCCGCGTAAGCCATAAACTTACGAATTCTTAGCAAAATCCCTACCCATTCTTAACGGAAAAAAGCATCTCCTCAAATCAAGCGCTGGCTGGAGCCGGCGCAAGGTCCAGGGTGAGTGCGATGAACCATCTTCGAACAAATTCGGACGAATTTGCACGGAAGCTGTGGCTGTTCTTCTGGCCACTTGTGTTTGTGGTCGGGATGACCGTGCTGAGCGAACGCGGCCCGCAATTGTTCTCTTCGGCCGCGGCGGCGCCCGTCGCCAGCCAGCCCGCTACGCAAACCATCAGGTGAGCCATTGCCGAGATCGCTACCCATCGATCGCGTGGGGCGTTCCGGAATCTTAGCGCGGGTTACTTGGGCAGCAGCGAGAGCACGCCCTGGCTGGGGCTGGGGATGACGTGTGCGGCGATGAGCTTGCCGAGTCCTTCCACATGCGCCTTGCCCGCGTCCACCGCGGCGCGCACCGCGGCAACGTCGCCCTTGATGATGATGGTGATATATCCGCCGCCCAGCTTCTCGCGTGCACGAACCTCGACGTTTGCGGTTTTGAGTGCGGTGTCGATGGCTTCAAAGGCGGCGGTGAATCCCTGGGTCTCGATGAGTCCCACGGCGAAGCTGGCTTGTTCGTTCATAGTGTTCTCCGGTCTTTGGACGGACGGCTGTTCGATGAGGGGGTTGAAGTCGGGCGCGGCCTCCCAGGCGGCGCGGGAGCCTTCCGCCGGCTGCGGGATGACGTGCGCGAGGATGGGGACCTGCATGGCCTGCGCGGTCTGTTCCGCGGCGCGAGCGGCGGACTGGATGTCGCCGATGCGCCCGGCGAGCTTGATGCAGACTCCGGGCGCGTCGTTCAGCTCCGTCTGTAGCACGCGGACGTTGGCGGTCTTCTCCATGGCGTCGAGCACGACCATGGCAGGCGACCAGCCGCCGATCTCGACGATGGCCAGCGCTTCGGGCCTGTCCATAGCGCTCAGAAGAGACCCCGATCCTTGATCTCATGCACCACCTTGTAGACGATCTGCTCCAGTTTGTCGTGCGCGAGATCTCCGGTGCGCACCGGGCATCCGGAGGCTGGCGGGTGTACCAGCTCGAAGTCGGCGAGAATGCACTGCATTACGTTGCTCAGGACCTTGTGCTCGGAGCGCTGCTCGCTGGTCTGGGGCAGCCGGCTGTGGCCGAAGTGGAAGCCGCGCAGCTCGGCTGCGGCGCGGAATCCGTCTGGGAACTCGAATGGAGGATTGAGCATTACGTCGAAGAGTTCGAGGACGCGGTACTGCCACTGCATGGCCCCGGCGGTGTCGCCCGCGCGGTACATGTCGTACATCTTGCGCGTAATCTCCGGCACCACGTTCGAGCTGGCGTGCGTGCCGCCGTCGCAGCCGATCATGAGCATGGGAATCAGCACGGCCTCCCATCCGGTGAGGAAGGTGAAGTCGGGCCGATTGGGACGGATCGCTGCGATCATGCGCATCATGAAGGCCAGATCGCCGGAGGAGTCCTTGATGCCGATGACGCGGGGGAACTCGTCGGCCAGGCGGCGGATGGTGGGCACGTCGATGGGGCTGGCGAAGGCCGGAATGTTGTAGAGCGTCAGGTCAATGGGCGAGTTGCGCCCGATCTCCGCAAAGTAGGCGTACACCGACTCCGGCGTCAGCTTGTAGTAGTAGGGCGCCACAATGGCGACGGCACGCACGCCCATGTCGGCGTAGGCCTGGCAGGCGAAGAGCGTCTCCTTGACATTGGCCTCGGCTGCGCCGGCCAGGATGGGAACGCGGCCCGCCGTCTCCTCGGCGACGATGTGGACGATGCGGCGGCGCTCGGCCGGGGTAAAGCGGGTGAACTCGCCGGTTGAGCCGTTGGGGTAGAGACCATGCACCCCGCGCTCGATCAGCCAGCTGACGAAGCGTCGCAGTTCGGCCTCGTCGATCTGGCCGCGCTCGTCCAGCGGCACCAGAAGCGGGGTGAAGATCCCTTCCAGTTTGCTCAATTTACTTCCTCTCACGTCAGAGACGATTTTTCAAGGATTCGTCCTTAACATTACTCCAGGGTTTCAGTCGAAAGCATCTCTCGAATGGGGGAGGGTGATGGTGGCCCCGCAGACCTTGCGGAGAGCGGGGCCACGTCCCTTGCAGGCGGCCCGTAAGCCGGATTCTGTTTTAGACGATCATTCCTCTAGGCGACGCGTTACCGCGCCGCTCCAGCAACCTACCCGCAAGTTCCGGCTGCCTGACCGCGAACGGCCAAACCAAGCTCTCCGCCTGAGCGCATCGGGCCGATACGCTCGTGCCCGCTGGAGAGTGCGGGCGCGATCCCTGCCTATTTGGTCTTGCTCCGTGTGGGGTTTACCATGCGGCGATCATTACTGATCGTCCGGTGCGCTCTTACCGCACCTTTTCACCCTTACCGCATCTCTTGCGAGATACGGCGGTATATTTTCTGTTGCACTGGCCGTCTTTGCGCCTTAAAGCGCAAATCCCGGACGTTATCCGGCACACTGCCCTGCGGAGTCCGGACTTTCCTCCCCCTCCCGACGGCGAACCGCGGGAGGCGGCGATCATCCAGCCGCCTGCACCTTGAGTGTATCGCGGCAGCGGCGCGCGCGCGTGATTTTCCTATGCGATGGTGCGGTCAGAGGCAGGAGGCCGCTGAAGCAGCCAGCGGTACAGGTACAGGCACACGATGGCGGCCAGTGCGAAGCAGGTCATCTCGTAGATTTCGAAGATTGCGTGGTGTCTGAAAAAATAGAGGAGGGGGACGGGTGCGTGGAAGACGAGTGCCATCCACAAGAGGAAAAAGGATTCTGAGGCAACGACCGGGATGCATGTTGCTGCGAGGACGATCATGGGTCTGCGCCAGAGGGGAAGCAGGAGTGCGACGGCAATGGCGAGCACGCAAAAGATGTTGGAGAGGTCTCTCGGCAACGGACTAAGGATGTAGATCGGCAGAGTGATGAGGAGCAGGGCGCAGGCGAGTTGCGTCAGGCGATTTCTCCGTCCGAACCGAATGAGGACGAAGGGCAGCGCGAAAAAGAGGGCAGGGGCCATCAACCTGCAAAGAATCCAAGTGAAGATACTGAAGTGCCGGTGAATCTGTGGGTTCTGTGGGTACAGTGCGGCGTATATCCAAGCGTAGCGTCTATGATGCATGAGCCACAACATGGGCAACCAACTGACGACTCCAAAGATGAACCTCGTGCCGACGATTGCGCAGAGGAACGCGACTGGAGTGCGCCAGCCGAGGGTGGCAAGCGTGCGGGCGTAGGCCATCCAGAACCAGAGCTGGCCGCGCTTGGCAGAGATTTCGACCAGGTCGCCGAGGATGGCGGCGGCGCGTGTGGGGTCGGTGACGCGGGCGAGAAGCCACTCTGCGATTGCGGGGCTGGAAGTTCTAGCGGACGAGATGGACTCAGGCATATGCGCCTCCGAAAATTTTTGCGTCGAGCAGGTCGAGGCCTTGCAGCAGGCTTTGGTAGGCGGACTGCGCGCTGGCCAGGGCGTTGCGGCCTTCGCGGGTGACGACGACGAAGCGCTTGGCGCGGCCTCCGCGCTCGGGCGTGGGGCTGCCGTCGCGGAAGGTGACCAGGCCCTTGTCTTCCATGCGGTGCAGCGTGGTGTAGAGAGCGCCGGGAGCGGGGTTGCGGCCCGTCTTGGCGGCAATCTCGTCCAGGATGGTGACGCCGTAGGCCTGGTCGCCGAGCCGGAGGACGGCCAGCAGGACAATCTGTTCAAATTCGCCGAGGGTACGTTCGGGATTCATATGGACTACAAAGTAGTACTAAGAGCGTCTTCGTGTCAAGAGGATTCTGCGACAGGCTGTTGGGGTGAACTGATCGCGCGGCGGGTGCGTACAATCTACCCAGAGCGATGGAATTCCAAGAGGCGATCAAGCTGGCGTTGCAGTCCCTGTGGCAGAACAAGCTGCGCACGGTGCTGACCCTGCTGGGCATGACGATCAGCGTGGCCAGCATCATCGCCGTGGCCACGTTGATCAACGGCGCGATGACATACGTCACCACCAAGTTCTCGCGCTATGGCGCGGATGAGTTCACGGTGCAGCGCATGCCGTCGATCACCTTCAGCTCGGAAGAGTACGAGCGCTATCAGAGGCGGAAGTACATCCTCTACGACGACTACCTCTATGTGCGCGACAACTGCACGCGCTGCACCGAGATCGGGCTGTCGCAGTGGAACGTGGCCAAGGTGGTGCGCGGGACGAACTCGGTGACCGACACCACGATCCGCGGCTACACCTGGCAGATGCCGTCGTTGAAGAACCTGGACATTGCGGAGGGGCGAGGGTTTACACAGGTCGATGACGACCATGCGACGCGGGTGGCGATCATCGGGACGGACATTCGCGACAATCTGTTTCCAGGGGTCGATCCTCTGGGCCTGGAGCTGCGCGCCGATGGGATGCCGTACACCGTGGTGGGCGTGGCGGAAAAGCAGGGCAGCACCTTCGGGCAGAGCCAGGACAACTGGGTCGCGGTGCCGCTGACCGCCTACATGAAGACCTACGGCACCGCCATGAAGGCGGGGGTGATCTATGTGAAGGCGGGGTCGGCGGGGCCGGTGCTGGAGGCGGCGGCCGACGAGGTGCGCGTGCTGATGCGCTCCAAGCGGCACGACGCGCCGGGCGCGGAGGACTCCTTCGAGCTGGACGTCAACGACACGCTGGTGAGCTTCGCCTCCAAGGTGACGGCGATGTTCGGCGCGGTGATGGGCGGGGTCGCGCTGATTTCTCTGGTGGTGGGAGGGATCGTGATTATGAACATGATGCTGGCCAGCGTGACGGAACGGACGCGGGAGATTGGGATTCGCAAGTCGCTGGGCGCGCGCGGACACGACATCATGCTGCAGTTTCTGGTGGAGTCGTGCGCGCTGGCACTGGTGGGCGGGTTCCTCGGCGTGCTGGGCGGAATCGCGGTGGCGCAGGGAGTAACGCTGGCGCTGGGGTTCCCATCGACGATTGCGCTGTGGAGCGTGTTGCTGGGACTGTCGTTGGCGGCTTCGGTGGGGATATTCTTCGGGGTGTATCCGGCGCGCAAGGCGGCAAATCTGGACCCGATCGTGGCGCTGCGGGCGGAGTTGTAAAGGCAGGGAACAGGGATTAGGGAACAGGGAACAGGAAAACGACAATGCGGATGGGCGACTTCAAAGAGACGGTGACGATGGCCCTGGGCACGTTGCGCGCCAACAAGATGCGCAGCGGGTTGACCATCCTGGGCATCGTGATCGGCGTGATGACGGTGATTACCATCTCGTCGGTGGTGAATGGGTTGAACTCCGGCGTGGAAGGGATGGTGCAGTCGCTGGGCTCGAATATTCTGTTCGTCTTCCGGTTCCCGGTCGTAGGGACGCGGCCGACCAGCGAGATGCTGACGCGCAAGCAGATGACCTACGACGATGCGATGGCGATGCGCCTGCTCCCCCACGTGGTGGCCGTCTCGCCGGCGCTACAGTATACCGACAACACCGCTCCGGGGCGCAGCGGAGTGACCGCGATCAAGGGCGGCGGAAAGACCATGCAAGGCACGATCCTGGCGGGAAACACTCCGGAGGAGAAGGACGTCTCCGATCTGGACATGGTGGATGGCCGCTTCTTCAACGAACAGGACCAGGAGCGCGCGGCGCGAGTGACGGTGCTGGGCTACGACACGGCGGACCAGTTGTTCCCCGGGCAGAGCGCGATCGGCCGCGAGGTGGAGGCCGCCGGGATGATGTTCACCGTGGTGGGGGTGCTGGACAAACAGAAGCAGCCCTTCGGCGGAGGCAAGAACCCGCAGGACAACCAGGCTTACTTCCCCATCTCGACCTTCCACTACATGCACCCCGAGCAACTGGACTACTGGATCACGCTGAAGTACGACGATCCGAAGAACCGGCTGACGGTGCAGGATGAGCTGACGGAGCTGTTGCGGCGGCGGCGCAAGGTACTCAACGAAAAGCCCGACAACTTCGCCATCTTCGGCACGGACACCATCACGCGGTTGTGGGACGAGATTACGGGAGGGCTCTTCCTGCTGATGTTTTCGCTGTCTTGCGTGGCGCTGATGGTGGGCGGCGTGGGCGTGATGAACATCATGCTGGTCAGCGTGACCGAGCGCACCCGCGAGATTGGAGTGAGGAAGGCGATCGGCGCCACCAAGCGGACGATTCTGACCCAGTTCACGCTGGAGGCGATCACGCTGTGCGCCGTGGGCGGCGTCATCGGCGTGGTGCTGGGCAGCGGGATCGCGCTTACAGTGAATCATTGGTTTCCAGCGCTGCTCTCTCCGCTGTGGGTGGCGACGGCCTTCCTGTCTTCCTGCGCGATCGGGCTGATCTTCGGCATCTATCCTGCGTGGAAGGCAGCCAACCTCGACCCCATCGAGGCGCTGCGCTACGAGTAAGACGACAAGAGGGGCCTCGCATTGCGCCGGTTAGATAGACTGGTTGCATGATGGCGACGGCGGTCGAGATCGCGACAACGCTGGTGACGGTGGGCGGGCTGGTCTATATGCTGCTGGCGCTGGCGGGAGCGCGGCAGTTTGGGCGCGATTGCCGCCGGATTGCCGTGACAGGCGCGAATGGGGCTGGCGTTGGATTAGGGTTCGCGCCGGATGTTTCCATCCTGAAGCCGGTGAAGGGCGTGGATGCGTGCATGTACGCGGGGTTGGCCAGCCACTGCATGCAGCAGTATGCAGGGCGGTTCGAGATTCTCTTTGGCGTCGGCAGCGCGGACGATCCCGCCGTGGAAGAGATAGCCCGGCTGCGACTGGAGTTTCCCGAGTGCGCGATTCGACTGATCGTGTGCCCGGAGCGGCTGGGGACCTCGGGCAAAGTCAGCAACCTGGTGCAGATGCTGCGTGAGGCTCGCTACGACTATGTGCTCATCAACGACAGCGATATCTGCGTCTCGCGGAATTATTTGTCGCATGTGATGCGCGGCTTTGCCGATGCAAAGGTGGGCATGGTGACGGCGCTCTATCGCGGACGGACCGCGGCTGACGGCGCGGCGCTGACGCTGTGGTCGCGGCTGGAGGCGCTGGGAATCTCAACCGACTTCATGGCGGGAGTGATGGCGGCGCGCAAGCTCGAAGGCGGCATTCGCTTTGGGCTGGGATCGACGCTGGCCATATCGCGCGCGGCGCTGGCTGCCTCTGGTGGCCTCGAGCCGCTGGTGGATTCGCTGGCCGACGACTACGAGATGGGCGCGCGCATCGCGCAGGCGGGTTACCGCGTCGAGCTGTGCGGCGAGGTGGTGGAGACGGCGGTGCCTGCGTATGACTTTCGCGGATTCTGCGAGCACCAGATTCGCTGGGCGCGGACCACGCGCGACTCGCGCCGCTGGGGCTACCTGGGGCTGGGGATCACCTACTGCATTCCGTGGGCCGTGGTGAACTGCGTGGCCAGCGGGTTCGCTCTGTGGAGCTTCAGCCTGCTGAGCCTCGTCGTTCTGGCGCGCGTGGCCGTGGCGCTGACGGTTGGCGTCGGTGTGCTGGGCGATGCGCAGGTGCTGCGCGACATCTGGCTGCTGCCGCTGCGCGACTTCTTTGGGCTCGGCTTCTGGGCGTGGAGCTACGCGTCCGACACAATCGTCTGGCGCGGCGAGCGTTTCCGGCTGCGCGACGGACGAATTTCTCCAGCGAACGAAGAAAATGCTTAACACCGATCTACACCGACAGGCACCGATTCAAATGAGGTAAATTTCACAGAACTCCATCCACATTGTTGTTAATCGGTTTCATCGGTGTAGATCGGTGTTAAGTATTTCGGGCGGCGTGTTCCGCTGGTTGCTGACGATCTCTTTGCCGCCGGACTTCGCGATGACGTAAACGGGGCCGGACAGTGCGGGCAGCGGACTGGGCTGGTTGCCGAGGTCCTGCCATAGGAAGATGCGCTGCGGGCCGGACCACTTCTCGGCGAGCGACTGTGGCGTCTCGAAGATCGGCGAGGCGTCGCGGAAGAAACTGCCGTACCAGAGGTTGGAACTGCGGCCTTCGAGGATGTGGATGGGGTTGATCGCGACGGGCTGACCGTTCTTCTGCGCGTAGCTTGGGAGGTGGAGATAGAAGCCGAGCGTGCTGGCGAACTCGTACTCCTGATGAATGACGATGAGGTCGTCTGGGTGGAGCTGCGGAGCAATTGCGGCGGCGAGCTGTTGCGAGCTGAGCACCGGCGCAAAGGTTTGCAGGCCGAGATGCGCGGCGAAGAGGAAGCCGAATGCTCCCGCGGCTAGCGCGAGAGTTGCGGCGTGGGGCTGGTTTCGTTTGCGCAGGAGGAAAGAGGTGAGCGGGCCGAGGAAGAGCGCAGCGGCGGCCAGCGCGACCGGGAGTCGGAAGAGGGCGAGGGCGCGGGCGTTGAGATCGAGGAAGTGGCTCATCGAGAGCGCGTAGTCGGCGGGGTTTTGCTGGAGGAGCTGGGCCAGGTCGGCGTTGCGCGCGGGGGCGCGGCTATGTAGCAGGAAGACGAGCGCGGCGGCGGCGAAGATTGCGCCAAGAGCGAGCAGGACGGCGGTCGCGCGGAGATTGGCTCGGCGGATTTTTTTTGCTGGATCGGAGTCGCTCTCCTGCGCCAACCAGCCTGCGATCAGGAGAGCCATCGCAGGAAGAGCGGGGAGAACGTAATACTCCTGGCGCGTGGAGAAGCTGAAGAAGAGCAGGGGGAAGGCGACCCAGAGAGTGAGCAGAAGCAGGGTGCGTTCCAGCGGCGTGAGCGCGTAGGAACGGAGGCGTTCTCGCCACGCCTGGGTGCGCAGAGGAATGGCGCGGGCAATGGCTTTGAACGCGTAGGCCGACCACGGCATCAGCCAGAGGAGGCAGAGGCCCCAGAAGAGCCACAGCGGGACGGTGTCGTAGTCGCGCGGAACGCGAAGGTTCAGGTAGCGCAGAAGCTGCTCGTTGACAAAGTAGAACCAGAGCCAGCCGTGAACGTTGCCCTGTGTCGGCAGTGGCACAAAGAGATGGCCGTGTACGAAAACGAGTCCGCCGGGATGGCCCTGCGCCGGGTTCGCCAGAGCGATAAGGATGTGCCATGGCGCGGCGATTGCGAGAAAAACGGCGAATGACGAGAGCGGGTATAACTCGCGAACGCGGGCGATGGTCCCCTTCCAGCCGCGCGTCAGCACTAGATAGATCAGGACGATTGCGACCGGGAAGACGACGCCGATCAGTCCCTTGGTGAGGACGCCGATTGCGCAGCAGGCGGCGAAGGCGGTGCAGAGGAGACGCAGATTTGGTGGCGATCCGGGCAAAATGCGGGGGTCCCTCGACTTCCCTTCGACTCCCCCTCGACAAGCTCGGGGTCGCTCAGTGTCGCTCGGGATGACGGCTTCAATGGAGGAGAATTTTTCGCTCCGCCAGAAGCAGAGCAGGGCGACGGTGAGCCAGAGGCAGACCATCGCATCTGGAATAGTGATGCGGGTAAAGAGGAAAAACCCGAAGCTGGAGAGCAGGACCAGCAGGGCGTAGAGTCCTGCGCGGGCGCTGCGGAAGGCGCGGCGTGCGAAGCTCTCCACCGCAAAGGCGAGCGCCAGAACGGTCAGCGCAAGCGGAAAGCGTGCTGCTGCGGCGCTGACGCCGAAGAGCTTGAAGCTGGCCGCCATCGACCAGTAGAGCAGCGGCGCCTTCTCCAGGTAGCGAATGCCGTTGGCGTAGAGCGTGACCCAGTCGTGGCGCAGAAGCATCGAGCGCGCGACCTCGGCGTGTACCGAGTCGGCGTCATCGAGCAGCGGCGGTGTGAAGAGGGTGAAGCTGGCGTAGAAGGCGATCCAGAGCGCGAGCAGAACCAGCGTGTTGGCAGCCGGACGCTTCGGGACGCGGGTCTGGAGTGCGGGTGCGGGTGGCATGGGTTAGAGGATGGAGATGTCTTCGTCGATGGCGAGCTGGTCGACGCAGATGTAGAGGGCTTCCCCGAGTTTCTTGAAGATGAGCTTGCACTCCGCGGAGTAGGCGCTCCTGTCTTCGCGGCGGAAGANNGCCGGGGTATCGACGGCGACGTGGTCTGTGGCGGCGCGCAGGAAGAGTGCCTCAATCCCGGCGGCGTCGAAGTTCTCCGCCTCAATGGCGTGGCGAAGGCTGGCGTTGATGGCGAAGTTGGCGGCGATGGCAAGAGCGGGCGGTGCGGTCACGCCCGACTCGGTGAGGAAGTGAAGCAGCGAGGCATGGTCTTCGTAGATCTTGCGCAGCGAGTCTTCCATCTCNNTACGTGATGGAGCCGAAGAAGCGGTCGATGAGGCGGATCACTTCGGGAAGATTGGCGCGTTGTATGGCCGTGCGGATCTCGCTGGAGAAGGCGGTGAAGGCCGCGCCGTTCTCCGGGCCGTCGGTGGAGTAGCGGCGCACGGCGGCGGAGAGGTTCTGGTCGCCCAGATGCAGCACGGCGAAGCATATCTCCTCGTTCTCCTCGGTGATGCGGGAGCGGACGTGGGCGCGGCCGATGGCGACCTTGCCCCGGCCAGAGGTGAAGCTCTCGTAGGAGTCGCGGTGCATGTCGAAGCAGAAGAGATGGCCGTCCTCGGGATAGTTGCGGAAGATGGAGCTGATGGCATAGTGCGCGCCCACCTGCTCCAGACCGATGCGCAGTCCGGTGACGTAGCGGCGGTAGATTTTGGCGCCGTCGCCCATTTCGGGGAGGTTGGATTTGGCGTGGGCGAGAATCTCCAGGAAGCGGTCTTCCAGCGCGGCGCCGGCGGGGCCGAAGAGCTTGGCCGCAAGCTGTAGCACGCGGCCGGCGTAGGCAATGATCTGGATGGTCTCGATGCCGGAGATATCATCGAAGAACCAGCCGCAGCTCGTGTACATGAGCTGGGCGTGGCGTTCCATCTCGAGCAGTTCCAGCAGAGTACTGCGCTCTTCGGCAGTGATGTGCCGCTTGGCGTGTAGTGCGAAGAAGCGGTCGACCGACGCCGGCGAGCGGTCGAGGACGATGTGGATATAGTCGTCGCGCGCACTCCACAGGTCGAGTAGCAGCGGTGCAGCGAGCGCTTCGGCCAGCGGCGCGGTGGCATCGCGCAGGAAGTCGAGAGCCTCGCGCAGGGGCGCGCGCCATTGCTGGTTCAAGCCAGGCTTGCCGCCATTGCAGCCGCAGTTGGAGCGCCAGCGCTCGACGCCATGCACGCAGCTCCAGGATGTGTTCTCTACCACCTCAGCCTCCCACTCCGGCGGGAACTTTTCCAGAAACTCGCCGTAGTTGGTGAGCGTTGCGTGGCCGTTCGACTCGATCCAGTGCATGGCATAGGAGAGCGCCATCTCGCCGTACTTGTGGTGGTGGCCATAGCTCTCGCCGTCGGTTGCGACATGTGAGAGCTGGACCCTGTCTGGGGAGTTGGGCGTGGGCGCGTGGAAGCCGTCCAGCAGGCGGCTGCCGAAGGCCTCGCCGCTGTTGAGCAGGCCCTCGAAGGCAATGGCGCGCGAGGCTGGACCGTCGTAGAAGAAGACCGCGATGCTGCGGCCCTGGTCGAGATGAACCATGTACGGACGTGTGGTGTCGACGGCAGCGTTGGGCGTGGGAAGCCAGGGTTGCTGGTTGCCGGTTGCCGGTTGTTGGTTGTTGGTTGAGGATTGATCGCTTGCGATATGCCTGATGCGTGCGCACTGATGGGGAGCGAGGATGGTGAACTTGATTCCCTCGGCGGCCATCAGGTCGAGCACGCCGCGGTTTACGGCGGTCTCGGCCAGCCACATGCCCTCGGGCCGGCGGCCGAAGCGGTGCTCGAAGTCGGCGATGCCCCAGCGGATCTGCGTGACGGCATCGCGCCGGCTGGCCAGCGGCAGGATAATGTGGTTGTAGGCCTGCGCAATCGCCGACCCGTGGCCGGCATAGCGCTGCGCGCTGGTGCGGTCGGCGTCCAGAATGGTGCGATAGGTGCGCGGAGTCTTGTCCGCCATCCACTTCAGCAGGGTGGGGCCGAAATTGAAGCTCATGCGCGCATAGTTGTTCATGATGCGCACGATCTCGCCCTTGCGATTGGTGATGCGCGAGGCGCTGTTGGGAGCGTAACACTCCGCGCTGATGCGATCGTTCCAGTCGTGGTAGGGCGCGGCCGAGTCCTCGACTTCGACTGTCTCCAGCCAGGGATTCTCGCGCGGCGGCTGGTAGAAGTGGCCATGCACGCAGACGTATCGCTGGGTTGCAGCGGCGGATAAGGAGATTGGTTTCGCGTCCTTCGGAGAGCCTTGAGACTTCACCATGGAATTATAGGAGGCTCCCGCTCCGGACGCATTCGCGCAGAAGAATCTCGCGAGGGAGGGAAATGTGCCGGGAGAAGGTGCGTGTTGAATGAAGGAACGCTAGGCGCGGTCGCTGGCGGTCATGGGGAAATGTTATCCGATGGGGTTGGTCGCCGGGGCGAACAAGGCGAGCAGGCGCTCCGGAGTCTAAGCGGCGATTTTGAGGGTGTGACTCTTCAGCGTCGGGACCTTCCGGCGCTTTGCGCGTGAGGCTTTCCAGAAGTCGTGGTCGTTTTGCACCAGGAACCAGATGTCTCCCTGGCGCTGCCCAAAGGCCTCGCTGATCTTGATCGACATCTCCGGGGTGATGGCGGCGCGCTGGTTGAGCACACGGGACAGCATGACCCGCGACACGCCAATGTGCCTGGCGAAGGCGGTGACGCTCATAGGGATGCTCTCCAGAGCCTCCTTGATGATTCTGCCAGGGTGCGGCGGGTTGTACATACGCATGGTTCTTCTCCTTAGTGGTAGTCACGATAGTCGACGAGAATTGCGTCCTGGCCATCGAATGCGAAGATGATTCGCCAGTTGCCGTTCACTTTCACCGCCCAGTGGCCAGCGAACTCCCCCTTGAGGGGGTGAAGATGCCAACTGGCCACGTCCATCGTGGAGGGTCCGGTTGCGCGATTCAAAACAACAAGTTGGCTTTCCAACTTATTTGCGTGAGCAGGCTGAATGCCTGCCTTCGATCCAGTCTTGAAGAACTTCTCCAACCCGGCGTGTCGGAACGACTTGATCGCCTTTTATACCGTAAACTGTGCATTTACAGTTGTCAACAGAAAACGCTGGAGCCCACGAACTGTGGATTTATAAAAGTCGGACTAGTGGCCAGGGAGGGAACCTAGGGTGCCGTTGGCCAGGTCGCAGGCGCGCCACAGATACCAGCTTGCAACCGAACACCAGGGGTGCCATTTCTTTGCGCGCTTCTCCATCTCCTCTGGCTTGGGCAGGTCGGCGGGAGTGACTTTGTCGGTTGGCTTGAGTTTGCCGAAGGTGAGCGCGAAGCCTTTGCGCACGCCGTAGTCGCTCACCGGCAGAACGTCGGGCCGGCCCAGACGGAAGATCAGCAGCATCTCCACCGTCCAGCGTCCGATGCCGCGCACCTGGGTCAGGTGCTCGATGATTGCCTCGTCCGTCATTCGCCGGATGCGCGCGAGAGTCGGAACGGTGCCGTCGATCGTCTTTGCGGCCAGGTCGCGCAGCGCGAGGGATTTGTTGTGCGAGAGGCCCGCGGCGCGCAGTTGCTCGTTGGGGCAGTCGATCATGTGCTGGGCGGAGAAGTGGATCGGCTCGCCCTTCGCGCCCACTCCGCAGACCGGATTGAAGCCTTCCAGAAGACGGCGATGAATCGTTGCCGCCGCTTTGCCGTGCAACTGCTGGTAGACGATGCTCTCCACCAGCGCCTCGAAGGGCGATTGAGTGCTGGCCACGCGCAGGGTGAAAGGCCCGGCGCGCGCAATCAGGCGGGCGAGTTTGGGGTCGGCGGCGTCCAACTCGCGGCAGGCGAGCGCGGAGTCGTAGCGGGGAGGGCGCGGGCTTTGGCGCGGACGGGGCATCTCTCGACGGTATCGCAGCGAAGCGTGGGATGTCTTCCGCAGCGGCGGAAAACTTCGCCGTGCTTCGATTCAGATTCTCCGGAAGCGAAGCCTTTGCGGCTGCGCAAGTGTTGCCATCGCGGCAAATTGAGGCGCAGAGAGAAGAGTTGGTGGGCGAGATTGCGCCGGCGTTTCGGGTTTTTGAACTCCCCGGCAGGATCGCCTGCCAACGCCACAATCGCCCAGGTGCAACCCGTTGAAAAAATCGCTGAAACGAAACATCCCTCTAAAGCATCCATAACTTAGCACTCAGAAACGCAGAGGAGACGGGAAAGCACCGATGGCGCAGGTCTTTGATCGCAGTTCGAATGCACTGGCACGGGCCAGTCTGGTGCTGACGGGCCTGCTCGTCGTCGTGCTCGGCGTCACGCTGGACCAGTTGCAGCGTTCCCCGTGGGTGACCCGGCAGGGCCAGCGCGCGGAGCAGCCGGTCCCGTTCAGCCACAAGCATCATGTGGAGGGCCTGGGTCTGCAATGCCAGTACTGCCACACCACGGTGGAAGATTCCAGCTATGCGGGCATTCCGCCCACCAAGACCTGCATCAACTGCCACTCGCAGATATGGACCAATGCGGCGCTGTTGCAACCGGTAAGAGACAGTTGGGCGACGGACGCATCGATCCAGTGGATCAAGGTGCACGACCTTCCCGACTACGTCTACTTCAATCACGAGATCCATGTGAATAAGGGGATCGGTTGCGCCAGTTGCCATGGCCGCGTGGACCAGATGCCCCTGATGTACATGCAGAACACGTTGCAGATGGAGTGGTGCCTCAACTGCCATCGCAACCCGGCGGTGAACCTGCGGCCCACCAGCGAGATCTACAACATGGCCTGGGCGGAACCCTCCACCGATAAACCCGTCTGGTGCGCGCCGACAGGCAAGGGCGCATCCGGGACCGGCCCCACGGCCGAGAGCGTGGCCTGCGTAACAAAAGACCCATCGAGCGGCGGCAATCCGGAGATCGCGATGCTGCAGGCACAGGCGGGGATGAATTTGCAGCCTCACGCATTCTCCGGTGCAGGCCAGGCCGTGAGCGATGGCCCGCCGATGGCGGTGCTGGTTCCGGCGAGCTATCGCAAGTTCACCAGCCAGATCGACCTTGGCCGCTACCTGACCTCTCAGTACCACATCCGCCCACCCAACGAACTCACCAGCTGCGAGACATGCCACCGATGAAGACGACACATGAGACCGTGATGGAGACCAAACAAGCGAGCGCGCAGCTTGTGACCACGATTGCGCCTGCGCGCGCAGACGACGGGCAGATCTCTGTCGGGTATGAAAACATGGCAAAGCTGACGCTGGCCGAGGTTCGTGCCAAGCTCGACGGCAAGAGCGGCAAGCGCTTCTGGAAGAACCTGGACGAGCTGGCCGAGACACCCGCGTTCCACGAGATGCTAAAGGCGGAGTTTCCCCGGATTGCCGGAGGCTCGGCCGGCGAGTGGACGGATGCGGTCAGCCGCCGCGGATTTCTCAAGGTGATGGGCGCATCTCTTGCGCTGGCCGGGCTTGCCGGATGCACCAAACAGCCCGACGAGCCGATCTTCCCCTATGTGAAGCAGCCCGAGGACCTCATCCTCGGCAAGCCGATGTACTTTGCCACGGCGTTTCCATTTCCCACCGGCGCGATTCCGGTGCTGGTGAAGTCGGACGCATTCCGCCCCATCAAGGTGGATGGCAATCCCGACCACCCAATGTCGAAGGGCAAGTCGGATGCGTTTACCCAGGCCACGCTTCTCGATCTCTACGATCCGGACCGCTCGAAGGAGGTGCGCCTGCGCGGCCAGACCAGCGAGTGGGCGGACTTCCAGCAGGCGTTTTCGTCGGCGGTGAAGAAGTCGAACGGCGGCGCAGGGATTGTCTTCCTCAGCGAGACCATCACTTCGCCAACGCTGGCCACACAGTGGGCACAGGCGCAGGCGAAGTTCCCGCAGGCCAGGCTGGTGCAGTGGGAGCCGGTAAATAGCGACTCGTCGCGCGCCGCGTCCAAGGCAGCGTTTGGCAGCTACATGGACGCGCAGTACAGGCTTGAGAACGCGGACGTAATTCTCTCGCTCGACGCGGACTTCCTGGGCGGAATCGCGCAGCCGGGATTTCTGCCCATGGCCGCCGCCTACGCCCAGAGGCATCGCTACCAGGCGGGCAAAACGATGAACCGCATGTACGTCGTCGAGACCATGCCCTCGGTCACCGGCTTCAAGGCGGAGCATCGGCTGGCGCTCAAGCCGAGCGATCTGGTGACGTTCGCCAATGCCATCGCGGCGCTGCCGGCAATCTCCCTAAATGGCATCCGAGACGTTATCCCCTCGCCCGTCCCAACGGAAGAGTCCACAAAGTTTCTCAATGCCGTCATCGCCGACCTGAAGGGGGCAGCCGGACGCTGCGCTGTGATCCCCGGCGAACAGGCTTCGCCCGCTGTTCATGCAGCGGCGTACGCGCTCAACGCCAAGCTGGGCAACGTCGGCAAGACGGTCGTCTACACCGAGACAGTGAACCCGATGCCGTCGGAGCAGGTTGCAGACCTCAAATCGCTCGTCGCCGATATGAACGCGGGCAACGTGCAGTGGCTCGTGATGCTCGGCGTCAATCCGCTCTACTCCGCGCCCACCGATCTGGAGTTCGAGGCTGCATTCAACAAGGTCCCCAACACAGTTCATCTCGGCTCGCATGTGGATGAGACGGGCGCTGTCAGCGTCTGGCACATCCACAAGGCGCACTACCTGGAGAGCTGGTCCGATGCGCGCGCCTGCGACGGAACCGTCTCCATCATCCAGCCAATGATTGCGCCCATGTATGGCGGCCACAGCGCGCACGAGGTGTTGCAGACGCTGCTCGACAATCCGCAAGCCTCGCCGTACGACGCGGTGCAGGCCAACGCAAAGACGTACATCGGATCGAAGGCTGGCGGCGACTTTGCCACGGCATGGCGCCGCGCACTGCACGATGGCTGGGTCGAAGGCACGGCGTTTGTGCCGAAGGCTGTCGCGGTTGCAAAGAACGGAACCTTCCCCGCCTCCACGGCGAATGGAAGCGGCCTGGAGATCTCCTTCCTGCCCGATTCCTCGCTCTACGACGGCCGCTTTGCCAACGTGGGCTGGTTGCAGGAACTGCCCAAGCAGATCACCAACCTGAGCTGGGACAACGCCGCGCTGATGAGCCTGCGCACGATGGAGGCCCTGAAGCTGGAGCAGGGCGATGCGGTGGAGATTGAGGCCAATGGCCGCAAGGTGATTGCCCCGGCGCTGATGGTTCCCGGCCACGCGGACGGAGCGGTGACGGTGCATCTCGGCTTTGGACGCCGCGTGGAAGCAGGCCGCGTTGGAGCCGGGGTCGGGTTCAACGCGTATCTTCTGCGCACATCTGTTGCTCCGCGCGCGACCGTCGGCAAGCTGACCAAGACCGGCGGCACCTACGACATCTGCGTCACCAAGGTCAACACCATCGAGCATCGCGGCAGCTTCGCGCAGCAGGACCTGCAGCATCCGGAGTCGGACAAGCAAGGCACCTACTCGCTGCCCGGACACGAGGCGATGGAGCGCGCCATCATTCGCTATGCCACGCTGGCCGAGGCGAAGGCCAACCCGGACTTTGCACATGAGGGAGCGTCGGGCGCGCTGGTCGACAAGGTGGGTTATGCACCCGAAGGCGAAAAGCCCGGCCACGACGAGAGCTTCTTTCCCGATGCGTGGAAGTACGACCACACGGATGTCTCGTCGCAGAGGCTGCAGAACAAGTGGGGCATGGCGATCGACCTCAACTCCTGCGTGGGTTGCAACGCATGCATCGTGGGCTGCTATGCGGAGAACAACATTCCGGTGGTGGGCCGCGAACAGGTGAAGATCGGACGCAACATGCAGTGGATTCGCATCGACACATACTTCGAGGGCGATCTCGATGCTCCGCGCGCGCACTTCCAGCCCATGGCCTGCCAGCACTGCGAGAACGCGGGATGCGAGCAGGTCTGTCCCGTGGGCGCAACGGTGCATACGCCCGAAGGCCTGAACACAATGGTCTACAACCGCTGCGTGGGCACGCGCTACTGCTCCAACAACTGCATATACAAGGTGCGGCGGTTCAACTTCCTGCTCTACTCGGACTTCGACACCGAGAGCCTGAAGTTTATGCGCAACCCCGATGTTACGGTCCGCTCGCGCGGCGTGATGGAGAAGTGCAGCTACTGCGTGCAGCGGATTTCGGCGGCGAAGATCGAGGCCGACAAGGATAATCGCGCCATTCAAGACGGCGAGATTGTGACCGCGTGCCAGCAGGCTTGCCCGGCGTCGGCGATTACCTTCGGCAACATCAACGACAAGCAGAGCCGGGTAGCGAAGTTGCAAGCCGACGGGCGCAGCTACCAGGTGCTGGCCGATCTGAACACGCGTCCGCGGACGAAGTATGTGGCCGCGGTGTTGAATTTGAACGATGAACTCGCAGAAGCCCCGGTGGAACATCTGCCGGCGAAGGGTTGAGAGGGTCAATGGGAACCACGGACCTGAAACCGAACGACCCCGCGATCGACCCCGCAACGGGCGAATACCGGGTGATCGCGCCGGGGCAGACGTTCCGGTCGATCACCGAGAAGATCGCGGGGATTGTGCTGACGCCGACGACGCCGCTGGGGTGGCTTGCCCTGTTCGGCGTGGCCGGCGCCGGGGCGACCATGCTGCTGGTGGCCGTGACCTGGCTGTTCCTGAAAGGCACCGGCATCTGGGCCGTGACGCAGCCGGTGGCGTGGGGCTTTGCGATCATCAACTTTGTGTGGTGGATCGGCATCGGGCACGCGGGGACGCTGATCTCGGCCATTCTGCTGCTGTTCAAGCAGGGATGGCGCAACTCGATCAACCGCTTTGCCGAGGCCATGACGATCTTTGCCGTGGTCTGCGCGGGCATGTTCCCGCTGATTCACACTGGCCGTCCCTGGCTGGCTTACTGGATGCTGCCGGTTCCCCTCACGATGAACGTGTGGCCGCAGTTCCGCTCGCCGCTGATGTGGGACGTGTTCGCGGTTTCGACGTATGCGACCATCTCGGTGGTGTTCTGGTACATCGGCATGGTTCCGGACTTTGGGACGATGCGCGACCGGTCACAGAACAAGGTGGCGCAGTATTTGTATGGCCTGGCATCGCTCGGCTGGCGCGGATCGGTGCGGCATTGGATGCGCTACGAGACGGCGTCGCTGCTGCTGGCGGGGCTGGCCACGCCGCTGGTGCTCTCAGTGCATACGGTGATCAGCTTCGACTTCGCGGTGGCGATTCTTCCGGGCTGGCATACGACGATTTTCCCGCCGTATTTTGTGGCCGGCGCGATTTATTCAGGCTTTGCGATGGTGCTGACGCTGGCCATTCCGCTGCGCAAGTTCTATCACCTGGAGGCGCTGGTCACCGAGCGCCATATCGACAATATGGGCAAGGTGCTGCTGGCGACGGGGTTCATTGTGGCGTATGGGTACGGGATGGAAATCTTCATGTCGTGGTACTCGGCGTCGCACTGGGAAGCGTTCATGATGTGGAACCGCATGTTCGGGCCGATGGGGTGGTCGTACTTGGTTCTGGTCACCTGCAACCTGGCGATTCCACTGACGACCTTGTGGTCGAGGAAGCTGCGCACCTCGATTTCGTACATGTTTTTCATCTCCATCTTGGTGAACACGGGCATGTGGTTCGAGCGGTTCGTCATTATTGTGACCAGCCTCTACCGCGACTTTCTGCC
>PLOT01000016.1 GCA_003142215.1 Granulicella sp. | reverse complement strand
TCCACGCCCCCAACGAGAAGTACTGCCTGAAGAACTTCGAGCTGGGCATCGAATCAATCGTGCGCTTCCTGGAAGAAGCCGGCAAATAAGCTCATGCCCCAGGTCTCGCAATCGAGGCCTGGGGCTATCGATCTATATAAAGTGCAAAGGCATGAAACTGCCGCTGAGGAACAATAAGAGATGAAAGGCGAATGCAGTCAATGTAAGGAACCATTTTCATTAGAAAACGCCTCACGAAATGTAACCAAGACCGGCTACGGTCGATGCCGGTCATGTGAAAACGAACATACAAAGGGCAGATCGCGGACATTGGGAGGAAGGTATACCTTAGCAGCCTGTGGTGAAAGTCAGGCTTTGAAAGGGCACGGCTTTAGCCGTGCCGTAACTGCTGCAAAATGAACGTGGGCTTTACAGGTTGCGGAAAAACTCGTGGAACTTGCTTCAAATGGCTGCTTTGTGTCAGGGCACGACTTCAGTCGTGCCGCAAATGCCACAAAATCAACGCGGCCTTTAGGCCCTGCGGGACGTTTTTCGCGAGTTCGGATCAAGCCCGGCCTTTTTCCGCAACCTGTTTAGCTCCTGAGGGAAGTTTTTAAGTAGTTTGGACTTTTACCACGGGCTGTTAGGGCGTTCTCAAGCTAAGTTCAACAAACACAAGTGGGAGCTGAGTTTCCAGCAATATGCAGCGATAGTGGCATCCGGCAGATGCTTTTACTGCGGCAGCCCGCTTCCGATAGCGGCAGCTGGGCTCGACCGCAAAGATAATGGGGATTACTCATGGGACTCCGTATTGCCATGCTGTGGGAAACAGCCGAGGGCCGCAGGCCTACGAGGATGCAATGAAACTAAGAGCGGCGATATAGCACCCATTCTCCAATTCGCCCGAAGATGGTACGAAAAACACAACAAACTTCCCACGGAACAGGACTTTTTGGGCAAGGTGCAAGAGTTCGAAGCTGAACGAGATATTGTGTTCGAGGTTATTTCTGGACTGAGTTCAGAAGAGCTCAAAACACTAAAGAGAGCCAAGTCCGTTCGGGAGGGCCTTGAAAAGACGGGTGGCCGAAGTCTTATTCGATCCATAACATAAATACGGGTGGCGCAGGTCTGATCATCCCAAAACGAAGGGTGGTCTAGGTCCCGGCGGACGGCCCACCCCTAAACTAACCACAAACCTGCGGGTGCCCCATCCTTCCCGCGTTTTTTGCGGGAAGGGTGGGATACCGCGAACCGCAATCGAACTTGACGACTGTAAACCATATCGTTATACTTAACAGATGATCAAGTCGTTCCGTCATGCCGGGCTTGAGAAGTTCTTCAAGACCGACAGCAAGGCCGGAATTCAACCGAATCATGCGCAGAAACTGAGAGTGCAGTTGACTGCCCTCAACGAAGCAAAACAGCCGTCCGATTTGGCAACCCCTCTGTCATGGGGATTACATCGGTTGCAAGGCAGCGAACGGCATTGGTCGATCCGGGTGAACGGTAATTATCGTTTGACCTTCACCTTTGAAGGCGAAGACGCCATTCTGCTCGATTATCGGGATTACCACTAAGGAGAAGATATGCCCACGGAAATGCACAATCCGGCGCATCCCGGCCAGGTGCTTCAGGAATACCTGGAAGGGATGAACATTACTCACGTGGCGAAACATCTTCATGTTTCGCGCGTGACGCTGTCCAGGATTCTCAATTGCCGCGCGGGCATCTCTGCGGAGATGTCGTTACGCCTTTCGGCGGCGCTGGGAACGCATCCCAGCTTTTGGTTTGATATGCAATCATCGTATGAATTTGCGCAGGCAAAGCGTAAAAAAGTCCGGAAGATCACGCCGTTCACTAAGGCCGCGTAGACGGGCTATTCTCCGAATTGGGACCGTCCAAACCCGCAAGTCGGTTTGACTTTCTCCAAATAGTATATACAATAAACCTATGGGAATCACGTACGATCCCACAAAGAATGAGCGCAATATCCGCGAGCGCGGACTTTCCTTCGAGCGGGCTGCGGACTTCGACTTCGAGACCGCATTGATCGCGGATTATTCCCGCAACAACGAAATGCGGCGCGTGGCTGTCGGCTATTTGGATGAGCGGCTGCATCTGCTCTGCTACATTCCAAAGCCGGACGGAATCCGCGTCATCAGTTTTCGAAAAACCAACAAACGGGAGGCAAAGCTCTATGGCAAACCGCAAACCATTGATTGANNGTAAGAGAGATCGCAGCCGAAGACGTTGCCCTCTTCAAGCCATTTTCGACGCTGCCGAAAGCGGAACAGAAAGTACTGCTGAAGCTCCGCAAGCGCGGCCCGCAGAAGACGCCGAAGAAGGTTCCTATCTCGATTCGACTCTCGCCAGATGTGGCCGAGGGGCTGCGCGCCACCGGCAACGGCTGGCAGAGCCGCGCGGACCAGGCGCTCAGATCATGGCTGGCAAGGCAGACCGCGTCTCGCGCCTGAGTTATCAGGATTACCACTCTCAATGCAGATAATTTCGTTCTCCCGGCGCAGAATGAAAGCAATCGGCAGAGCGGGGTTTTACCTGTTCACCCCTGAAGGCCTCCCTACCCCCCTATTTTTATTTTCGAAACCTTGCAGATAATTATTCCTCCGGGGCACGTGAGCCGGGAAAAAGCCGCCGCCTCGCTCCCATCGCGTAAGCTGAATCTACGGACATGTCCGATTTTCCATCCAATGCGGAGCTTTCCGGGGCGCTGGATCAAGCCTGCGCCGGAGAGCTGGATAACCTCGCGGATGTCTCCGCGCCGTCGGAGCGCATCATTGACTTCAGCCATGTCAGCGTCGCCTTCGATGACCGGCCTGTTCTGGAGGACGTGAGCTTTTTCGTGAATCGCGGCCAGACTCTCTGCATACTGGGCCGCAGCGGCGTAGGCAAGTCGGTGGCCCTGCGCATGTTGATGGGCTTTCTCACGCCGGATGAGGGCTCCATCCGCGTTGACGGTCAGGAGATTATCGGTCTCGGCGAAGAGGGATTGCGAGC
>PLOT01000059.1 GCA_003142215.1 Granulicella sp. | reverse complement strand
CGATCCCATGCAGATGGCGCCGAAAATCGCCGTTGCCCTGGTGATGGTCCTGGCGCCCGTGGCGATCGTTCTCTCCGCGGCTGCGGGCGATGTGGTGATGGTGCTGCTCGGCGGGCAATGGGCTGCGGCTACGGTGCCCATGGCGATCTTCGCTGCCACGGCCATTTTCGCGCCGATCGGCTTTGTCTGTAACACCGCGCTCGTCGCTCGCGGCCGGGTGCGCGCCAATTTCATCCCGATCGCGGTGATGATGCTCCCCAAGGTCATCGTAATCTGGCTGGCGGCGCGGACGGGCAGTCTGGCGATCGTGGCCGCCGCCAACGTCGCTCTGCTCGCCATCGAGACCAGTCTTTTCGTCATCATCCTGCACCAACAGGGCGTGCGGCTGGCCGAGGCCGCGAAAGGCATGCTGCGTGGGATCGTCGCCATCGTTGCAACAATGGGTCTGCTGTATGAGACGGGCCTTGGCTGGCAGCTTGGCACGCGGCCGGTCCTGGCCGCCTTTCTCCACGGTCTCGGCATCGGCGTCCTGGTCTGTGCCATCTATGGTGCGTTGCTGATGTTGCTGTGGTTGGTGAGCGGCCGGCCGGCGGGACCCGAGGCGTTCGGCATCGGCCTGTTGCGGCAGGTTATCGGCGCGCGGAAGAAACCCGCGCTGCATTCCCCAGGAACGTAGAGGCTCCCCATTCCCATCCCCTCCGCATCGCCATCCGAAGAACCCACCGCCGTGGACGCGGCCGTTCGGCTGCGTGACACCGGCATACGGTATTCGGTCTGCACGCTGGTCACCCGCCCCGCCGACTGGCGCGCCATGGCGCGGAGCTTCGCGGCCGCCGGCTTCGCGCCTCCCGACTGCGAGTTCCTGTCCCTCGACAACGCCACGGGAAACCGGTTCGATGCTTATGCCGGCTACAACATCTTCCTCCGCGCCGCGTGCGGCGCCTATGTCATCCTGTGCCATCAGGATGTCCGGCTGCTGAGCGACGGGCGCGACCGCCTCGATGCGGTGATCGCCGAACTGGACAGCCTGGATCCGCACTGGGGGCTGTTCGGCAATGCCGGCGGGCTGCGTTCGGGAGCCCTGGCGATCCGCATCAGCGATCCGCATGGCGAGAATGTCGCGCAGGGCGGCCCGTTTCCCGTGGCCTGCCAGACGCTGGACGAGAATTTCATCGTCGTCCGCGCCGCGGCGAACCTGGCGGTGTCGCACGATCTGCACGGGTTCCATCTCTATGGGACCGACATGTGCATGCTGGCGTCGATCCTCGGCTACAGCGCGTATATCGTGGATTTTCACCTGCGCCACGAGGGTCGGGGTGTGATCGACGCCGTTTTTGCCCGCGCCCTGACCGACCTCGTGCACAAATACGCCCGCACCAAGTGGCCCGCCTTCGTCACCGCCTCATGCGGGAAGTTCGTGATCATGCCTTTTGATTTTCTCAACAAAAGGCTCAATACCCGGGGCGGCCTGCGCTTCGTCATGTTTGCCGCCCACCTCGCCAATACCGCGTTGCGATGGGTGGGTATAAAGCGACCGCCGGCATGAGGGTGGGCGACGGCGCCCGGGAATCTTGTTCAAAACGGAGACCGAATGATGACGGCGTTGCCTGACGATGACATCATACGATTCACAGCCACTTCCGAAAGCCCGTTTGAGTTGCGTCACCTTCCGCTGCTCGGGAAATTTTACCGTATCGGCAGCCGCTCGCCGTATCGCCTGAGAGGGCAATTTTTCTGCCGGTTGGCGCGGCGCGCATACCGCGTCCTGCGGGCGGCGGGGGTGGGTGGCGCGGGCATCGTGCGGCTGCGGCTGCCCGGCGGCGAGCGGGATCTCCGCTTCGATGTTCGCAATACCCAGTTTCACGCGCTTTACATGCCGGATTTTCTGCCCTGCTTCGAGCCCGAGACCACCGCATTGTTTGCCCGGATCGTCGGCACCACGGGGGTATTTTTCGATATCGGCGCGAACTGGGGTTGGTACACCGTCGTCGAGGCCAGTCGGCCCGGCTTCAGCGGCACCGTGCATGCGTTCGAGCCGAATCCACCAAGCTTCGCCGATCTGGTCGGAATCGTTTCCCAGGCCGGACTGGATGCGCATGTCCAGTGCCACAACATCGCGCTCGGCGATCATGACGGCGATGCCACAATGCGGATCCCCGATGGGGTCCACAGCGGCCTGGCCACGTTGGACGAACATGGCGACGTGCGAGTCAAGCTGGCGCGACTCGATTCGCTCGACCTGCCGACACCGGATGTCATGAAGCTGGATGTCGAAAATCATGAATACGACGTGCTGATCGGCGCCCGGCAGACCATCGCAAAAGGGCGCCCGTTCCTGGTCTTCGAGAGCTGGGCCGATCCGCAAACTCCGGAAATGTCGGCCGCTCCCCTACGTCTTTTGGAGGAATGGAATTATCGTTTGTATTTCCTGGCGTGGCTGGCGGAAAATGGAGAACCGTACTATCAGGCCACGTGGTCGGGAGGACCCGCACGCTTCGGTCTCGTGCCGTTTCCGGCGCTTCACCGTGGTCTGTTCCTAAAACAATTGAATTTCGTGGCAGTACCGGAAGAGCGTGTCGAAGAGTTGAAGGCAATGCTCGCCTGAGGCGGAACCGCCGGGCCGGCCGGCATCAGATCGTGGTGTAGGATCCCCAATCGGGATCATGGCCGGCGACGAATGTTGGCGTGAGAAAATATCGCGGCCTCTGGTAATGATTCTCGGCCGTGTAGGGCGGGCAGAATTTGTCTCCCAGCAGGTCGCTTCTCACAAAAAAGGCATTGACCCCCGTAATGTTGCAGCCGACGAGGGCATAGCCTTTCCGTTCCGCGATCCTGGTAATGGCGGCAAGAGAGGAGCCGCCGTAGTCGGTTCCCCGCCAGCGATGCGCGGCGTTGTAGGTCTGGGCAATGCTCATCGGCGGCGGGAACTTGCCGTTGTATTCGATGATGATCACCCGCGGGCTGACGACCTCCAGGGCTTCCAGGAAATGGATGTCGTTGCCGTCCACATCGATCGAGATGAGGTCGATCTCGCCCTGGTGGAACTGCCCGATCAGGCCATTGAGGTTATCGCGGTCGATGAAGGCATTCCGCACCTGCAAGCGACCCTGCGCGATGACATCGCTGAATTTCGTGTTGATCTGTTTGACGTCGCGCTCGGAACCCTCCAGCCAGAGGCCGCTCCAGCCCTCCAGCAACAGTTTGAGCGTGTTGTTCTCCAGGCCGGTTTCGACGCCGAACTCGACGAAGATCCGCGATCCGTGACCGATCCGGGCAAAGATCTCCTGGATGATGCCGTCCTCGTCGTTTTGCGAATAGACCTTGAAACCGAAGGGCAGAAGCCTGCGTTTGTCCTCATACAGCGGGTCGGACAACAATTCGTGGATGTAGCGATCGTGGGCGATGAGAGCCGCCGTGCGCAGGTGCGGACTGACCAAGGCCGTGTTGTTCACCATGAGCCGGCGAAAACGGCGCGGGCCGATCTCGGGGACGATTCCGATTCGGATCAAGGCGTGCCGGACCGTCGCCTTGATCGCGTCCATCCGCTCGGCGGGGCTCTTGTTCAGTAACCGGCGGATCGTTTCGAAAGCCGGTATCTGCCTCTTTGACGACACGTCAAGATCCTCTGCCAACGCGGTTGCAACCGGAAGTCAAATCGCGGAACGCGCCATCACGGCGGCGAAGGCGGCGTCCACCGGAAGGTCGGCGACGGGTCCGTCGGCACGGACGATATCGGCGGTTTCCCCGGTCGCGTAGCCGCCGCTGTACGGCGTGTAGGAGCGGAAGCGCAACAGGGCGCCGAGCAGAATCACGCCCCGGGTACCGACGGCGTTGGCCAGATGTGCCGGCCCGCTGTCGGTGCTGACGAACAGCCGCGCCCGGCGGATGACCTCGGCCGTCTCCAGCCTGGTCAGCGTGCCGCACAGCGTACGCTGCCGGGCGCCGTCCTGCGGCACGGCCAGCGGCCGCAGGCCCACTTCCACGATGGTCACCGTCTGGTCGGCGGCCAGGATGCGGGCGACGAGCTCGCGCCATTTGTCGGCGGACCAGTCCCGGCGCGGGTCGTTCGATTGACAATGGACGACGATGAAACGGGACGGCAACAACAAGGCATCGACCGTCGCCGCCGCCGCCGCGGGCGGCGCGATCGCGGGGCCGTCGGTCATTCCGGGCAGACCGGCGTTGTGGCACTCCACCTCGAGCAGACCGCCGTAATCGAAGAAATTGTCGATATCCAACGGGTCGCCGGGTTTGATTTGCGGAATGCCGCAGCGCGGGCAGATGCGGCCGTTGATGTGCAGGTCCCAGACCACATCGAACGGCTTAAGGCGCTGCAACAGGATCCATTCGGTCAGGCAGACCACGGTGACGACGCGATCCACTTCGGGATAGCCGGCGGGCAGCGATACGTAGGGCGCGCGCGCGATCCAGAATATCCGCGCCTGCGGAAACCGCCGCCGCGCCAGGCGGGCAATCGGCTCGCCGGCGACGATGTCGCCCATATGCTCCACCAGGGCGATCGCCACCAGTGGCCGTCGGCGTGAAAAACCCCGCCGCAGCCACAGCGCAGAAGCGTTTTTGACCAGGCTGCAAAGGATGGACGCGAGATGCAGCAGATACTTCCGGTGCCGCCGCGCCTCCCAGTACATCAGGCGCACCATGCGCGACAATGTCAGCGGGGCGGAATCGTCCATCTACGACTCGCCCTTCGCCGGCCGGGTCTGCAGGCGCCATAGCAGATGCCGCTGCAGGAACCGCCCGACCCTGGCGTAACCTGGGCAACGTGACCCCACGTACAGGAAGTGCATCGAGAGATTGACATGCAGCAGCGCCTTCAGCACCGGCAGCCGCAACGGGATTTTTTGGCGGAAGATCAGATCGCGGCTCATCGGCAGCATCGGCAAAACCCGCTCCAGCCACCCGCGCGCATGGTGGCGGATCATGACCATGTAGTCCTGGAGCGGGGTTTCCTCGCGGACCATCAAAACGTCGGGAACCTCCGCGTGCCGGCCGTACAGCAGTGTTCCGGCCATCAGCGCCCAGTCGTAGCCGATCAGGAAATCGCTGGTGGGGAACGCCTTTTGCAGCACCTCGGTACGGTGCAGGCCGTACTGGCGCGCATTGTCGTCCGGCCCCGAGAGATAGGCGGCGAGATTCGTCACCCTGTCCGCCTGCAACGGATAAGTGCCGCCGGCCAGCCGCGTGCTGCCGTCGGGGCGCACGAAGCGGACGCGCGAGACGCAGGTCACCAGGCCAGGATCGCTCTCCAGCACGGCCAGCATCCGTTCCACGTAGGTCGGCTCGAGAGTGTCGTCCTGGGCGAGCCACATGAAATAGGGCGTGCTCGCCTGTCGCAGCAGGAAACGGAAATTCGGCGAGGGTCCGAGATTGGTCTCCTGGCGCGTGTACGTAACAGGGACGTGTGCCGCCGCCAGCGCCAGCCCGACCGCGCGCGTGCCATCCGTGGAGCCGTCGTCGGAGATATGGATCAGGCAATCCTTGTGTGTCTGACGAAGGATGCTCTCAACCGCTCGCCGGAGCGTTGCCGCTCCATTGTAGGCAGGAACGCCGACCGTTACCTGGATCGTCAAGGGCGCGGCTGCTCCAGCACACTGGCGAAGGCCCGGTCCAT
>PLOT01000216.1 GCA_003142215.1 Granulicella sp. | reverse complement strand
ATTGCTGCCCTCGACATCCTGACAACACGGTTGCGACTGGTGGTGCTTCCGGTCGATCACGAACAGGCATTGCTTGCGCGGGACGGATTCCGCCGGTTCGGCAAGGGTAGACATCCGGCAGGGCTCAACTTTGGCGATTGCTTNNTGCGTGGTTTTTCCTCAAGAAAAACCACTTTAATAATTCTCGCGCGATAACAGTTGCGGTGAAACCGCTCTAGACTGGACACTGCCATGCTTCGAGTTCCCTACACCGACCTCTACAACGCGCTGCACCGCGCGATGCTGCATCTCGGTCTGGATGGAGATCGCGCCGCACTCTGCGCGCGCCTCTTCGCCGAGACCACCCGCGACGGCGTCTACACCCACGGCCTCAACCGCTTTCCGCGCTTCGCTGAGATGGTCGCCAACGGCAGCATCGACCTCGCCGCCGAGCCCACCCGCGTCGCCGGTGCCGCGGCCATCGAGCGCTGGGACGGGCATCTCGGCCCCGGCAACCTGAACGCCTACGCAGCGATCGAGCGCGCCATCGAGCTTGCCCGCCTGCATGGCCTGGGCGGCGTCGCACTGGCCAACACCAACCACTGGATGCGCGGCGGCAGCTACGGCTGGCTGGCCGCGGAAGCCGGCCTCTTCGCCATCTGCTGGACCAACACGCTGGCCAACCTGCCCGCCTGGGGCGCGATCTCGCCCACGCTGGGCAACAACCCGCTGGTGCTCGCCATTCCGCGCACGGACGGAGCACACGTTGTGCTGGACATGGCGGTCTCGCAATTTTCTTATGGATCGATCTCCGCCTACGCCGCACGCGGCGAGCAGTTGCCGGTTGCGGGAGGATACGACGCGGCAGGCGAATTGACCACTGATCCCGCCGCGATTGAAGCCTCGCAGCGCGCACTGCCCATCGGCTACTGGAAGGGCTCGGGCCTGTCGCTGGTCCTCGATCTGCTCGCCGCGATGCTCTCCGGCGGCCTCGCAACCCACCAACTCCCACGCGATCCCGCGCGCGAGTCCGGCCTCAGCCAGATATTTTTGGCCATCGATCCCGCGAGCTTTGCCGCGCGTCCCGAGCTCGACCGCATCGCCAACGGCATTCTGGATTCGCTCCACGCATCCATGGCAATCGATCCCGCCCACCCCGTGCGCTACCCAGGCCAACAGACGCTTCGCCTGCGCGAAGAGAACCTCCGCCTCGGAGTACCCGTCGATCCTGCGTTATGGGAGAGGCTGCTCGCGCTCTCGTTCTAGATCTATCTGGCCAGCGAACATTGGGGAATCTCGAAGCAAGACCTGCGGGTTTCGACGCGCGCGAAGGCTGCTGCATCCGCTTGGATCCCCGCCGGCCTGGCTGCATTGTGCTGCGCCGCAGGGGCTGAAATCTCGATTTTGCTGAAGTTGAACGCCATGCCGGCCACACTTTGCAGAATGCGGCATGGCGACGGCAGGCTACACAAATCCATGGAGGGCTCCAGGGCTCGCGACCAGCGGATCATTGGGAATCCCCTTTGTCCCAGTCCGGGCGCAGGGCAATCGGACGGGGCAGCAGTATTATTTCCGGCAAGACCAATGCGAGAGATGCAGAGGGAACCATTGCAAACTCCGTGCCAACGGCTTGGCCGCTTCCAGAAACAATGATCCGCGCGGCTATCACGAAGATACATAGCACTTCCGCACTATGGGATAGAGCGCAAGTTGTAGCCACGGGAGAATGGCTGTGGATTTCTTTGCACACCAAAGAGAGAATTGTCATTCTGACCCTGAGCTTGCCGAAGGGGAAGAATCCCCGCATTTTGCTCGCTGCGCGGCGGTCTACACCATTGGCAAAATCCTCTAGTTGTCGGTGTGCTCGCGTTTGTAGGGGGTTGCCATGCGCGCGCGGGCCTCGTTGATGGCGCCCTGCGTGTTGTCGTTGGTCTGCACGGCCAGGCGGTACTCGTTGACCGCGCGCTCCCTCTGCCCGGTGACGTCGAAGATGTAGCCCAGGTGGATGTGGCTCCATACCTCTGTCCAGCGCGGGTCGCCGTCGCCGCGCAGGGCGTCGCGGAAGCTGTTGGCCGAGGCCTGGTAGTTGCGCTGCATGAAGAAGACCTCGGCGATGCGGTAGGCGGCCAGCGAGCTGGATTTATTTTCGTCGAGCGCCTTCTGGTACTCGGCCAGCGCGCCGATCAGGTCGCCCTGCGCCACCAGTTGCTGGCCACGCAGCACGGCCACGCGGATGGCCAGGTCGGGCGTGCTCTTCAGCAGCCAGTTCTCCGGGTCGATGGTGATGCGGCGCGGCCGTCCGAAGGTCTCGACCATGTAGGGTGAGTCGCTGCCCGCCACGTCGATGCGCCGATCCTCCGTCTTGCCGTCGGTCTCGATGCGCAGCTCCACCGGCATGCGGAAGAGGTCGAGGTCTTCGCCGATCGATCCCACCGTGCGGAAGCCCTTGTTGTTGCCCAGGCGGTAGACGGAGTACTTGTCGGCGAAGGCTGGCGCGCCGGTGCCGTCGATCCACTGCGAGAAAAATGAGGTGAGTTCGAGGTGTGAGCCCCCGTTGTTCGCGCTATGGACCGGCTGCGCCTCGGCCACCGTCTCCACATCGGAGCCGCGAATTCCCTTGTCTGTATATTGCGAGAGCAGACCGCGCAGGAAGCTCTGGAATGCGTCGTCGCCCATCTCCCAGCGCAGCATGTGGAAGACCATCGCGCCTTTTTCCAGCGTCATCGACTGGAACTGCGGCGAGAAGGGGTCGAGCCGGCCCAGCGTACTCAGCGGCTCGGTGTCGTAGGCCAGCGCTCCGGCGGAGACGTCGCCGATGGCGGTCTGAAATGCGTTCTTGCCGGACGAATCCTCCAAGTACATCAGTTCGCCGTAGCGGGACATTCCGTTGGTGATCCACGCGTCGTTCAGCGTTGCGGGCGATACCTCCGAGCCCCACCACTGATGCGCCAGCGTGTTGCTGAGCAGGTGCTGCGAGGCTGCCGTGCGGTCCACGATGCGATTGCCCGCGATACATGCCATCTCCGGCGCCCATGCGGCGCTGACTGCGTCCTCCGGCAGCTCGACGATGTTGATGCGGCCCGACTCCGGCTGGCCGAAGACGCTGGTCATATACTCGAACTCGCGCCCGGCCAGAGCGGCGAAGTCCGGCGCGCCGTCCTTGCGCTTCTCTGTGACATAGACGTGGATGTTGCTGATGCCCGATGCGGTGATCGGCGGAAGAAACTTTCCCGCGACAATCGTTCCCGGAAATCCCGGCTTCGACCAGACGAAGCTGAACTCGTTGCGCCCGTCGGGCAGCGTCTTCTTGGACGTGGTCCCGCTGCCGACCGCGGTGTAATCGGCAGGCACGCGGATGTGCATCTCGCTGGTGAAGCGGTCTGTGAACAGGCCCGGCGTCGAGAGAGGGAACCAGCGCCCCGCGTAGAGCAACATGCTGATGGGGTCGGCGATGGCGGCGAGTTTAATCCCGTCAACCGGGCTGGTGTCGGAGCCGGTCAGCACGCCCGAGTACGCGAAGTGGAAGGTGTTGCTGGAGCCTTTGGCCAGCGGCGTAGGCAGCGTCACGCGCACGGTGAAGTTGGCCGCCAGCCGCTCTGAGTTGAGCGCGGCGCCCGTGTTGTCGGTGAGCGATGTGATATTGAGGCCGTTGTTCAGCTCAAAGGTTGCGGAGGTCAAGTCTTCCAGCGCGGTGAAGCTGACATCGGCTGTGGCCGTCAGCTTGCCGGTGGCGGGGTCGAGGTCGGCGGTGATGACATAGCCGGTAATGTTGAACTGCGCGCGCGCTGGCGCGGCATTCGCAGTCATCCAGCAGGGAAGCGCGAGTGCGCAGACGGCGAGGAGGTAGATGCCGATTCGGCGGCGAAGAAGCATGCGTGCTGGTGTCCTCAAGTTGCGTTCATCCTCTAGTTGCTTATGGTACTGCACGGTGAGGCAATTCTGAACGCTACCGATTAGACGCTGCTGGAGACGCTTCGGAGCGCGTCGATGGGTGTGGATTGCAGCAGCTCGACGACGGCATCCGAGACGCGGCGAATGGGGTCTTCGGGTTGTCCTGTTTGGGCGGGGGTGGGCAGCAGCTTGACGCACGCTTCGGCCAGCGCGGCGATGCTCTCCCGGCGTTCTTGCGTCTCGTCCAGCAGCGGGCGCAGTGCGGCGATCAGGTTGGCGGCCGTGAAGCGCCGGTTCAGCAGCTCGGGGACGATGCGTTTGCCCGCAATCAAATTGACCATCGCGACCGGCAGGTTGCCGTCGGCGTCGCGCTCGGCAGGGATCTCGGCGGGATAGTGAATCATCCGCCTGGCCAGCGCGAAGGTGAGCCCGGAGACGCGGTAGACCACGACAAACGGCGTGCCGATGGTCAGCGCCTGCACCGTCGCCGTGCCGCTGGCCACGACCGAGGCGCGCGCGTGAAAGAGTGCAGCCCGCGCGTCGTCCACCAGTACGATCCGCGGCAGCACCGCAAAGCCGGGCAGCTTCTTCTTCACAGCAGATTCGTGTGCGGCAATCTCATCTTTGATCCACGCAAGGTCGATGGTCGATGCCACCGGCAGCAGAAACTGGCAGCTCCTCTTCTTCTCCAGATTCAGGTCCAGATTCAGATTGGCCGCGGCCTGTAGCATCTGAGGCAGGTTCTCCCGGATCTCGCTCTGGCGGCTTCCCGGCAACAGTGCAACCCAGTGCTTTGCCGGATCGAGACCATGCGCGGCGGCGTAATCCTCGCGCGTGATGGCGGGCAGCGAAAGCGCGGCCAGCGGATGTCCGACAAACTCTGCATCGACTCCGCGCGCGCGGTAGAACGCGGCTTCGAAGGGGAAGATCACCATCATGCGGTCCACGAACCGCCGCACCAGCCGCAGGCGTCCGCGCTTCCACGCCCATAGTTGCGGGCTGACGAACCACAGCACGGGAACGCCCAGCCGCTTGAGTTGGCGCGCGAGGCGAAAATTGACCTCGGGAAAGTCGATGAGAATCGCAACGTCGGGCCGCGCGCGCCGGATCGACGCGACCAGCTTGCGGTACTGCGAGTAGATATACGGCGCGTGGCGCACAACCTCGGTGAAGCCCATGTGGGCCACGTCTTCGGCGCGCACGATGCGCTCCTGTCCTGCGCCGGCCATGGCATTTCCGCCCAGTCCGGTAAAAGTCGCGGTGGCCAGTCGCGCGCGCAGCTCGGCAATAATCCCCGCGCCGTAGTGGTCGCCCGAGGCCTCGCCGGCGGAGAGAAAGACGCGCGGATTGGAATGGGTAGCGATGCCTATGATTTTATCGCTACCGTCCGTGGAACGTCGCGGAGGTACGATAATGGGTCGGGAGGCATCTGTGGCGGACCGTGCAAAGCGCTTTCAGGCGGTGCTGGAGAAGGGAAGACGATGGTGCGGCTGCGCGTGTGCGGCAAGGTCAACAGCTTTGCGTTTTGTGCTTCGAACCTCGAACCTCGCTCCGCGCATCAATACACTACACCGCCTGCAATGAAGGGATAGAACCATGTTCAACTGGCTAGTCATCGGCGTCGGAGACATCACTCGCAAGCGCGTTCTGCCCGCGGTACTGGCCCAGCCGCGCAGCCGCCTCTACGCCCTGCTCACGCGCTCGCCCGCCAAGGCTGCGGCCTACCCCGGCGCGCTCGTTTACACCGATCTCAGCGAAGCGCTGCGCGATCCTGCGATCGACGCCGTCTACGTCGCCTCGCCCGTTGCGCTGCACGCAGAACACACCATCGCCAGCCTGCGCGCAGGCAAGGATGTACTCTGCGAAAAGCCCGTCGCACTCAATTTTGCGCAGGCCGAATCCATGGCCGAGGCCGCGCGCCACTCCGGTCGCCTGCTGGGCGTCGCTTACTACCGCCGCCTCTATCCCAAATTAATCCGCGCGAAGGAATTGATCGCCGAGGGCGCCATCGGCCAGCCGGTATTGGTGGAGGCGAACTACCACGGCTGGCTGGAGAGTCCCGACCGCGCGTGGCTGAAGGACCCCGCCATCGCCGGCGGAGGGCCGCTCTACGATGTCGGATCGCACCGCATCGACGCGTGTAATTATTTGTTCGGGCGTCCGCAGCGCGCGACCGGGCTGCTCTCGAACGCGCTGCATGAACTGGCGGTGGAGGACTCGGCCACCGCGCTGGTCGAATACGCGGGCGGCATTCACGCCGTCATCGACGTGCGTTGGAACTCGCGCATTCAGCGCGACCAGTTCCGCATCATCGGCAGCGAGGGCGAGATCAGCCTCGACCCGCTCAACGGCCCCACGCTGCGCCTGCTGGCGAGCGATGGCAGGTTGACCGAGGAGCAGCTCCCGCCTCATGCGAATGTGCATTACCCAGCGGTGGAGAACTTTGTCGCCGCAGTCCTCGACGGCGCGCCGCTGGCCTGCCCCATCGACGAGGCCATCTGGACCGACTGGGTCACCGAGCAGGTGAAGTACGCGCAGTAGCGCTCACGGGATAGAGTGAATCCGCTTTATGCGCCGAAGGCGAGGTCGATCAGGGTCTTCTCTTCCAGCGCGTGCGCCTTGGCGGAGCCGGTCGCGGGGCTTGCGCTGGCAGAGCGCTTCACGCTGAGCACGGCGCGGTCGGCACTCATGCGGCGCAGATGCGGCAGAACGTAGGTGAGCGCGCCCATGTTGGCCGGTTCCTCCTGCACCCACACGATCTCGCCGGCCTCGGGATGCTGATCGAGCGCGGCCTGCATCTCGTCCTCGGGCCACGGGTAGAGCTGTTCGAGAAAGATAATTGCGACGGAGCTGTCCTTGCGTTTTTTGCGCTCCACGCGCAGAGTGTGACCGATCTTGCCGGAGCAGACCAGCATACGCCGCGGCCCGCGCACCGAGCTGTCGGGAATCACATTGAAATAATGCGGCGCAGAGAAATCCGCGAGCGGCGATGCTGCGTCCGCGTTGCGCAACATGCTCTTCGGCGTAAACACCACCAGCGGCTTGCGCCAGCAGCGCATCGCCTGCCGCCGCAGCAGATGGAAGTATTGCGCTGCGGTCGAGGGCTGGCAGATCTGCATGTTGTCGCCCGCTGCGAGCTGCAGGTAGCGTTCCACGCGCGCGCTGGAGTGCTCCGGCCCCTGCCCCTCGTAGCCGTGCGGAAGCAGCAGCACCAGCCCGGAGAGCAGGTTCCACTTGGCCTCGCCCGCCGCGATGAACTGGTCGATAATGATCTGCGCGCCGTTGGCGAAGTCGCCGAACTGCGCCTCCCACAGCACCAGCGTCTCCGGGCTGTCGCGCGAGTAGCCGTACTCGAAGCCCAGCACCGCGGCCTCCGACAGCATCGAGTTGTAGACCTCGAAGCGCGCCTGCTTCGCGCCGAGATGTTGCAGCGGAAAATAGCGCTGCTCGTTCTCGATGTCCACCAGCACGGCATGGCGCTGGCTGAACGTCCCGCGCCGCGAGTCCTGCCCGCTCAGCCGCACCGGCGTGCCCGCGTCGAGCAGGGAAGCAAAGGCGAGAAGCTCCGCCGCGCCGTAGTCGAAGGGAACTTCGCCCACGCCCATCTTGATGCGCTGTTCGTAGAGCTTCCGCACCTTGGGATGGACGTGGAAGCCAACGGGTGTGCGCGATATGCGCCGGCACAGCTCGGCGATGCGATCGGGCGCGAGGCCCGTAGGTACCTCGTACTCCGGCAGCAATGGCCCGCCCTTGTAGGGGTCCCAGTAGCTCGGCATCTGCGCCAGCCGCGGTTTTCGTTGCGCCAGACTCGCGGTCTTCTGGTCGGCGAGAAACTCCTCCCGCACCTGACCCACCTCGGCGGTGGGATCGACGCGCATCTGCTCGGCGTACAACTGGTAGAGGAACGGCCGACTCTTGATCTTCGCGTAGCGCAGCGGCTGCGTCACCGTCGGATCGTCCACCTCGCTGTGGCCGTGCCGCCGGTAGCCGATGAGGTCCACCAGCACATCGCAGTGGAAGCGGTGACGGAACTCCGCCGCAATGGCCGCCACGCGCACCACCGCGTCGGGGTCCTCCGCATTCACATGGAAGATGGGAATCGGTAGCCGCTTGGCCAGGTCGCTCGAGAAGCGCGAGGCGTTTCCCTCCTCGGGCAGCGCGGTAAATCCAAGCAGGTTGTTGACGATGACATGCACCGTTCCGCCCACGTCGTAGCCATTCAGCGAGCCGAGGACGAGGCTCTCGGCGACGATGCCCTGGCCGGCGAACGCCGCGTCGCCGTGGACCATGATCGGGAGCACCCGCTGCGTTCCATCCTCGCCCAGCCGCGTCTGCCGCGCGCGCGCCCGCCCCAGTAACACCGGATCGACCGCCTCCAGATGGCTCGGGTTGGAGACCAGGTGCAGCTCGATCGCGCCGCCGTCCTCGGCCTGCCACTCGCCGGTCGCGCCGATGTGGTACTTCACGTCGCCGCCGCCCAGCACGCTGCGCGGATCCACATCCTCGAACTCGGCGAAGATCTCCGACGGCGCGCGCCCGATGATGTTGGTCATGACGTTGAGGCGCCCGCGATGGCTCATCGCAATCAGCGCCCTGGTCACTCCGGCCAGAACGCTGACGCGGAGAACTTCGTCGAGGAAGGGAATCAGCGCGGTAAGACCTTCGAGAGAAAATCGCTTGGTGCCAAGGTAGCGCGACTGGATTACCTGTTCGAAGATGTCCGCGCGGATCAACTGTGTCAGCACATGCGGCTGGCCGGCGCGGCGCGCCGGCTGCTCCATCTGCTCGGCCAGCCACTGCCGCTGGGCCTGACTTGGGAGGTGCATGAACTCGATGCCAATGGTGCCGCTGTAGTAGCTGCGCGCCTCGTCCGCGACCGGGCCCGTCGGCGCAGGCACCGGAAACGGCTCCGGCGGAAGGTACTGGCCCAGCGGATCGAGCCACGACTGCAGATAGCCCCAGCGGCGAAAGACATCGAAGATTGCCTCGCGCTGCTCTGAATGATTCGTAGCTGTTTCCGCCGTCGCGGCGTGTGGTTGAATCTGTGTGCTGCCGGCCATTCCGTTTCCTCTGTCATCCTTTAGATGCCAAACCCTCCAATGCAGACTCGGGCGCAGGGAACAGCAGCCAGGATCGGCCAGTATAGTTATCCCATGGTCACGTGTTCTAGAAAGGGCCGGCCCGGGTTTGTCGTGCTGTTGAGACTATCGACGTTCCTCTTGGCCTGCGGCTTATGCAATGCACAGGCGCAAACGCCAGCCTCAGACCAGCCCGCGCCCGCATCCCCGTCGCTCCCCGTCACCAAGCCGCAGCCTGCCAGCGGTGGCGGCTCTTATCGGCCATTGCCCGAGATCAACGAGCTGATGGTGCAGGTGGAGGCGCAAGAGAAGGCCTCGCGGAAGACGATCAAGCAATACATCTATCGCACGATCACCACGGAGCAGGACCTTGACTCTCACGGGGCCGTGAAAAAGACCACAACCGTCGAGAGGCAGTTCTTCTGTGTCAACGTCGCATGTTTCAACAAGCTGCTATCGCGCGATGGTAAACCTCTATCCGGCGACGAATTGAAGAAGCAGAACGAACGCATCGACCAACGCATCGCGGAAGCCAAGGAGCGTAACGAAAAGATCGCCGCCGGCGAGCCGCCACAGAACAAGAAAAACTCCGAAGAGATAACCTTTGCGCGCTTCCTCGAACTGGGCGCGTTCAGCAATCCGCGACGGGTGCAATTGCATGGCCGCGACACCATCGCCGTCGACTACGCAGGCGATCCCCGCGCAAAATCTCGCAATGTAGTGGAAGGAGCCATCCGCAATCTCGCGGGAACCGTCTGGGTGGACGAGCAGGACCACGCGTTGGTGCGCATTGAAGCGCACTTTTTCGATGATTACAAAGTTGCCGGCGGTCTGCTTGCCGACGTCCACAAAGGCGCATCGTTCCAATCGGAGTGGACCAAGGTCAACGACGAGGTATGGCTGCCTGCGTCGTTCAGCGGGCGCGGTTCGGCGCGCATCGCCCTCTTCTTCAACCACAGCGGCGCGATCGACGAGCGCGAGTCCGACTACCGCAAGTTTCGCGCAAGCTCCACGATCCTTCCCGGCGTTGCCGAGGTTCCCGGTGCCCCGGAAACCGCCCAGCCAACCGAACCCCAGCCCTGACCATACCGCTGCCTTGCTGACTCGCTGCCGTTAAACGACGAAAAGGGACAGCCGCAGCCATCCCTCCCGCAAATCTTTGTTTAGCCGTTGGTACGGCTATAGAATGCAGCTAAGTATTAGAGTCTGTACCAAAGACTAGAGAGGCTGAACGTCAGACGCCTGCCAGCCCTTGGGCCCCTTGACTACGTTGAACTGCACNNCCTTCTTGAAGGCTCTTGAAACCGTTCGAATTGATCGCCGAGTAGTGAACAAACACGTCCTCGCCGTTCTGACGGCTGATGAAGCCAAACCCCTTGGCATCGTTAAACCACTTCACTGTTCCCTGTTCCATGTTGTTTCTTTCCTTAGTACAAATGAATTTGCCGCAAGATCCAAATCGGGGATCGAGATCATACAAGCGTCGTTGAAACCAATCTGATTCGAACGATGTTTGAAGATTAGCACAGAATGCAATAAACAATGCGAGATAATTCGTAACTATTTTATTTGCAATGCTCAGCAGCCGGTTAAAAGATCCTGCCAGCAATGACCGCGCCAGTTCCTCTGCCGCGCGGAAGACCTCGGTAGAACCGCGTCGGGAGACCCCGCAAACCCAGCGCCGGGACCGCGTCAGGCCGGCGGCAGGTGGGTGCGGACGATCTCCTCCGCCCGTGCCAGCACCTCTTCCAGTTCCATCGCGGTCGAGTCCAGAATCACCGCGTCCACGGCCGGGCGCAGCGGCGATTCGGCCCGGTTGCGGTCTCGGCGGTCGCGCTCGCGCATCTCCTCCACAATCGCCTGCTCGGTCGCGAGCTGCTGCTCGGCGGTCTCCGGCGCAGGCTCCTGGCGCGACTCGGTCTGGCGCGCCGTGGTCTGCTCAATGGGAGCGGCCTGGCGGAAGCGCCGGTTGCCGCGGACCTCCGGCGCGGCGTCCAGAAATATCTTGACATCGGCGTCGGGAAAGACCGCCGTCCCGATGTCGCGCCCCTCCATCACCACGCCGCCCTTGGCCCCCAGCACTCGCTGCTGCTGGACCATCCACGCGCGAACATTGGGATGAATGGAGATCTGCGACGCCGCCGAGGTGACATCCGCATCGCGTATGCGTTGCGAGACGTCCATGCCATCGAGCCGGACGCGGGTGCCATCCAGGTGCGGCTCGAGCTGGATGCGGGTCGCCTCGGCCAGCGCCAGCAGCGGGGCCTCCTCATCGAACGAATAGTCGCTTTCGATCGCCTTCAGCGCCAGCGCGCGGTACATCGCGCCGGTCTCGATGTTGAGGAAGCCGAAGTGACGCGCCAGATGCGCCGCCAGCGTGCTCTTGCCGGCACCGGCCGGCCCGTCGATGGCAATCACTGGACGGCGTGGGCCGCTGGGTGCTTCGTCGTGCGTGGGAACGGCAACTTCCGTGGGCTTGGGTTGGAGGCGCATCAGGCGGACTCATCCTTTCCGGGTTTGAACTTGCGCGCGGGTGCCCGCTTACCGAAGGGCTTCTTGTTCTCGGCAAATTTTGCAAATGTACTGCTGGGCTTGCCGGGGAACGCCTCGCCCGGCTTGCCCGCAGACCTGCCAAACGGCTTCTTGCCGGCGAATCCCCCCGGCTTGCCCGATGACTTGCCAAACGGCTTCTTGCCCGCGAATCCCCCCGGCTTGCCTGCGAACTTGCGCGGCGCAGAATCGCCAGTGGGCTTCCCGGCAAATCCACTGGGTTTGCCTGAAGACCTGCCAAACGGCTTCTTGCCAGCGAATCCGCCCGGCTTGCCGAATGGCTTGCCTGCGAACTTGCGCGGCGCAAACTCTCCAGTCGGCTTCCCGGCAGATCCGTCGGCCCCCTCCGCGCGGGCTGTGCGCGCAGGCCGGTCTGAGGAGTAGGGCCGTGCGGGCCGGTCTGAGGAGAACGGACGAGCAGGGCGCTCGCGCGGCGCATCGAACTTCCTGTAGACGCGCTTGCCGCTCTCCGTGCTGAAGCCTCGTTCGCCGCCATCTCTCGGCTTGCCCGCGAAGGGTTTGCCGGCGACTGGTTTGCCGGCAAACTTGTCTTTGGAATTGGAATTGGAATTGGAATTGGAATTGGAATTGGAATTGGAGCTGGTTTTAGAGAATCGCGGCTTGCCGCTGAAACCCGTACCGCCCGATGGACGTGGTGCGTAGGAGCCTGGTGCGCGTGGGCTGCCAAACGCAGGCCGCGCCGCCGATCCCTCCCGCTTGCGCCCGAAGGTTCCCGGCTTGCTGAACGTCTTGCGTGGCGGACGCCCATCGCTCTCTGCCCCACGCGGTTTATACTCGCGCGGCTTGTACTCGCGCGGCTTGGTGAAGCCCGGCCTGGCAACGCGCGGCCCGCGGGGCTGAACCGATTGAGCGGCGTCTCCCGCTGCTCCCGCTGCGGCCAGATCGACCTGCGAGCCGTCGAACTCCGCCGGAACCTCCGACGGCCGCGCCGCAGCCGCCAGCCTGCGCTGCTTCTCTTCCTCCCACGGCTTGTCGAAGCCACCCGTTTTTTTGAAGCCCGCTGTTTTGTCGAATCCAGCGGCTGTCTTGCTGAACGGTCTCCGCTCGCGGTCGGGTGCTGGCCCCGCGCCCGCGCGCGGCTTGAATCCAGCCTTGAATCCAGCCTTCGCGCCGAACGCGGGCTTCGCGCCAAATCCCGTCTTCGCGCCGAATCCCGGCTTTCTGCCGCGTTCATACGGTCCAGGCTTTGCGCCTGCGCCAACGTTCGACGGCTTCGCCTTGGCCAGATACCCCGTCCCAATCTTGCGCGGCTTGGGGATGAACTTCGTAATCCGCGGCGCGCCTTCGACTGCACCCTCCGCGCCGGCGGCTGCATCCGCTTCGACCGCACCCTCGCCCTCAATAACATCTGCCGCCAGCCCCTCGACCGTCGCCGCCTCCGGCGCAAGGAACGCTGGCAGCTCTCCCGCGACGTGCAGCATGGTGCGTCCCTCAACCGCCACCGTCTCCAGTTGCCGCGCCGAGAGCAGCGCATGGATCACGTCGCGGATGCGTGAGCGCGAGGCCAACGGCGAGAGAAAGCTCTCAATCTCGTCCTCGCTGGCAACCACAGCCTGGCCCAGGTAGAGCGAGATCAGCGCGGAGAGCGCCGACGGCTGTCCCGCGTTCGCTCCCGCCTTGATCTGCTTGGTGAAGCGCGCGCTCGTCAGCTCCCACAGCGTGGCATTCTCTCCTGCCTGGGCCAGCGGAAGCACGCGCAGGTGCGCCCAAAGCTCGCCCAGGGCGCGCAGAACGGCCGCCTCGGTGACTTCCTTGCCGACCTCGGTGGTCAGGTCGTAGGCCGAAAGCGGGCCGCGCTGCGAGAGCGCCTCATGCGTCGCCAGCGCCAGTGGCGACACCTTGAACGCGCCCGATGTCACCGGCGGCTGCTTCCACGCCTTATCTCCGCGCAGTGTGAAGACGTACGAGAAAACCGCCGTCGATGCGACAAAGTCCGGCGTATCGCCCGGCGCGCCCGCATGGACCGTCCCCGCGCCCGCGCCCAGCAGGTTCAGCGGCATGGCGAGTCCCTCGGCCACCAGCCGCGCCAGTAGGCTGTGTGCTTCCGTGGTCTGCTCGATTGTGGGGGTTGCAACCGGCTCACCCAGCACCGCCTCCACCAGCGATGGCGCAGGCGCGACGATCTGCGGACGCGGCACAAACAGAACCAGCCCCGCGGTATTGATCCAACTGCGCAGGTTCTCCATCGTCAACAGGGCCTCGCCCTGCTGGTGCCACTGCTTCAGGCGCGTCTCGGCAAGCTGCGCGGCGGTCGGAATGCCTGGGTTTGCTGTTTCGGGGCTGCTCGGATTGCTCGGGCTATTCAAAATGGGGCTTGCCTTCCTGCTGGGCGGCGCGCTCGATTCAGTGCGAAGGCGGCGCGGCAGCAATCCTTCGCGCGTGCGTTGGAGAGTTTCTTGGGTTCAGGGCCGAACTTCAGGCCGGTTGCGGACAATTTTCAAAGAGCGAACTGCAGAATTATGTGAAAAATGAGGTCGTTCAATCCATCGCAGTAACTTCTATTCTAAATGCGCTGGAAGGCGCGCTGTATGTCTTTGTGAGAATATCGCAGCGCGATGGGCCTCCCATGCGGACAACTCATTGGATGCTCGGTCTTGGCCAACTCCGCCAGCAGCCATGCGATTTTTGTCGGCTCCAGCGGCATATTGATCTTGATGGCGGCGTGGCAGGCGATGGAGGCAGCGATGCGGCGGCGACGCGTCTCCGCGTTCTCCTGTTGCTGTTCCTTCTCCGGCACGGCCAGCACCTCCTCCAGCATCCGCTCCAGCTCGCGTCCCTCCAACCCCACCGGCGCGGCCTTGATGGCCAGGGTGCGCGGCCCAAACGGCTCCGCCTCAAATCCGTTGAGGTCCAGTTCGCGCGCAATCGCCGCGAACGACACCATCTGCGCCGGCAGCAGATCGACCAGCAGAGGCATCAACAGCCGCTGCCGCTGCACCTGCTCCACCTCGCGCGCGCGCAGAATCTTCTCGAAGAGCACGCGCTCATGCGCCACATGCTGGTCGATGATCCACAGCCCCTCGTCGTTTGCCGCCAGGATGAACGAGTCGCGCAACTGCCCCAGCGGCTTCAGCGTCGCCAGCGCATTCAGCGTCCCATCCGCACCTGAACCCGCAGCTCCCGCGTAGGCCACGCCCGTTCCACTTGCTTCCGTTCCACTCGCGTCCAAATCCGCCGCGCCTTCGCTCCCGCATGACGAGCCAGCGCCCGCTTCCGTCTCGTATCCCACCGCAATGCCCTGGTCGCTGAACGCAAACCGCCCCGCGGACGGCGGCACAATCGGCGCGCGCAGCATAAATGAATCCACATCGTCTGCCGACGGCGCACCCTCCGACTCGATAAGCGCCTGCGGCCCGGAAAATTCGGCCCGCGGCGCGTAGACCACATCGTCCGGCGCGCCCGGCATCGGGCTTACATCCAGCAGCAGCGACGAGCTGGCCTGCGCCACGCCTCCATGCAGCTCGCCCAACGCCGTGGCGAAGCTGGCCGCCGGACGCGCCGTCATCAGCGTCGTGCGCACCGAGTCGCGAATGAAGTCATGCACGAAGCTGGACTGCCGGAAGCGCACCTCGGTCTTTGCCGGATGCACATTCACATCCACCTCCTGCGGCGGCATCTCCAGAAACAGCAGCACCACAGGGAACGACGTGGGCGGAATGATGTTGCGGTACGCCTCGGCCAGCGCGTGCAGCACCACGCGGTCGCGCACCAGCCGCTGGTTGACGAAGACATACACCGAATTGCGGTTCAGCTTCTGCAGCTCCGGCTTGGAGACGAACCCCGACAGCCGCAGAAATCCCGGCTCCTGCGGCGCGTAGTCCGCCTCGCGCTTCCACGGCGGAGGCTCCGGCAGCCCCGCGCGCGCGAAGTCGATCTCCGCCGCGAGGGGCAGCATCAGCTCCGCCGTCTCGCGCCCGAAGATCTGGAAGAGCCGGTCGCCCGTCGTCGCCACCGCGGGCGCAATCAACAGCGCCTGGGTCGCCGAGTGCAGCTCGAAGTGCCGCTCCGGATGCGCCAGCGCGTAGTGCGTCACCAGCGCCGCAATGTGCCCCAGTTCGGTCTGCTCCGACTTCAAAAACTTGCGCCGCGCCGGTGTGTTGTAGAACAGATCGCGCACCGCAATCGTCGTTCCCACCGGCAGCCCGGCATCCTCCACGCGCAGAATCTTTCCGCCCGCAATCTCCACCGCCGTTCCCGCAGCGTCCTCCGCCGAGCGCGTCTCCAGCGTCAGCCGCGAGACGCTTGCAATCGACGGCAGCGCCTCGCCGCGGAAGCCCAGCGTGCGGATCGAGAGCAAATCGTCGGAGCTGTGCAGCTTCGATGTGGCATGCCGCTCGAAGGCCAGCAGCGCGTCGTCGCGCACCATGCCCTGCCCGTCGTCCACGATGCGGATCAGCTTGCGCCCGCCGCCTTCCACCTCGATGCGAATCCGTGTCGCCCCCGCGTCCAGCGAGTTCTCCAGCAGCTCCTTGACCACCGACGCAGGCCGCTCCACCACCTCGCCGGCCGCAATCTGGTTGGCCACCTGGTCGGAGAGTACCCGTATGCGTCCCATCCCCCGATTGTAGTGTGGCGATCGAATTTCCCGCTGAAAATCGCCGTCCCGGAGTAAACTGGTGCCCATGGCGAGCGCGATTCAAATTCCGGTCTCCGAATACCTCATGACGACCTTTCGGCCCGACCGTGAGTACATCGACGGCGAGCTTCGGGAGCGCAACGTGGGCAAGTGGGAGCACGCAAGAATCCAATGGCTGCTGGCACACTGGTTTGGCAACAATGAATCGAACTGGAACGTTATCGGCAGCACAGAGCAGCGGCTACAGGTCTCGCCGACGCGGGTTCGCGTTCCCGATCTCGTGGTGCTGCGGCCCGGTCCGCAACCGGAGATTCTGATCCAACCGCCTCTTCTGGTCATCGAAATTCTTTCGCCCGACGATAGCTACTCCGACCTGCAGGAGCGCAGCCAGGACTACCGCCAGATGGGCGTCGAGACGGTCTGGATCATCGATCCCAAGACGCGCAGCGGGCGCATGTGTTCCGCATCGGAGTGGGTTGAAGCGGAACGCCTGGAGGTCGCTGGCACTCCGATTCACGTCCACCTGAACGACATCTTCCGTCAACTCGAGAGTCAGGCTGGAACGCAAGGCAACGCCTGACCATAGAACGGAATCAATCTCAAACGTCTCGGCAATTCAATATCTCTTCGACGAGGACGCATGTCCTCGTCGAAGTGTCTGCCCGTGGAGTGATCCGTTACCGCCCCGTCTTCTTCGCCGCGATCATTGCTCCGCGGTCGCCGATCGTATGCAGCCGCATGAAGTTCGTCGCGCCCGTCCGCGTCCGCGTTCCCGCCACGATCCCCACAATCTGCCCGTGCTCCACGCCCGCCTGCCGTTCCAGAATCTCCTCGGCGATCGTCACCAGCCGGTCGGTATCGCGTGCGTGCGCGCACAGGATCGGCGTGGTCCCCCACAGCAGCGCCGCGCGGCGAACGATCTTCTTGTGCGGAGAGAGCGCGTAGATCGGCGGCGCAGCCCGGTACTTCGACAGCAGCCGCGCCGTCGATCCCGTCTCGGTGAAGATGGCGATCGCCGCCATCTCCAGGTCCTCGGCCGAGTGCGCCATGCACTCGCAGATCGTCTCCGCCACAGAGAGCCGCGTGGTCCGCGACGTTGTCTGGCGCTGCGGCGGTTCCAGCCGGATCTGGTACTCCGTCTCCGCCACGATCTTGGCCATCATGGCCACCGTCTCCACCGGGTACTTGCCTGCCGCCGTCTCCGCCGACAGCATCACCGCGTCGGTCCCGTCGTAGATCGCGTTGGCCACGTCTGAAGCCTCCGCCCGCGTGGGCCGCGGGTTTTCGATCATCGACTCCAGCATCTGCGTCGCCGTAATCACCGGCTTGCGATACTCCGCAGCCCTCCGGATGATGTGTTTCTGGATCGCCGGCACCTTCTCCGGCGGGACCTCCACGCCCAGGTCGCCGCGCGCCACCATGATCCCGTTGGCAACCTCCAGAATCGAATCAAGATGCTCGATCGCCTGCGGCTTCTCCAGCTTGGCGATGATCCACGCGTCGGAGTTCAGCGCCTCCAGCCGCCGCCGCACGTGGCGCACGTCGTCGGCGGTGCGCACAAACGAGACGGCAATCGCATCCACTCCCGCGCCCACCGCGAACTCAAGGTCCTCCTCGTCCTTCTTCGTCAGCGACGGCACCTTCACCGGGATTCCCGGCAGGTTGATCCCCTTGTTCTCGCCCAGCACGCCTCCGTTGACGATCTCGCAGACCACGTCCGCGCCCGCGATGCGCACCACCCGCAACTCGATCAGTCCGTCCGACAGCAGAATGCGCGACCTCCGCTCCAGGTTCTCCGCCAGCGTCCGGAAGGTCGTCCCCACCACCGCGGCCGTTCCCTCCACATCGCGTGGCGTAATCGTCAGCAGCTTGCCCGCCTCCAGTTGCACCGGCTCATGGTCCTTCAGCCTTCCGGTTCGGATCTTCGGCCCCTGTAGATCGGCCAGAATGCAGATCGGCTTGTTCAGCTCCACAGACACCGCCCGCACCATGCGGATCAGCTCGCCCTTTCCCTCGTGCGTCCCGTGAGAGAAGTTCAGCCGCGCCACATCCGCGCCCGCACGCACCAACTCGCGAAAGACCTCCGCCGTATTGCACGATGGCCCCAGCGTCGCCACGATCTTGGCCCGCCGCGTGTGCTCCAGTCCGGCCAGCGTGCCGCCGCTGCCCGTAAGTGTGCGTGCCCCATCCATTCGGTTTGCAGTTTCCATACGCTTGATTCCGGCTTCCTTTTTCCTGGCACGCAGGCCCTGTTGCTGCTGACTCTAGTGCTTCTCTTGTTGGTATAGAGCCGAAACCCTCAAGTCGTCATTCTGGCACCGCCGCGAGAGTCGTCATTCTGGCGCAGCCAGAATCTCAGTATTATGTTTATAGCGCCTCTACGTCTTCAGAAGATCAGCTCTAAAAGATGCCTCAGCAACGCGCGATCTCTGATTTTGCGCGATTCACTTCCATTCTACCAACCTCGCGCAGCACTTTGTTTGTCATTCCGCAGCGCAGCGGAGGAATCTGCTTCAGCCGTTGCGCGGAATCTCCGCCGCGCCAAAGTGCGCCTCCATCTGCGCATTGAAATGCACGTTGAACTCCGCCCCAGCCAGCACGCTCAGCGATATGATGTACAGCCAGAACAGCAGCGCGATGCCCGCGCCCAGCGGCCCATACACCTCCGAGTAGTTGGTGAACCGCGTCACATACCAGCCGAAGATCAGCGTCGCCGGGAACCACAGCCCTGTCGCCAGCACCGCTCCCGGCAGGCTTGTCCACCACCATCCCGGAGTCTCCTGCGCGCCCGCACTCTCGCTGCCCGCACGCACGTCGCCGCGCTTCTCCGGCGCTCCCATGTGATAGAGCAGCGCGATCAGCCCCACGCTTGCGCCCACCGCAACCGCCCAGCGAAGCAGCAGCGTCGCCGCGTAGATCGGCGCGCGCGCCTGCGGCCCGATGCTTGCCACCAGCCACTGGCTTACCTCATGGCCGAAGACCACCAGCAGGCTCGCGATGGTCAGCGGAACCAGCGACAGCGGTACCAGTTCGAACGACCGCCTCCGCCGTTGCCAGAAGCTCCAGCAATCGCGTGGCAGCCCGCGCGCACGCCGCAGCCCCTCCATCAGCGTTGCAATCACGTTCGACGCGCCGGCAAAGCTCACCACTCCGGCCGACACCAGAGCGCGCAACGAGTGGGTATGCTTCGGCGCATTCTCAAACGCCGCATCCAGCAGCGCGCTCACCCCGGCCGGAAGCACCCGGTCGAAGAAGTCCGCAAGCTGCAAGCGTACCGGCGCGGTGTCCGGCAGCAGCCCGATCACAGCCGCAGCCACTATCAGCGCGGGAAACAGCGCCACAATGGCCGAATACGCGGTCGATTGCGCCACGTTCAGGCAGTCGTGCTCCAGCGCGCTCAGCAAGGTCCGGTGCAGCGCCCGCGCCAACACCGCATACCAGCGCAGAAGCCGCTTCACGCGCGCGCGACGCGGCCGCGCCTTCGGTCCACGACGCGCCCCCGGCGCGCTCTGCACCGGTTCGTGGGCCGCGCCACGCGCCGTCAGCTCTTCCACTTTTCCAGGAACTCGGTCACCGAGCCGGACTCCATGTGACGCATGTCTTCAAACTCGGCCGCCTTCTGCGCGTAGACGACCGTCCCATTGCCATCCAGTACGGCCAGCGCGGGAACGCCTTTGCCGATCGGCACGCCATATCTCTTGGCCACGTCCAGGTTGGCGTCCATATGCCCGATCCACACATGCACCAGCACAAAGTTCCTCTCCAGCAGCGCGTCGTTGGGCGTCTGATGCAGGTAGATGTCCAGCGCCTGGCAGTCCCCGCACCAGTCCCCGCCGAAGTCCAGGATCACCCGCTTGTGCTCACGCTTCGCCTGCGTCAGTGCGGCGGCAATGTCCTGCGCCGGGCTGGCCGTCTCGCTGTAGATGTGCTTTGCCGTAAACGCGGGCGCGGCGGGAACGGATTGGGCTGAAACCGGCGCATCCGGTTTCGCCGCATGACGGCTGGTCCACCAGTACATCCCCACAATCGCCACCAGGCACACCGCCATCAGCCCGATCGTTGGCCCCATCGCCATCGGCGTGTTCTTCTGCCCCGGTTCCGGCTTCTTGCGGCTTCGCATGCGTGTCGTCATTCGGATTGTCCTTGAACTACAGAATTCGGGATTGTCCTTGATCTACAGAATACGATGAGTACAGAATGATGAGTACAGAATAAGGTTTGCTCCCGCTGTTGTTCGTTCTTGCTTGTCATCCTGAGCGCACAATAACAACGACCGTCATCCCGACCGGAGCAACGCAAAACGACCGTCATCCCGACCGGAGGCGGCGCACTTTGCCGCCGCAACCGGGGTCCCCGACGAGCGAACTTGCTCGTTGGGGTGGTCAGTGGAGGGACCCCCGCATTTCGCCGTTGCCTGTTCTCGGCCGTTGCTTGTTCTTGCTGTCATCCTGAGCNNGCGCGAAGGACCCCGGCGAACTCCGTCCCACCTCAACCCTCCACCCCTTTCTTCCACAAAAGCTCCGCCTTTGCCGTTGTCTGTTCTCTTCCGTACCACCCACCCACTTCGTCATCCCGACCGGAGTGGAGGGACCCCCGCATTTTCTTTCCTCAAAAACCCCAGCAATTCCCCTTGTCAAGCCCCTCGAACCCCAAAAATCCCCCTAACCAACTCCAACTAAACCACTTCCCTCAGAAAAATAGTTGGCATAGTAGTTATGCTCCGCTTGATACAATTAACATATGGATCGAATTCACCGGGCAGCGCGAACCTTTCCCCACCGCACCGTCAACGCGGCAGATACGATTCATAACAGGCACTTTAGACGTAAAGTAGCTGTAATGACCACTTTGGCGGCACTGGCTTCCGCCAGC
>PLOT01000181.1 GCA_003142215.1 Granulicella sp. | reverse complement strand
CATGATCGCCACGCCGCCCGGCCCATAGCCCTCGTACAGTATCTCCTCGTACGAGAGTCCTTCCAGCTCGCCGGTACCGCGCTGTATGGCGCGTTTGATGTTCTCGGAGGGCATATTCTCCGCCTTGGCCGCCAGAATCGCCGTCCGCAGCCGCGGGTTGCCGTCGGGATCGCCCCCGCCGCCCTTCGCCGCAATGGTGATTTCCTTGATCAGTTGCGTGAAAATCTTCCCACGCTTGGCGTCGGTTGCGCCCTTCTTATGCTTGATGGTCGCCCACTTCGAATGGCCGGACATGTCTTCCCTCTTTACTCTCGATTTTGCAAACTGGCTGGTTCAGCGGGCCGTTCTCCGCGCAAACCACAACGCGCAGCAAGCCCCAGGCAACAGTCGATTTTAGCACGGCAAGAGAATCGCGAGGTTGCACAGCAAATGAGCCGCATCCAACAACGAGCCGTCATTCTGGCGAAGCCAGAATCTCCGTATTGGCCGGGTGCCCCATCTTCGCCGCAGTCTTATCGCGGCTAAGGTGGGGCCGCCACCGGGTGCCCCATGCATCGCGCCCTTGTCTCACGCGATCAGTGGGACGCGCGAACTGCCGACACCTAGTTCCATTGCACAATGAGCGGTTTTCTGGGAGGAATCCGCCGATACGAGTACTTGCGTTCTCCCAGCATCAGGCCGCCGCATACAACGTACCCCTCGGGAACCGACAGCGCTTGACGAAGCGGAGCATGAATGGCGGCAATCCGTGTCAGGTAACCGGCCCAGCAGGCACCCAGGCCGCGTGCCTCTGCCGCCAGCTCAAGAAAAGTCAGAGCAATGGCGCAATCCTGTTTCCCCCAGCCATACTCCGCCGGAGCACAAGCCACAACGACTGTGGGAGCGCCACGCAAAACAAAGTCATATCCACTTTCCCATGACTCCAACATGGCCGTACCGTTGCCTGAACTCCGTATCCAGTTCACCGACTCCTCGGACAACGCGTGTACCTTTGCCGCATCTCCCACTACGATCCAGCGCAGTTTTTGGGAGTTGGAAGCCGTTGGTGCGCGCCGTGCCACGTCGAGCAGCTCCTCCAAAGTCTCTCGTGCGACAGCCCGGTCTTTGAATGTCCGCACAGACCGTCGACTCATCAGTAAACCGTCCATCATCGCCGGAGTCGGCAGGTCTTTGCAGATGGGTAGAAAATCCTCCTCCGGCAGGCCGCTGTGAGTCAAAGCATGGCTGGCGCACACGGCAACGCAATGGCCGCAGAGGATGCACTTGTCCTCGGAAACTTCCTCGGGAAATCCTTCCTCATTGAGTGCAAGCGTTCGCGACGGGCAAACATCCACGCATACGCCATCTCTCTTGCATAGGTCTCGATCAACTGTGATCCGATTCATATCGATGTCTTTCTTGCTTCCTTGCGGTGAACGGCAGAAATGCGCGGTGAACGACTGTAATGCCTTAATCGCAGTGTAACTCTCAACCGTGCCGTGCCAGCCGGGTACCGTGGGTACACCATCCATTCACCCCCTCCGTCGTCCGTCATCCTGACCATAGCCCCCAAAAAGTCGTCATTCTGGCGCAGCCAGAATCTCCGTATTGGCCCTTGCTCTTGCCGACCGCCGACCGCTCCATCCTCATACCACACAGCTCATAGCCCATAGCTCGAACCGGAAAAAACGCTCTCCCGCCCGCGAAAACCCCGGCAAATCCCCTTGTCAAGCCGCTCGAAACCCCAAATTCCCCCTAACCCACACCAACCAAACCACTTAAAACTTAAAAATAGTTGGCATACTAGTTTCCCTCCATCCCGTATAATTAAAGCAGTAAGCAAAACCAAACAGACCCGGCCAACCGCGCCGGGCCTTCGCTTTTAACCCTCAACCGTCTCCACCAAGTCCAGACTTAGTCCAGACTTAAACCAGACTAAGTCCAGACAAGTCCAGACTTAACATGCCTTTTTTGAAGACTTTAGTATTTTTTCGCACACAAAGGAGAGAACCCGCATGTCCGCCGCAACCGAAACCCGCCGAATCTTCGCCTTTACTACGTCTCACGCGCTTAGCGCGTGCTTAACCAACACGTTTTGAATACTTTACGCTATTGGCACCGGAGGGTACACACAATGCACGGGCCCAATCAGACTGTCGCCGCCTACGCCCAGGCGTCCACCGTAACAAACCGCGTCGTGGTCCCTCGCCGCGCCGTCAGCAGCCGGTCCACCGCGCGCACCGTATCCATTCTCTCCGCGCCCATCGCGCAATGTCCTCCATCGTGCAGCAGCAGGTTCGATCCACGCCCCTCGAGCCGATTCTGCGCAATCCCGTTCTCCAGATTGCTCAGAATCCCCTCCACCCCGATTGGATTCCAGTCTCGTCCCGTCACATTCCACATCACCGGCGTCAGTCCCAACTTCCGTCCCACGCGCATCACCATTCGTCGCCGCGCTCCGAACGGCGGTCGAAAGAACTTCACCGCCTGCCCCGTAATGTCTTCCAGCAGCGCATTGCAATCCCTCAGTTCCTGCCTTACCCGCGCCACCGGCTCGGTCGACAGCCGCGGATGGCTCATCGTGTGGTTGCCCACCAAGTGTCCCGCCGCCGCCGCCTGCCTTACGATCTCCGGCCTCTCGCGCGCAAAGTTCCCCATGTTGAAGAATGTCGCGCGAACTCCGTGCCGCGCCAGCACCTCCAGCAGTTGCGGCGTAGCCGCATCGTTCGGCCCATCGTCGAATGTCAGCGCAACCTCGTCCCCATCGTCGCCCGCGATCAGCGTCCGCCCGAAGATCTGCGACGTAGGCCACAGCGACGCATACGCGACGCCGCCCACCGCAAGTCCCAGCGCCGCCGCACAAGTCGCAACCTCCACAATCGCTCCCGGCATATCAACCCTTCCCTGCAACGCCTGCTTTCAGCAGATCAAAAACCTCCTCCGCGTGCCCCGCCGGAGTCACCTTGGCGAACACATGCAGCAGCCTCTGCCCCTTCCCCGTGTCCGCCGAGATCAGATACGTCGTCCGCTCCACGCCCGTCACCGGCTTGCCATACATCTTCTTCTCCTTCAGCAACCCGTAGCGTTTAATCAGCGCCATCTCCGGATCGGCCAGCAGATCGTACGGCAGCTCGTATTTTTCCTTGAACCTCTTCTGCTTCGCTACCGTGTCGCGCGAGATTCCCAGCACCACCATCCCCGCCTTCTTGAACTTCGCAAAGATGTCGCGAAATCCGCACGACTCCAGCGTACATCCCGGCGTATCGGCCCGCGGATAGAAAAATAGCACCACGGGCTTCGCCGCATAGTCGCTCAGCGAGACGCTCACCCCGTCCTGATTCAGCAGCGTAAAGTCCGCAACCACATCGCCTGCCTGCATCTGCATCTCCTCACGCATCGTTGAAGGTTGTCATTCTGACTTGNNTGTCATTCTGACTTGAAGGCTGTCATTCTGACTTGAAGGCTGTCATTCTGAGCGCAGCGAAGAATCCCCGCATTTCGTACTTGTTGTTGCTTGTTCTACGCCGCGGATTACGTCACGTTGAGTTAGTTCTGGAGTCACTTTTGATCAAGATGCAGTCCCACGAGTTGGTCGGGCTGAGGGACTGTGTCTTCGACTCGCAATGTATCAATGGCTCTGGCCAGGAAATAGACGTTCACAGCCGTAAATAAAATCATGAAGTAGCCAGCGAAGTGTTCTGCATGCACATCATCGTGCCAAGAAAAAATCATTACTGCCCATAAACCGGATATCACTGTTACGACCGCACGCTCGTAGGGGTGATTGATGAATAGAATGGTGATCCTGTCAACTAACTTTGTCGATGGTCGCTTCATGCCACCCGCCTTTCTTCTCGATACTTAAAAGCATGCAAGCAGAATACGCTTCGTTCCCTGCAAATTGCTTTCATATTCAATTGCAGTGAAATCAGTTCGCGGCAAGCCTCGCCAGCGTCTTCTCCAGCGAGGCCGAATCCTCCACATTCATCGCCGCCGCCGCGTCCTTGCCCTGAATCTGCTTCAGCAGCCCGCTCAGCACGCGTCCCGGTCCCACCTCGATGAACTGCGTCGCTCCCTTGGCCGCCAGCAATTCGATGCACTCCACCCAACGCACGGCTCCAGTCACCTGCGCAATCAGCGCCGAACACGCTGCATCGCCCGTCGAAATCAACATCGCGCTCACATTCGCCGCCACCGGAAACGTAGGATCGCGGAACTCCAGCGCCGCCAGGTCCCGCGCCAGCGACTCCTGTGCCGGCTGCATCAACACACAGTGGAATGGCGCGCTCACCGGCAGCATCACCGCGCGTTTGGCCCCGGCCTGCTTGCACAGCTCCGCCGCGCGCTCCACCGCCGCCTTCGCTCCCGAGATCACCGTCTGCCCCGGCGAGTTCAGGTTCGCCGCCGCAACCACGGCGCTTCCCGGCACAAAGTTCAGGACTTCAGGATCGCCCGGCAGCGGCGTCAACTGGTCCTCCACCTGCTCGCAGATCACCCGAATCAAATCCGGCTCCAACCCCAGAATCGCAGCCATCGCTCCCTCGCCCGCCGGGACCGCCTGCTGCATGTATCGCCCGCGCAGCCGCACCGCGCGCACCGCATCGGCAAAGCTCAGCGTCCCCGCCGCCACGTGCGCAGAGTACTCGCCCAGCGAGTGTCCCGCCGCAAACTTCGCCGCAATCCCCAGCGGCTTCATCGCCTCCATCAGCACGCGAGCAGCAGCCGTAGACACCGTCAGAATCGCCGGCTGCGTATGCTCGGTCAGCCGCAGCGTCTCCTCCGGCCCCTCGAAGATCACCTTCGACAGCGCAAACCCCAGCGCCTCGTCGGCCTCCTCGAAGACCGCGCGCGCGGCGGCAAATTTGTCGTAGAGATCGCGCCCCATGCCCACCGACTGCGAGCCCTGGCCAGGAAAGAGAAGTGCAATTGCGCTGTGTTGACTCATCCGTTCCATCTTAACTCATGCGCGCCTCTCAGCCCGCACCCCGCCTCCAGTGATACACTCGTACTTGCATCTCCAAGGACTCGAAAATATCCCCATGCTCATCTTTCTGGTAGTCGTTCACGTCATCATCTGTCTGTTCCTGATCGGGGTTGTGCTGCTGCAGCAGGGCAAGTCCGCCGACCTCGCCGGCGCATTCGGCGGCCAGGGTTCGCAGACGGCCTTTGGCCCGCGCGGCGCGGCCAACCTGCTCACCAAGCTCACCACATGGGGCGCGGTGCTCTTCATGGTCGTCGCCATCTCCCTCACCGTCATGCTCTCCCGCTCGCGCGCAGACCGCTCCGTCCTCGCCGGCACACCAACCCAGCATTCCGCCCCAAAGAAGTAGCCTCGGCGTCTCCTGCGGGTGCCCCATCGTCGCCGTAGAATCGGGTGCCCCATCTTCGCGACGGCCTTATCGTCGCTAAGGTGGGGTTCTCACCACGAAGGTGGGGTTCTCACCACGAATCCAGGTCCACCATGATCCATGAGGTCCTTCCCGTCGGCGCGCTGCAATGCAACTGCTCCATCCTCGGCGACGAGGCCTCCGGCGAGGCCATCGTCGTCGATCCCGGCGATGAGGTCCTGCGCATCCTCGCCCTCCTCCAGCGACACAATCTCACCCTCAAGCAGATCCTCGTCACCCACGCGCACATCGACCACATCGCCGGGGCCGCGCGCCTCAAGGCCCTCACCGGCGCGCCCATCCTCTACAACGCCAGCGACCTCCCTCTGGTCAAAATGATGGCCGTCCAGGCCGGTTGGCTGGGAGTGGAAACGCCAGAGGTCCACCCACCCGACGACACCCTCGACGACGGCAAGCTCATCGCCATTGGAGCCGTCAGCAGCGGAGAATCAGCCGTCGGCAACGGATTGCCAGCCCTCTCCGGCAGGATCCTCTACACCCCCGGCCACACCCAGGGCAGCGTCTGCCTCTACCTCCCGGAGCAGGGCCTCCTCCTCGCCGGCGACACTCTCTTCGCCGGCGCCGTCGGCCGCACCGACCTACCCGGCGGCGACGGCCCCACCCTCATCCGCTCCATCCACAGCAAGCTGCTTCCCCTGCCCGACTCGACCGTCGTCATCCCCGGCCACGGCCCAAAAACCACCATCGGCAACGAGCGAGAGTCCAATCCTTTCCTGACATAATTATTTTATAAACAATTGTTTACATGAATTTATTCAATCGATAAGCGAACTGTTCTTCTGTCTCGTTTATTACTTATGTTCATGCAAAACTTGAGCCTTTCCACATGTGGAAAACTCAGTCTATGGCTCGCTGAATGCTTGCCTCAAACTCCCCACCCGGCCCAATCAAACTGACCACCACCCGCCCAGCCTCGCCCATCCCATAGAACCATCCGGGGTGTACCAGCACTCCCCGCTCACGCGCCAGCCGCTCCGCGCAATCGACTTCCCCGACGCAACCCGGCAGCCCCAGCACCGCGCTCCATCCCGCATCCACCTCCAACACCTGTAGCCGCCCCGGCGACTCCCCCGAAACCCTCCGCAGCGTCGCCAGATTCCCTCGCGCCCGCGCCTGTATCTGCCCCTGAATCGCCGCGCGACCAGCCAGCCACGACGCCATCGCCAACTGCACCGGCGCGTTCATCGACAGAAACGTATCCGCCACAATCTCCAGCCTCGCCAGCGCCTCGCCCCGTTCCCTCTCCGGCCCGAACGCAGCGATCCACGCCGCCTTCATCTGCGGCAGCCCTACGATCTTGCTCAGCCCGCTCAGCACAAATGTCAGCGCAGGATGCTCCCCGCAGGCAAAGCTCTGCGCAGGTGGAGTCAGGTCGCGCAGCGGATAGTCCAGGAAGACCTCATCGACAATCAGCGCCAGCCCGTGCCGCACGCAGATCGCTTCCAGAGCCTCGCGCTCGCCCACGCCGGTCCAGTGGCCCGTTGGATTGTTCGGATGTACCACCAGGATCGCTCGTGTGCGCGGCGTAATCGCCCGCTCCAGTTCGCTCTGGTCGATCCACCAGCCGTGATCGTAAAAGAGCGGATAGGGCCTCAGCCGCACATCGTCCAGATCGGCCAGAAAGTCGAAGAGCGGGTAGCTCGGCTGCGCCACCAAGACCTCGTCGCCTGGGTCGCACAGCAGGCGAAATAGAAAGCTGTAGCTCTCGCTTGTGCTTGTCGTCAGCACTAAATCATCCACCGCAACGCGCGCCCCATGCCCCGCGTAGTAGCGCGCCACGGCCTCGCGTGCCGTCCGCATCCCACGCGGATCGGGGTCATAAACCAACGCGCGCGGGTTCCGCAGCGGTTCCAGCAACGTCTCCGCGTCGTATTGAAATCCGCACCGCGTGGGGTTCGACACTGTCAGGTCGTAGACCCGCCGCCCCGACGCGCGCGCCTCCCGCACCGCGGCGGCGTAGCTGCTCTCGGAAGGGTCCCACGAGCTTCGCTTGGAGAATCGGCTCACACCTTCATGGTAGAGCATCGACGCGCGCGCGGACTTTCATTCAGTGCGTAGTGGGTCATTTTGGATTGCTTTGAAAGGGCGCGGCTTCAGCCGCGCCAATACAGCCCTGGCAACAGGCGGACTTTAGTCCCCGAGGGAAAGCTCACGTAGCAAATTGACCCACTTCAGCCTGTAGCGCCGTGAACCACCTTACTCCGCGTGCCCCAGCCCATTCTCCTTGTACGCCTTCTGCAGCACAAAGAACGCCGCCTTCTTCTCCCCCTGATCCGACACCAGCCCCTTGCGGTTGAAGCCGTCCTGAATCCCCGGAAGCTCGCGCACCGGCGAACGGAAGTCCATCAGTATCCACGGCGTCTCCCCGCGCAACTGTGGAATCCGGTTCAGCATCCCGATCTGGTGGCGATAGAGACCGGCCTGATACTCCTCGGTCCATCGCTGGTCGTCCGTCCCATGAAGTCCAGCCTTGGCGCCGCCGCCGAACTCGCTGACAATCAGCGGCTTGTCGTATGCAATCTTCCACTCGGTCGCATCTGCGTCTTCGGGCTTTCCCTCGTACCATCCGATGTACTCGTTGAAGCCGATCACATCCAGCGCCTTGCCCAGTGGGTCGTCGATGTACTTGGTCTTCAGGTCGCCTCGCACCAGCAGCGCCGCCGTCACCAGCCGCGTCGGGTCCTCGTGATGCACATAATCCGCCGACCGCGTCAGGAACGCCGTGCGCGCCGGGTTATTGGGTGTCTCGTTGGCGATCGACCACAAAATCACCGATGCCTTGTCGCGGTCGCGCCGTATCTCCTCGTGCAACTGCTGCTGGCTCTTCGCAAACACATCTTCCTTCTCGAACTGCACTGCCCAGTAAACCGGCACCTCCGACCACACCAGAATCCCCAGCTTGTCCGCGGCGCGCGTCATGCGCTGGTCGTGCGGGTAGTGTGCCAGCCGCACATAGTTTGCGCCCAGCTCCTTCACCCAGCCAAACAGCGTGGCCACGTCCTGATCGTTGTCCACGCGGCCGGTGCGGAAGGGCGCCTCGGCATGGATGCTGACGCCGTGCAGCACAATCGGCTTGCCATTCAGCAGTATCTTCGAGCCCGATGTCTCAATCGTTCGGAAGCCCATCTCGTCGTTCAGCGTGTCCTCGGTCAATCCGGAGCCCGCCTTCAGCACAACGTGGTAGAGCTTCGGCGTCTCCGGCGACCACAGCGTCAGCCCCGTCGCCGCCATGCTGATCGCAACTCGGCCATTGGCGTCCGTCACTCCCTCGGCGTGCAGTTTGGCCTCGGGCAGATCAACCGAAACGTGCGTCCCCGCCTGCGCGTCCTCCACATGCACATAGCCCTCAATGACGCTCCGCGTCGCTCGGTCCAGATGCAGATCGAAGTCGTCGATAAAGCTCTCCGGCACGCTCACCAGCGAGACATCGCGCGTCAGCCCGCCGTAGTTGTACCAATCGGTCTTCAGCGTGGGAACGCCGTCGGCGATCCGTGTGCTATCGACAAAAATAACCACGCTGTTCTCGCCCGCCTTCACCGCGCGCGTCGCCTCGCAGTCGAAGGACGTAAATCCTCCCTCGTGCGTGCACAGCAATCGCCCATTCATCCACACGCGCGCGCGGTAGTTTGCCGCGCCAATGTGCAGGAACGTGCGACGCCCCGCCTGCGCCTGCAGCTGCACATGCCGCTCATACCAGAAGCCGCCCTCGTAGTTCATCAGCGACTCCTTCTGCGTGTTCCAGTCGCCGGGGACCTTGATCGTCGGGCTCTTGGCGAAGTCGTACTCCACCAGCTTGTTGCTGCCTGTCGGAACCTCCTCGTCCCTGGAGTAGCCGCTGCGACCGTTCCCCAGACCATTCTGATAGGGATCGAGGATATAGTGCCAGTCGCCGTTCAGGCTCAGCGTCTGCCGCTGATCGACGGCCACCAGCACAGTCGTTGGCGCAATTGAGAGCGTTGGCGAACTTGTGATCGGAACCGCTCCGGTCGTAGTACCTGCGTTCGAGTTCAAAGCGGCAGTCTGCTGCGCGCCGAGCGCGCACCAACCACCGGCGAATGCAAAATAAACGAGCAACGACAGGGCCGCAACCACGACGGCCTTCGGCACAAAAACTCTCATAAAAACTCCTCGATGGGGCCGCACGCGGCCGCGCAGCCATCCTTTCACAGCCGCACAGCCATGGGGAAGCGCGATGGGCAGAGGTCAATCCCTCTGCCCGGTAACAACGGATTCATCCTCGCTCGCGCATCGTCCCCAGCCTCAGTGATGTCCTCCTCCACCGCCGCCGCCACCGCCTCCACCACCACCGCCTCCACCTCCGCCACGACCGCCTCCGCCACCGCCTCCGCCACCACCTCCGCC
>PLOT01000265.1 GCA_003142215.1 Granulicella sp. | reverse complement strand
GCCGCCCTTTCCAATCTCGCTTTGCTGAAATCGGTAGTTGAGTTCAAGGAGCGGTTCTATTACTCTTCCTGGGCACACTACGATTTGGCAAAGCCGGGTTCATTCAGGCTGAGTCCACCCCAGAGTCAGATTGCAGCACTGGAACGCGATTACCGCGCAATGCGCGATATGTTCTATCGAGAGCCGCCTGAATTCGTTTCGATTCTCGCTGGGTTGGTAGCATTGGAACAAGAAATCAATATGCTGGCGCTGTCGGCATATTGATTTTCACCTGCGGATTGATGGGTAGTTGTGCGCTAATAGGCGTGGGAGCGATCTCGCAATGGTTCGTGCTGGCTGCAATCAATTCCGCCACCCAATTCACTGATATGCCGCCACCCAGTGCAACGTTATGCCGCCACTGAATCGATTGCAGAGCGTGGGTGTCAAAAGTATCATCCGCGCCGGAGGCGTGCGCGGGAAAACCGAACTTGCTGAAAACTCCGTTTTTCGCGTTTCTCCCCTCGCGCTAAACTCTCGCCAATTGACGTCCCGGGTTCGGGCAGACCGCCAGACCTGCGCAAGGTTGTTCCAAAAGGTCGACCGCTGGAGGTCCTACAATCATCTGCAAATAGGCGGTTAAAACTGATGTACGGCGTTGTTCCATAAACTGTGGGTTGGGGAACAGGGCGGAGAACTCTTGAGGTGTCAGGAGTCTCCTATTGGATCGTGAGGCTGACCGCGCCCGAACTGGTCACCTGATGCGGCGCAGGGGGTGTTGAGGAGTCAGACCCTCCTCCTCCGCCGCAGCCGATACTGAGGGCCGCCGTAGCCAGCAGAACCAGCCCCAGGCAGACCGTAAGCCAGATGCCCCGCGCAGCCAGTTTCCTCCTCATAAACCCAAGAGGAAGCAGAAGAATTGGCAGCAGAATGAACCCAGAGGCCGCACCTGTGACCGTTTCAATAAAGACCACGGTGATTTGATATGTCCCCTTGGGCGTGGTCGAGGATGTGGCGATCATCACCGTATTGGTGGTCGAAGAGTAGCTGCACGCCGCTCCCGTAGGAAGGTTCAGGCAGGTTACGGAGACGCTGGTTACAGCCGATGGCACGGTTACCGGAAAGCTGGCCGTGGAACCGGCAGCCACTGTCTCCGTAGTTGAGGTGATAGTTGGCGCAGTTGATCCGGACGAGACGGAATCCACCTCGAACTGCCATGCGTTGGATGTTCCACCGCCCGGCGCCGGAGTTTGCACCGTAATGTTGATGGTTCCCGCAGCGGCAGTATCAGCCGCTGGTACCTGTGCCGTAAGCTGGGTCGCACTGACGTATGTGGTAGTCAGTGCAGAGGAGCCCCAATAGACCGTCGAGCTTGCGATGAATCCCGAGCCGTTGACGGTGAGCGTGAACACTGCGCCGCCTGCGTCGGTAAACGCCGGCGAGATGCCGCTGATCGCCGGTTGTGGATTCGCTATGGTGTAGGCGGCGGTTGCCACGGCACTTGTGGTGTAACCCGTGGCCGTCGCAATCGCCTCCAGCGTTTCTGTCGATGAGACGGTGATCGTGCCGCTGTACACCGTCGAACTGGTGGTCGGGGGGGTGCCGTTGGTGGTGTAATAGATGGTTGCACCAGATGTCGCGTCGCTGATCGTCACCGTCTGCGCGATAGTGTAGACGCCGGCCACTGGCAAGAAGGTAGGCGTGGCGGCAACTCCGATTACGTTGACCACGATGCTTTGCGTCACCTGCGTCGCAGCCGTGTAGTTGGCGTTGCCCGCTTGGTTGGCAGCGACCACCACCGTTCCCACGCCGGTGATGGTTAGCGTGCTGCCGCTTACCGACGCCGGGCCGGAGACGACGCTGAAGACCACCGTCAATCCAGAGGTTGAAGAAGCCGACAGCGTGATCGGAGCAACACCATAGGTTACAGTCGATGTTGGCGTCGTAAAGGTGATGGTTTGCGAGGCCTGGTTGACGACGATGCTCTGCGTGACCTGCGTTGCAGCGGTGTAGTTGGCGTTACCCGCCTGGTTGGCGGCCACCACCACAGTTCCTACGCCTGTGATAGTCAGCGTACTGCCGCTGACCGTCGCAGGCCCGGAGACAACGCTGAAGACCACTGCGTTGCCCGAGGCACCGCCGGTTGCAACAAGAGTGATCGGCGAGACGCCGTAGGTTACAGGCGACGCGGGCGTGGTGAAGGCGATGGTCTGCGACGCCTGGTTGACCACGATACTCTGCGTGACCTGTGTCGCAACCGCGTAGTTGGTGTTACCCGCCTGATTGGCGGCTACTACTACCGTTCCAACTCCGGTGATGGTCAGCGTGTTGCCGCTAATCGTGGCTGGCCCGGAGACGACGCTGAAGACCACTGCATTGCTAGAAGCCCCACCGGTTGCAACCAGCGTGATCGGCGAGACGCCGTATGTTACCGGCGATGTTGGCGCAACGAATGTGATGGTCTGAGATTCTGTTGCAACGGGAACCGAAGCGTTTTGCGTGCCGGCAGCGTAGTTGCCCGCCGCAGCCTGGCTTGCCTGAAGCACCACTGTTCCCGTACCAGTCAGTGTCACCGTCGAGCCGGAGATGGTCGCTGGCCCGCTCACCACGGAGTATATAATCGCCCCCGATGAATTCGAGGTTGCTGCGACCGTGAACGGCGCATCGCCATAGGTATGGTTCGGCACAGTGAAGCTAATGGTCGGGGCACCGGCCGCAACAGTAAAGGTAGCAGTCAGAATCCCTGCCGCGTAGTTGCCCGCCGCAGCCTGGCTCGCCTGTAATACCACAGTTCCTGTGCCGGTCAATGTGACAGTAGAGCCTGAGATGATCGCTGATCCTGAGACAACAGAATAGGTGAGCGCTCCGGATGAGTTCGAGGTCGCAGACACCGTAAACGGCGCGTCGCCATAAGTATGGTTCGGCACCGTAAAGGTGATGGTCGGCGCACCGCCTGCAACGATAAACGTAGCGTTTTGCGTGCCGGAGATGTAAGTACCCGCAGCGGCCTGGCTTGCCTGAAGCACCACTGTTCCAATTCCTGTCAGCGTCACGGTCGAGCCTGAGATCGTCGCCGGCCCGCTTACCACGGAGCAGGTAATCGCGCCGCTTGAATTCGACGTTGCTGACACCGTGAATGCCGCGTCGCCATACATATGGCTAGGAACCGTGAAGGTGATAGTCGGGGCTTGTCCTGTAACGGTGAAGGTTGCAGTCTGCATGCCAGAACTGTAATTGCCCGACGCAGCCTGGCTTGCCTGTAGAACGACTGTTCCAGTTCCGGTCAGCGTCATGGTCGTGCCGGAGATCGTTGCCGGCCCAGAGACAACCGAGTATGCAATCGCTCCCGGCGAGTTCGACGTTGCTGCCACTGTGAACGGTGCATCGCCGTAGGTGTGGTTCGGCACGGTGAAGGTGATGGTCGGCGCAGATGTAGGATTGACGGTGACCTGGGCCTGCTGTGAGCTGCTGCTATAGCTGGCGGTCACGGTGACCAGTGTGGGTGCGCTCACCGTGCCCGATGGAGTGCTGAAGGAGCCTGTAGACTGCCCGGCTGGAATGGTAAAGCTGCCGGCCACTGGGAAGGCGCTGCTGTTACTGGAAGCCAGCGTGACGTTGGCGCCGCCGGTTGGCGCTGGAGCGCTGAGGGTAAAGTTCAGAGAGGCCGATCCACCGGCGGTAACCGTGGTGGGGCTGATGCTGAAACTGCTCAGGCTGGTCTGGCCTGACACACTGCCGACGGTCCAGTAGCCGAGTGGAATGGTAGCGGACCAGCTGTTTGCGGAGGAAAGCGCGGTTGCACTCGCATTGTGGGTGCCGAGGAAGGTAGATGGGAAGGACATGTTAAGGGTCAGCGTCGCATTGTTGCCCGAGACTGTGTAGCTGCTGCCGGCGCCGGACACCGCGCATGAAGCTGTGGACAGGCTGCCCGAACCGCCAGCGGCGATACCCGACGTAAACACGCCGTTTGCGTACAGGAAGAGAACCGCCGACGAACCGTTGAATGTGGCGGCGAGCTGACAGTCGGGGACCCCGACACCGGCGAAGTACAGCTCCATCTGGCTCACGTCCTGAAGACCCAGCCCATCGCTATAGTTAAGCGTGAACGGGACCGGTACGCTTACGGCGGACGATCCAACGTTTGGCGACAAGCTGAGAATAGTGATGCCCGTACCCGACTGCACCAGCGGCACGCTCTGGCGTTGCGCGGTGATGTAGCTGTTGCGCTGCGCGGTGGTGGTATTGGCGGTGTAGGTGAAGGGGATGGTCGCATTTCCGCTACCGCTGGTTGTGCCGGGAAAGCCGATCCACGAAGCATTTGAAGTGGCGCTCCATGAGCAGGTGGAGGGTGCCGCGATGATGAGGTTGGCCGTTCCCCCGGCAGCGGAGAGGGCCGAAGACGAGAGCGCGAGCGTGGCACAGGGAGTGTCATAGTTCACCGTGATTCCCAGCGAGGAAGAGGTCTGTGTGCCAGCCGTCAGAGTGAGGAGCGAGTAGGGGTCGGACCAACTCTTACCGGGCGCTAGCGTGCCGTTCAGGAAATTATTCGAGACGGCGACCGGCGTCATATCCAGCAGAAAGGTATAAAGCGAACTCATGGAGCCGGTCTCGTAGTGGATCAGCGCGCCACTGGTGAGGGTGTTGCCCGATTCGGCAGCCATGTTGTTCGGGGTATAAAAACCGATTGGTTGATGAAATTCAAGCCAGAGCCACGAACCGGAAGTTGGATCGCGCAGTACGTGAAGAGCGCGCAACCCGGAGGAGTTTTCCGCCGGAACCAGGGTATAGGTACCCGAGACGGTGATGTCCCGCTCGTCGGACTGGGGAATCCAACCAAGCAGCTTGGCGCGGTGCTCGGCAGAGTAAGGACCGGCATTATTCCAGGCATTCCCCATGACAGAGGAATAGTCTCCGTACTCGGTATTGACAGCAGTGATGGCGGGCCCGGGGGCGGCACCAGGATCAGCAGCTTCCGAGGCAGGCGGGCTGCCAACAACGGTGCCAGGATTCGACGCAGTAAAGTCCATTGGCCCAAGCGAGATCGAACCAAAGTCCAGCGTATTGGCGTGACCCAGACCAAGATTGTGGCCGAGTTCGTGGGCGGCGTCGCCCCACATCGGCGGCCAACTGGTAGTGTAGCCGGGAGAGGTGATTGGCAGAAAGACGACCGAGTACTGGTGATTGATCGTGGAAGTACTACTCACGCAGCCGATGCTGCCGGCTAGGCCGCCGAAGGTGCATGTGGTGACCGGATAGACGATCACAATTCTGTTGTACTGGGTAAAGTCGACTGTCCCAGAGGCAGCTGCGGCGGCGATGGCAGCGGTCTGCATCGCAGAGGTTGTAGTGCAGTCGTAGACCTGCGACAGCGCGAAAGGACCGAAGACGTTGCCGGTTGCGGAGGTCTGGCCGTAGGAGACCTCGTTCCAGAAGCCGTTGACCGAAGGATTTGGACCGAAGAGGACCTTGTTCCAGTAGGCTGCCTGGTCCAGACCGGTGGGAAATGCCGGCGTGTTCCCCGGAAAAGTTACAAGAAGGACGGCAATGCTCTGCATCCCGGTGGTAGAGCATGTGGCAGGCGCTGGACTCGCCGCCGGCGAGGCAGTGCTGCTGGTAGTCGTACGCGTCGACGCGCATTGCTCCACCTCTGCGGGCGTGGCGTCCGCCAGCGAGTCCGCCGCCATGATCTCTGGCAGACCGACGCCGCGTACCGTCACCTGATGATGCAGCATCCGATCCATGCCGGGAATTGCCTTGGCGAACGAGAGATCGGTGTCCCTGGTATACGCGTGAAGAACGTAGTGCATTGTGGAGGTGTGATGCTCGAAGTCGTCGGCAACGGAGCCAACCAACTCGCCCGTAATCGCGCTATCCTGCTCGATCAGAGTCGAAGCAGAAGGGTCCGTAGCTAATAGGTTAGTACGCAACTGGGGGTCGAGCGCATAGGTACGCGCGTTAGCGGGATCGTCGCGGAGAATCCTGGCAACGAGATCGTGCCGGGCGGCCAGCAACATCCTCGTCTGAGTGTTCCACGGCGCTCCCGTGCTGACAGCCGAGCCGATGCGAGCGTTCAAATCAGATAGCGCCTGGCGAGTGTTTGCCAGTTGGGCTGCTGGATCTGCACTTTGCGCATAAAGAACGCTGCACGCGGGAAGCGTCATTGCAAACAAAGCCAGAGTGAACGAGTGAACCAGATAACGACGTGAGCTACTACGAATCAAGGCGTTCAGTGGGACAACAGCAGAACTTCGGAACCGCATTGATATCTCCTAATCTGTTTGGCCGGATAGAAGAAATGTCATCCGCATCAAAGCGAGCGGAATGCTTCCGGCTTTTCAGAACAGCGATTCTGTGTATTGAGAGACGCCAACACTGTAGCACCAGATCTGCCTATCGTTTTATAAATAATGGAGATATTTGCAAAGCCTCGATTTGTACGATGATCGGCTGACGCAACGGTGCCGAGGCTGCGGCCTGCAGCCCTGCGTATTGGTCTCGCGTTCCGCGCCCGCCGGGCACCCGCCACGCGCAAAAGAAGCTCACGAAAAAGTTCGCCGACCGCTGACCGGCCGATATGACTATAATGGTCATTTGAGGGGGGTGTGGCATGACAACATGGGGGGCGACGGAGGCGAAGGCGAAGTTCAGCGCGGTCCTGAATCAGGCGAAAAAAGAAGGTCCCCAGATTGTGCGGCGGCGGGACGAGGAATATATCGTTTCGACCAGAATTGAGTTTCAAAGCCGAACGGCGCGCGAAGTGGGCATCGATGCTGACGGAAAGACATCGGGGAAGCGGTTGTGGGAGAGTTTGCGGTGCCCGCCTTCAGATGGAGTCGATGTCGAGTTGGAGCGGTCGAACTGGACCATGCGTAAGGTTGAGTTTTGAAATTCCTTTTGGACACGAGCGTTGTATCGCAGACCGTAAAGGCCCAACCGCATTCGGGCGTACTTCAATGGTGGGCGGAGCGCCGCGAAGCGGAGTTGCTGATCAGCGCGGTCACCATCCATGAGTTGCGCTACGGGATCGAGTTGCTCCATGAGGGCACGCGGCGCCGGGAGCTGGAGGCATGGCTCACCGATCGCGTTCTGCCGGATTTTGCCGGCAGGATTCTCCCGGTCGACGAGGCGGTTGCGGACTTGAGCGGGCGGTTGCTGGCGCGGGAAAAGAAGAACAAGCGGACCGCAGAGATCGATGACGTTTTAATCGCCGCAACGGCGAGCGTTCACGGACTCCAGGTGGTAACGCTAAACCGGACGCATTTTGAGGGGCTGGGCGTGAAGTTGGTGGAGTTTTGATTGCGCAAGAGTGGCCTGGACTGACGGAGCTTCTCGGCAGTTTGGGAATTGCAGTGGGTTTGACTCCGCCGTCTCGAACAATGATTGCTAGGCATGCATCGCAGGCCATGTCATTCTTTGATCGCGATATTGAGGCCTTCGAGGAGTATCAGCGTTTCCAGTCGAAAGACTACTTTGGGAAGTGCAATCAACTTCTATCGTTTATTGGTCTACTAGGGATGGGAAAGACGGCGAGATTTGTCGGCGTTTATCGCATTCAGGGAAAGTCGGCCTCAGGGGACCAACGCTTCATCCCGCCGGCAGGAGATTCTGAAGTAGTCGAGGCTTGTATTGGTTTGAAGTATCGATACGACTTAGAACGAGACACTGCTTTTGATTGGTTAACAGGTAATTTGGAGATCAAATGGGATCTTCCGGCGAATGCAAAGTATATCTATCTGCCAAGAGATTTTGAAATTACTCGACTGACAGGTCTTGGCGAATCAACTGAAGAACTTTCCGAGATTCCCCGAGCTATTTCCTGTTTGAAAGAAATAATCTCTGATCGAATGGAGGTTGAGGAAGCGTTGGCCTTCAGCGAGGGTGCATTGCGCTACGTTACCCATCTGAAAAGGGAGCGCAATAGCCAGCTCGTGTCAGAGGCAAAGCGGAAGGCCCGTCGAGACGGAAAACTATACTGTGCGGTCTGCAGATTCAGTTTTGAAGAAAGATATGGGGAATTGGGGCGCGATTATATAGAGTGTCACCACACTATTCCTATATCGACTTTGGCACCAAACGCGAACACAAGAATTGAAGACATCGCACTCTTGTGCGCAAATTGTCACCGAATGGTCCATCGTTACAAGCCTTGGCTCTCGATGGCCGAATTGAGCCAGGTTCTACAATATCCGCCGAATAGTCATCTTTCTTAATCACAAAGGCCGCCATTGCTGGCGGCCTTTGTTGTTGCTGTCGTTTAAGATTTTGCGCGAAGCGCGTCTGCTCCATGCAGTGGCTACTTCGCGACGGTCTCTTCCACCTGCACGGGCGCGGCGGGCTTGATCTCGCTGAGCGAGATGAAGCCTGCGGGTGCGTCGGGCTCCTGCAGTATCTCCTTGCGGTAGAGCTTGGCCATCATCGCGTTTTCGGCGTCCTGCTTCATCTTGGCGTCGCGTGCGCGCGTCTTCTCCTCGCGCGCGTTCTTGGCTATGCCGTTCTTCTCGAAGGTATCGTTGGCCGCCGCGTTGACGTCCGTCTCGTTCAGCACCAGATCGTAGGTCGCCTCGGCTTCGAGGGCAACCTTCTTGCCGCCGGCGAAGATCTCGTGCCGCCCATGCTCCTCGTACCACTTGGTCAGCGTCGAGGTCATGTGCATCTTCTCGATGATGTTGCGCCAGCCGACGCCCGTGTTGTATGCGCAGAAGCTGATCTCGCCCTCCTGCGTGGCGTACGGAATAATGCACTGCTCGGTGCGGCGGAAGTCGTAGTTGAACAGGTCCTGGAACCACATGCCGGCGATGAACAGGAAGTTCCAGCGATCGCCGCGACGCTTCTCAACGTCTTCCAGCGTGCGGTCGGCAGTGACCTTGCCGTAGTCGCGTCCGCTGGCGCCGAAGCTCTTGTCGAACTTGGTGAGCAGGTCCTTGATCTTGAAGTGCGTTGGCGCGTTCTGCGGCGTGTAGTTGCGCAGCAGGGCCAACGCGGCTCCGAGCATCGTCAGGACCTTGCCGCGGCCTGCGTCGTTGATTTTGGCGATGTCCTTGGCCAGTTGCTCGGCCTGAATGAACGCCGTGACGGGAACTGCTTCCTTGGTCTCCTTGTCGACCATGACGGCCATGGAGATGCCGCAGTTGGGGTGACATCCGCAGGTGAGCTGGCCCCACTCGCGGTCCGGTCCGTGGACTAGGTCGGCCCAGTCGGAGAAGGTGGACATGAACGAGATGGGGAACCAGTCGCGCGTCGGCTCGCCCAGGCCGGTCTGGGTCTTGACGTCGTGCGCCATGTGCGAGAGGGTGTAGCGTTGCGCAATGCGGCGCTCGTCGCTGATGCCCTCGTCGCGGCCGGTGAAGCTGACCGGCTGGAAGCTGAGGAAGTGGATGATCTTCGGATTGTCCAGCGCGAACTGTATGATGCGGCCCACCTGCTCGTTGTTAATGCCGTTGACGATGGTGGTGACTGGGACGATGTCCACGCCCGCCTCGTGCAGGTTGTGGATCGCCTGCAGCTTCACGTCGAACGCATTGCCCACCTTGCGATGCGAGTTGGCGGCGTTGCCGATGCCGTCGAACTGTAGATAAACGTAGCGCAGACCCGCTTCATACGAGGCCTTGCAGAACTCCTTCGACTTGGCGAACTCGATGCCGTTGCTGGCCGCCTGCACGCTGGTGTAACCCACCTTGCGCGAGTAGGCGATGGCGTCCAGGAAGTAGGGGCTCAGCGTCGGCTCGCCGCCGGAGAACTGCACGCTCATCTGCCGCTTGGGCTTGATGGTGACGGCGTTGTCCAGCATGGTGGTGATGTCGTCCCACGCCAGCTCATGCACGAAGCCAACCTGGTTGGCGTCCATGAAGCAGGGGTCGCACATCATGTTGCAGCGATTGGTCAGGTCGATGGTCAGCACCGCGCCGCGTCCATGCGTGACGGTAGACGTCCCGTGGTTGTGCAGCTTCTCGTCGTTGTGCGCGCGGATGTCGCGGCCGGGGAAGGTCTCTTCCAGATGCTTCATGAAGGCCGGGTCGATCGACATCACGTCCTCGAAGTGGCCGTGGATGGGGCAGTCCTTGACCATCAGGATCTTGCCGTCGCGCTCGATGATCTGCGCCTTCAGCTCGCCAACCTTCTCGTTCAGCAGAACCTCATGCGGCAGCTTGCCGTCGACGATCTGCTGACGAATCTCCGGCACGCACTTCGGACAGAGCGAGTCGGTGGTGCGCGGCCAGCCCAGTGGCGGCTTTTCCTTCTCGTAGCTCTTCAGCAGGGGCTTGTCGCTCCACTTGGGCGTAAAGCTGGGCGTGTCGCCGGCCAGCGAGTTGAGGCCGTTGTAGATCGCCCATCCACCTTTGGCGACCTGAACTATCGCTCGTTCCATCAACTTTGCGCGCTTTGCCATGTGTATATCTCTCCTGAAGGAATGTTGGTCGGACGGGGCCGGGGCTCTCTCATCCTGGGGCTTGAAGGAACGAATCTGTTGCTTGATAAAACAAATCCTGGAAACTATCCATCGAACCCGTGCTGGAACACAATTCAGTGTTCAAACGGAATGAGTGTCTCGAAGGCACAATGCCGCTGATAAAACAAGACGCATTCCGGTCTTAAGATTACGCAGCCGGACGCAACATTGGAAGGATCGAATAGCGAACGGCAAGATCATGCATTGAATGGGGATAATATGCGGCGAATGGATCGCCCGCGAGCCGGCTTATTGACCGCGCGTCAGGGGAGGAAGGAAGCTGCTGGTCGCTGATTCCCGCATTGCAGATGCGCTCCGTCAACTCCTGCCAGCCTGTAAATCCGGCTACGGAAAGTGGGCCGTCTCCATCTTTTCATCAACCACCGGGTGGGTGCCTGGTTATGCCCTGGGTGTTTAATCGCATGCGCGGCGGATTTTCCAGAGGAGCTGGCGGAAGATGCCCATCCAGATGGGGGCGTCGTTTGCGTCGGCGGCCATGCGGCGGAGCAGGCGGCGCAGCTGCGCGGGCTCGCAGTTGGCGGGGTGGCGGCGCAGGTAGCCCGACTTTTCCAGAGTCTCGGCGAGCAGGGTGGTCAGGCGTTCCAGGTCGGCTGCGGTGGTTGGCGATTCGGCTGCTGGCGAGTTGGCGGGATCGCCCGCCAGACTCTGCGGCTGCGGCTCATCGCGTGCCAATTTCCGCGGCTCCGATTCATCGCGCACTAATTCATAGAGGCAGACGGCGACCGCCTGGCCCAGGTTCATCGAAGCGTGGCGCACGTCCGCGTACGGCTGCATGGGGATGGTGAGCAGCCAGTTGCAGTGGCTCATCTCTTCGTTGCTGAGGCCGGTCTTTTCGGAGCCAAAGAGCAGCGCCACGCGGCCCGGGTTGCTATCCGGTAGGATTCCAGCCCCTCTGCTTGCACTCACTTCTTCGCTGACGCTTTCGTTGTGGCTGGAACTCCTGCTTCTGCGTAGTTCGGCGCGCAGGCGCGGCGCGGCTTCGGCGAGCGGAAGCAGGGGGTGTTGCAGGTCGCGCTCGCCGACGGCGGTGGTCCCGACGACAAGCGTGCAGTCTGCGACGGCCTCGGCGAGCGTGGCGCAGGCAACCGCGCTGGCGAGAACATCGTTGGCATCGACTGCGGAGCGGGCGCTCTCGAAGGGGACGGGGAAGTCGTTGACCACGCGCAGGTGGCGCAGGCCGAAGTCGTGCATGGCGCGCGCCGCGGCCCCGATGTTGTTGGGATTGCGCGCGCGAACCAGGACGATACAGATGCGGTCAAGCTCTTCAGGGATCAGCATCGACTTCTATTGTAAGGGCTGTGGTCACGGCTGTGGCCACCTCCCCTCAACTCACCATTTCTATCCCACCACCCACTTTTCAGTCTGGATAAGCTGAAGCAGCCCAATTGTGGTCATGTTCAATTCAACGCATACGTCTGGAATATGGGGTCGCAAAAGAGAACCACTCGGCTTTTCGTCTGTCACAAGTTGCAATCCTTCGACGCGAGCCATGGCTATGACAAAGGGATCGGCTGAAGTACGCAGCTTTTTTTCGCCTACTAGACGTGGAAACCGCGCAAGGACTTGGGCAGCTTCAATTTGAATTTCTTCATTCAACTCGTGGAACATGAACTTTCGCTCCTTCAGCCAAGTATATAGCTCATCGGAGCGCTTCTTGGTTTCGTGAAGTACATCGATGGGAGCTAACAATCGTTGCTCAGCAATCAGGATGTCCATCTTGGTCCAAAACGAGGGAAAGTTATCTATCGGGTATCGTTCTTGCCACGCAGCTATGAGGGAGCTTGTGTCGATGCAATAGGTCATCGGGCTCATTTATGCCGCCGGCTGGAAGGCTGCCCTTTCTAGCGCGGGAATATGCTTCACCTTCGCACCGAGATAGCTGGAAACGTCATTAAGCGTAATGCGTTGATCGTAGTAACTGCGCAGCACGAGTCGAGTGAATCCCCTACCGTTCCGGCTCATCAGCAAGATTGGTTGTTTGATTGGCACGGGCTTTTTCTCGCCTAAGGCCTTTTCGGCGGCCATCTGCATATATTCATCGTGAAACCTTGCCCGCTGCGCGTTGTAGAATTCCCATGTTGCCCGCTTCAAAGTGACGAGCCGTAAAAGCAGCGCCTCCCGGCTCACGCCGATCGCTTTTGCAATCGAACGCAGTTGTTCGTCGTTCCATTTCCGTTCGCCAACCGCTTTGGTGTCAGGAAAAGACAGGACAAGCCGACGCGGCATAAGAGCAGCCGCAGCCACCGCATCACAGAAACGCTCGATCCGTTGCTCCTCGGCGGTCGAGTTGAATGCCCCTGCGCTGCCATTCGATATAGCACTTTCCCCGAGCATGATGTGGGTCAGCTCATGAAAAAGGGTGTAGCACTTCCCTCCTTGGCTGTAGTCCTTGCCGTTGATTACGACGACCGGCAGCACATCCTTGGCCAAGGCGAAGCCCCGCATCTCTTCCAACTCGACGCCGTAATGCGGGCCGCTGATTACAAAAACGAGGATGTTATGCTCCTCCAATCGGCGCCGCCAGAAATCGAAAGCCCTTCCCTGCCTAGCAGCTCTTGTCTGTGCCTCATCGTCGGCTCCCAAAAACGTGCGTACAGCCTGACCGATAGCCTCGGGATCATCAGTCAGCTTCGTTTTCAAAGGGAAGCCCTGCACCGACTCGCGCAGATCATCGTGCAATTCAAGCGCTAACTCCCGGCGTTCATAGGCATTGCGGATGTGGAATGCAAGATTGGCCGATATGTTCCCGCCCCCAGCTTCCGGCAAACGGCGGAAATCCCGCAATGGTGCGAAGTCCGTTGGTGGCTCAGGCAGATAAAACACCGCGAGCGGAAAATGATATTTCGCCGCGAGGTAACGGAGCTGGCTGAGGGTAGGCGCATCGCCCCCGGCCTCCCAACTCTCAATATCCTCAATGCTGACACTTGCAGCTTTGGCGGCGTCGGCAAGTGTCACCTTGGCACGATTTCGCGTCCAGGTTAGCAACTCCGGCTTGATTAGCGCTTTTGTCGCCATTTCAGGTTTCCATCCAGTTTGAGCAATCCCTCACGGAGTATCACCAAGATACCTCTTTATGCAGGTCTAGCGTAATGCATTTTTCATCTACACTCTTAGATTGCAGCGCTTATGGCGGATGACTTCGCACAACTCGTGAAGCAGCAGGCGGACATCGTGCGCATCATCGGCGAATATCTGAAGCTGCGCAAGACCGGCGCGCAGAACTACACCGGCCTGTGCCCGTTTCACAAGGAGAAGACAGGGTCGTTCAGCGTGAACGCGACGCATGGCTACTACTACTGCTTCGGGTGCCACGAGAAGGGCGATGTCTT
>PLOT01000126.1 GCA_003142215.1 Granulicella sp. | reverse complement strand
GCATCCTTGATCCGCTCATACTGCGCTTCCGTGATCTCCATCCATAAACATTAACACAGATTGACCGTAGTGTGAACACGCCCTAGTTTCGTTGGCTTCATGCCAAAAAACCTCAACTCAGATTCTGGAGGTTTGGTTTGCCCTGCGGTTCTCGATGTACAAGTGCAAACATCCAGCGCGCTACCAACTCTCCTTTTTCTGTTGCTTCGACCAGAGATAGTCGGCTACCCGGTTGACGTCTTCGTCGCTGAGCACATGCTTCCACGACGGCATGTAAAGCGGAGGAGTCGGACCTGCCGGGTTGTCCATGGGAGGCACCTTTCCATTGCGGATGATCGCGATGACTTCATCCTTGGTGTAGTCGTCGGAGACGTGCAGCAGCGAAGGTACCTCACCGCCCTGGGCGTTGGGGTTGGGCACACCGCCTTGCAACTCCGTCCCATGGCAGCCAACGCACCCGAAGCGCGCAAAGTCCTGCTTGCCCGCCTCGATGGCTACATCTTCGGGTTTCAATGCGGTTTTCCTTCCCGACAGGATCGACTGCACATCCTCCGTGGTGACCGTCGCCATGAAGGCAAGCAGAGCCTTGCGGGCATTTGCTTCAAGATCGTATTCGGGCATGGTGCTTCCTGGATAGACAAGCTGCGGATTCACCAGTTGCTCGTCGAGCCATTCGTTGGAGTGCCGTTTGGTCACGCCCAGCAGGTCTGGTCCGGTTTTTGCTCCCACTCCGCCGACGCTGTGGCAGGCAATACAGTTCTTTTCGATAAACAATTGCCGGCCATATTCAGGGCTGGGGATCAGGCGCACGCTGGAATAGTAGCTCCCCATGTCCTGGTTGGTAAGCGCGAGCATGTAATAGGTGAGATTCCGCGCCTGCTCCGTGGAGAAGTGGAAGTTGGGCATGGCCGAGCCGGCAGAGACCGCGTTGGGAGCCAGGAAATGTTTCTCCAACCACTGCGGAGCGCGGAGGCTTGCGCCCTCTTCGGAGAGGTCGGGGCCGATGCTTCCGCCCACTCCATTCAACTTGTGGCATCCACGGCAGCCCTGGGTCTCGAAGAGATGCCTTCCCTCGGTGAGTTCCGGCACGCCGGGCACATCGCCCTCCTTGTGGCATCGGCCGCAGGTGGCGCGAACATAGTCCACGGAGAGGAGCGGTGTCTGCCAGAATGCCACATTGCCGTGGGCGCTCTCCTTATCGGTGGCAAGGCCCTGACCGCCATGGCAGATGGTGCATCCGAATTTGGAAGGGATGTGCGGGCCGAGTCCGGCATGATAGCGGAACGGCTCCGGAGCATTCTTCATGGTGGGGTCGTCCACTCCTAGATGGCAGGTGGTGCAGCGGTCCACGCGCTGCAAGCCGGTGAGCATTACCTGGTGAATCTCAAGCGGTGTAGACAAGACGGCGGCCTTGGCGGCGGCGTTGGGTTCATCCTGCGCCTCAAGCTGCAGAAAGTTACGCTGATAGTTCTTCCACGAGGGCGTGTTGGCCTGCCATTCGGCCGCCAGAATAAGAGCCAGCGCAATCATGCTGAGCGCAAAGAAGATTTTCTGAAGTCTGCGTTCCATTACTCAGCCCCCCCGACGACATGTACCCATGGTGGAACAAACGCCCAGCCTGGTCCGCGGAAGAAGGTCCCCACAATAATCAGAGCCAGGTTGGCGACAACGAAGAATGTGAAGAGCCAGAGAATCCACTTGCGATCGACGGGGCGACGGCTGGGGTTCCTGTCGAGGTACGGGATTGCGAGCAAGGCAAGCACCATCAGGGCCGGCGCCACCACGCCGCCCAGTAGCGCGGAGTGGCTAACCAGTTCCTGCAAGCCCAGGAAGTACCACGGAGCCTTGGCTGGATTGGGAGTCTTTGCCGGATTTGCCAACTGTTCCAGGGGCGCGTTCAGGAACAACGACATCGCCATCACGGTGGTAACCGTCGCCATAAGCACAACAGCCTCGCGAACGAAGGCGTACGGATAGGAGAAGACGGTATCTTCCTCCTCTTCGGGAGTGATCGTCTCGAATATGGGCTTTCCGGTGACGACCTCCATCAGTCCATAGGTCTTGTTCCTGGAAGCCGCCTCCACTTGCAACGGTGCGACCACAGCCGGCGCGCCGATGGTGACCAGCGACTCAGTCTTGCTGGGCTTCAGCGTCCAGACCGGCCGCGAGAGTCCGCCGTCTTTGCGGACCCTCCAGAAGTGAACGATGGTGAGCAGAATCAGGAGCGCCGGCAGCACGGCCACATGGAGCACATAGAAGCGCAACAGTGCGGCCTCGCCGACCGTGTGGCCGCCAAGCAGCAGTTCGCGCAACTGCCCGCCGACCAGTGGAGCGTAGCTTCCGATGTTGCTGCCAACCGTGATGGCCCAGTAGGCCAGTTGGTCCCACGGCAGCAGATACCCGGTGAAGGAGAGGCCCAGGGTCAGCAGCAGCAGAAAAACGCCGACCACCCAGTTGAACTGGCGCGGCTTCTTGTAAGAGCCAGTGTAGAAGACCCGGCACATGTGCAGAAATACGCAGATCACCATGCCATGCGCCGCCCAGCGATGCATATTGCGCAGGAAAGGCCCCATGAAAACGACAAACTGCATGTCTTTCATGTCCTGATATGCCTGCGGCGGGTAGGGCCGGTAGTAACACATCAGCGCGATCCCCGTGGTCAGCAGGATGAGAAAGAGGAAGAAGGTGATGAAGCCCAGGTAGAACGAGTGCCTGAACTTCATGTTCTCTTTTTTCACCTTGGCCGGGTGGATGTGCAACCACACATTGAGAAAGACCAGTTCGGACTTTCCCTTGTCGGTGGTGAGCGGATCGCGCCGCACGATCGAACGCCAGATTTCGCGGACCAGATTCATGTTTACACCATCAGCCGATAGGTTGGTGGAACGACTTTATCTTTGTCTACGCGAAGCATTCCATCGCGTGCCAGCGTCACCTCAAACCACTCCAGCGGGCGCGGCGCAGGACCATGCTGCACCAGGCCGTTGGGGCCAAAGACGCTGCCGTGGCACGGGCAGTGGAAGCGCTGGTCGCTGGGGAAGTATGCAACTGTGCAGCCCAGATGCGTACAGACGGCGCTGGCCACGGCAAATCCCTTGTCGCGATCGCGAAAGACGAAGATCTTCTCCTCCACCAGAAACGTGGGAGGGCCGAAGGGATAATCGGCGGGATCGCCGATCTTGAAGGTCTGCGGCGGCTCATAAAAGACGCTTGGCACCAGGAACCGGACGACGGCTGCCAGGCTGACCCCTACCGCCGAGACAAGGGCAGTAAGACCTACCGCGCCCCAGCTGAATTTGAAAAAGCTTCGTCGATTCATTGCCTTGCTCCCTTACTCAAAAACTTCCCGTTCCTGCTGTTCCAGAGCTTCCATAGTGATGGCGTTGGTTGGGCAGCGGTCTGCGCAGAGACCGCAGCGAATGCACTTCTCTTCGTTCTTGATGATGGCCCCAGCCTGTCCCGCCTTGAGTTCGGCCGCGGCCACTCCATAGCGATATTGAATCAGTGCGTCATAGCGCTGGTCACCGCTCACCTGTGCCAGGTCCACCAGGCGCAGGCAGCTCTCCGGGCAGACGTCTACGCAACCCGCGCAGAGGATGCACTTCGATCCGTCGAAGATGGTATTTACCTGGCAGTTGAGGCAGCGGAGGCCCTCGGCGCGGCCCTGTTCCTCGTCAAAACCCAGTTCGACTTCGGCGATGCCGATCCTGCGGTTGGCCGCCAGCACAGGCATCTTCTGCCGTGGCGTGGTGAGGAAGCCGCGCGGCATGGACCAGTTGGGCATGATGCGGAAGCGGCTGCGTATGGTCTTTTTAGTCGTGCCGCTGAGATAGACATGAATCGAGCGCGCCGCGCGGTGGCCATTTGCCACAGCCTCCACAAGGACGCGCGGGCCGAAGGCCACATCGCCTCCGGCAAATACGCCCGGCGCGGTGGTCGCCAGATCTTCGTCGATCTTGAGGATTCCGCGGGGCGTCACCTGAATGCCCTCATCGCCGCTGAGGAAAGAGACGTCGGCCTGTTGGCCGATGGCCAGGATCACGCTGTCGCAGGGAATGATCTTTTCCTCGTCGCTGAAGGCGGGATTGAAGCGGCCATTTTCGTCGAAGACCGTGAGGCAGCGGCGGACCTTCAGACCTGTGACAACGCCGTTCTCCCCCACGATCTCCTTCGGCCCCCAACCGTTGTCCACCACGATTCCTTCCTGCTCGGCCTCGTCCACCTCACCCTTCCACGCGGGCATCTGCGCGCGGGATTCGAGGCTCACCATGTCGACTTCCTGAGCGCCCGAGCGCATCGCCAGGCGGGCCGCGTCCAGAGCAGGCTGAAGACTCTCACCGGGTGAATCCATCGATCCTTCCTGCACCAGGCGCACCGCCGCGCGCGCCACGTCGATGGCCACATTGCCGCCTCCGACCACAACCACCCGCTTGCCCAGCTCAATCTCAAAGCCAAGATTCACATTGATGAGGAAGTCGATGCCGTTGTACACACCCGCTAGATGCGCTCCAGGAATGTTCAGCTCGCGACCCTTGTTGAGCCCTGTGGCCAGCAGGACCGCGTCGGACTTCGATCGCAGATCGGCGAAGGAGATGTCGCGCCCCAGGGTCACACGAGTATGCAGCGTCACCCCCATGGCGAGGATGTTGTCCACCTCCATCTTGATGATCTCTCGCGGCAGGCGAAACTGCGGGATGCCCAGATAGAGCATTCCACCGGGGACCGGAGCCGACTCGTATACATCGACGGTGTATCCCAGCAGGGCCAGATCGTGGGCACAGGTAAGACCGCATACACCGGCCCCTACAATCGCTATACTCTTGTCGCGTTTAGCTGCGGGAGGGAGCTTCTTCCGCGCCGGATCGTGTCCGGTGCCCAGGTTGTGCCGGTCGGTGGCGTAGCGCTTCAACGCGCAGATGGCGATCGGCTCGTCGATCTTGCCGCGCCGGCAGTTGTCCTCGCAGGGATGCGCGCAGATTCGCCCCAGCACATAGGCGAAGGGATTGGGCGCGCGGGCCAGAAGATATGCTTCCTCATCTTTCGAGATCCCGATGGCCTGTACATAACGTCCGCATTCCGTGTGAATGGGGCAGGCAGCGCGACACGGAATATTCTTGTCGAAGTATTCCTGGTCCGGGACTGTGATGGAATAGCTCATGCGTTCCCTGCTATGACGAGTTTTCAGATGCAGCAGCTCAGAGCATTTGACCTGCGCAACGGTTTACTTGAAACAACGCCCCGGCGAGAGAGGCTAATCTTCGCCGGGGATAGAATGCTACGCATCCCTGTCATGTTGAGGCAAGACCTGAAAAGCCAAGCAACGGCGCTCTAGTGCTGCGCGGCCTTCAGCTTCTCGATCTCATCGTCGCTGAGAGACTTGGAGAACGCCGACGGGTTCTTGTCTTTGCGGGTCGCCTGGTCGTAGGCAAGGAAGTCGAAGATCGTCTTCCCCTGGGTGTCGCTGATGCCCGAGTTCGGCTTGTGCATCATCCGCTTCACATAGCGCTCCCATTCATCCTTTGTCATGGTGGTGTTGATGGGGCGCGCAATGGTGTGACATTTGGCGCACTTGTCCACAAACACCTTGTACCCCTGCTGCTGTGCCGCTGGGTAGGCCGATATATCGATCTTAGCCGGCCCCTTGTCTTGCGGAAGGGCCACGTTACCGCTGCTCTGCGCAGCGAGAATCAGGGGAAGGGTAAGCCCAGCGAACGCCACGATTGCGAGTGCTTTATGCATATCAGTCTCTCCTTACCACATATATCGAATTACCACATATATCGAACGTCGAATTTGAACGACTTGTCGGTGGTGCCCACCAAGGCGAGCGGGTCGCCATCGTGCTCCTGAGTATAAGCGGCGCGGGCGATGACGTTGCCCAGATCGGTGAGAGCATGTTCGCCACCGACGCTCCAGACCCGCGTATGCATCAGCGGCTGCGGTGCGATGCTTTGGGTCGAACGATCGACCCGCGCCATCAGGACCAGCCCCGGCTTGATGTAGTAGTCTGCCTCACCGCGGTAGGTGTTCGCGATGTAGTGCGAAAGCGGTCCGCCCTGTACCCACTGCCAGTCATCCTGGCTGCGGATGTAGCCTCCCAGCAGGTCCAGCTTGTCGAAGAACAGGTAGTTGCCGAAGGCACCGGATCGCCACATGGTCGGGCGATAGGTGAACTGATTCGGTGGGGGGGGGGAACCCGCATTCTGTATCTGGTCCTTCGATCCCCGGTACACCATGACGGTCACGCCGCCGTCGGGCCCAAACCAGTAATCGGCGTCGGCCCACACGTCCTTGGAGTTCTTGGTCGAACTGCCAAGAATCTCGCTGCCATCCGCGTTCAGTCCGTTGGTCACCTTTGCCGAGGCGGCAAAGACCCGCTTGAAGTAGTTCGAGGCCCAGGTATATCCCACATCCACACCAACCGGATGCTGATCGAGCGAGAAGTTGATGGGGTCGACGTTGGTCAGCGTGTAGGCAGGGTCGGAGAAGAGGTTGTAGAACATGGCTGCCCGCGTTCCCTCGCCCTCCTGCATGTGCATCTCACCAGCTTTGATGAAGTAACTGCTGTTGGCTCGGCCTCCGGTGTAAACTCCGAAACCTTGCTCCAAGTCGTTGGTGCCATCCTGGTAAAGCTCATAGTGGCCAAAGTAGGAGAAGCCGGTATCGGGTATAGGTCCAGCCAAGAAGAGCGCGGCCTCATCCAGGTTGAAGCTGGAGCAGGAGGAACTCTGCTGTGTGCCGTCTGTGCCGCTGTTGCACGACGAGGAGGGAGATGCGGAGGTGGTATTGCCGGCGTCCGCCACGGTCTTGTCGGCGGTGAAGCTGGTTTGTAGAACCAAGGCCAGGGCATTGATTATATCGAATTTGTTGTTCTTATCCAGCTCGGTGATCTTGGGCGCTGGTTTGGTTCCATCCATCTCATCGGGAGGCAACCGGTAGCCGAGGCGCTTGAACATATAGCCGTTTTTGTTCAGCGCCGGCGGAACGGTGTGGCAGGCGTAACACTTGACGCCGTACTTGCGGGCGAACGCCGGAATCGCGTGCCCCTGTTGCGGCATGAGCAGGACAAAGCCGACCACCAAAAGACATACCTTTATGCCCGAGGTCCAAAGTTTCATTTGAGGGAGCTCCTGCTGTGTTGTTAAGCACATGACAGACCAAAGTAGGGAAGATTTTATATCAATGGTTTGCCGCAGATGTTCCTAGGGATATGGGGATCTCATTCCCCGCATTCCTGGGCCGACTGGGGAATCGGCTCCCCAGTTGTCTGCTCCTTCTCCCGTTTGAGCAGCGCGTAAAAGGTCTTCCGGTCCACGCCGGCTTCCCGCGCGGCTGCACTGACATTCCCGGCACAACGCGCCAGCACGGCTTGCGCGTAGGAACTCTCAAAGCTGGCCAGATACTGTTCCCGGGCATCCTTCCAAGGCAGGGTGGAGAGACTGGCGGCAGCCTCGAGGTTGGGAGAATCCTCCTCGATGTTTTCCGGCTCCAGCACTCCTCCGGGATGCAACGCCGTCAGCCTTTCCATCACGTTCTTCAGTTGGCGCACGTTGCCCGGCCAACGCTCCCTCAGTAGCGCCTCGTAAAATTGCGGAGAACCCGAGAAGCTCTTGCCATAGCGACGGGAGAAGCGTTCCAGGAAAAAGCGGGCCAGGTGGGGGATGTCCTCCAGCCTCTCGCGCAGAGCCGGCAGCTTGACCGTGACCACGCTCAACCGGTAGAAGAGTTCTTCGCGAAAGGTCCCCGCCTTGATCTTGGCTACCAGGTTCTGGTTGGTGGCGCACACGATGCGGCAATCCACGCGCAGCGTCGACAGGGCCCCCAGCCGCCGCAAGGCCCGTTCCTCCACAAACCGGAAGAGCCGCGTCTGTAGTTCCACCCCCAGGTCGCCGATCTCGTCCAGAAACAGCGTGCCTCCGTCGGCCGATTCGATGAGTCCTTTCTTGGTGCGCTCCGCCCCGGTGAAGGCTCCGCGCTCATACCCAAACAGCTCGCTCTCGATCAGCGACCCTGGCATGGCGTTGCACTCGACGGGCACAAACGGGCCTTCCTTGCGCCGGCTCTGGTTGTGAATGAAACGGGCCATCACCTCCTTGCCCGTACCGCTCTCGCCCAGGATCATGACCGTCGCGTCGGTGGCCGCCGCACTGCGGCACTTGTTCATTTGGTCCAGCATGGTGGGACTTCGGCTTTGCGCGGCTTCTGTCTCTCCGAGGGCCTCCAGACGGTCTTTCAGCGTCTCGACTTCGTGCTCCAGTTTGGCGTGGGAGAGAGCCCGCTTCACCACCAGCAGAAGATCTTCCCGGTTGAAGGGCTTCTGCAGATAATCGAAGGCGCCATTGCGCGTCGCCAGCACTGCGCCCTCCACCGACCCGAATGCGGTGAGAAAGACGATGGGAAGTCCGGGATGGGCTTCATGCAGCCGGGTAAAGACCTCTTCCCCCGACATCCCCGGCATGCGTACGTCCAGCAGAACCAGGTCGGGCGGGTTGGCCAGGCATTCGGCCAGCCCCTTGGCAGGGTCGACAAAAACGGTAACCGTGACGCCGGTCGATCGCAGCATCCGCTGGATGTTTTCCCCCAGCGCGGGTTCGTCGTCGATGACCAGAATCCGGTTCACTCTGTCTTTCCTCCGGCGAACCAATGATAAGGCTGGCCATGTGTGAATCGCGCCGGGGGCAGCTCGATGACGAAGCTGGCACCGCCGCCATTCCTCGGCTCATAGCGAATCCGGCCATCATACATATCCAACAGGCTTGCGGCCAGAAACAGCCCCAGACCCAGCCGCTCGCGCCCTGCGCTCTGCGAGACAAACGGCTCGAAGAGGTGTGCGCGGATGCTCTCCGGCACGCCCGGCCCGTTGTCTTCGATGCGGATCACCACTTTAGAGCCCGCTGTGCGATAAGGATCAAGACGCACCCAGATCATAACCTCGTCGCGCCCCTTCAACGCCTGGAGCGCATTGCTCAACAGGCCGCGAACGACCTCGCCAACCACATGTTCAGGCACATCCACACGCGGCGCTTCCGCAATCTCCTCGACTAACCTCACACCCTGGCCTTCGGCCGATGGCCGCAGCGTCTTCAGCACATCCTCCAGGACCTTCTGCGGGGCCGAGGCCTCGTAGACTTCTCCGCCGCGCTCCCGTCGCAGCGCCTGTAGCAGCGTACTCGCAATGTTGCCCATGTAGCGAGACTCTTTGAGCATCTCATCAAGATCGGCGCAGAGTGCGGCATCCTGCTTGCGTTCGTCCAATAATACTTCGAGGCGCCCCGCCACAATCGCCAGCGGGTTGTTGAACTCGTGCATGAAGCCCGCCGTGAACTGGCCGAGAAGCTCAAGTTGGTGCGACAGCCGGGCCTGCCGGTCGGCAGCCTGCAACTCCTCCCGCAATCTCGATGTGCGGAACCGCACCGTCTCCAACTGCAACTTCAGTTGCGCAACTTCTTCCTCGGCATTCGCCGCCTTGGCGAGCAAGCGGCCACGCTGCCTGTGCCAATAAAGCAGCGCGGGAAGGGGAGCAAACAGTACCGCAAGCAGAACAAGAAGGGCATTGACGAATAGGGAGCCGGGGTGAAACCAAACCACGATTCCCAGGAATGGCAGGACCCACGCCCCGCTCACCCAGAGCACAACTCGGCCCCGCTCTTTGCCACGATTGAGACCGCCGTCTTCTCCCAGCTTCTCTGCCATATCGCACAAGTGTAGTGCCTCAGGCAGGTTGAGCCGCAATCGACTTGTTTGTCGGTAGTGGGTAAGTTTGAAATCCACAGGGGCTTGAATGCTGCGAGTGCAACGCGCATCATACAGCCATGCCTATGGCAGTCATCTCCAGCTGCTTTGTCCAATGGTTAGCTTAAGCCAACGAGTTGAACAGGAAAACGTCGGATAGAGATCGTACGTCCACCCTCGAACGAAGGGCGGAGGTGTCTTCCGGCATACAATCTCACGGGTGCAAGAGCGACTCACGAGCAAATCTGATTTCTTCGGCGAGTACCTTCAGTACCTGGAACGACAGTAACGGCTCCGTCTGCATGAGATCGACGAAGTCTCCGCGGGTCACCAGACTCAGTTCCGCTCCTTCCAGAGCTTCCGCCGTCAGAGAGTACGGTTTCGCCCCAATGACCGCAGGCAAACCAAGCAGCGAGCCAGCGCCCACTTGGACGCTGAGGATCGCCTCGTCATCAAACCGACGGGTCAGTGTGGCCGCCCCCTTCCTGATAATGTAGACGCCGGTGGGCGCATCGCCCTGATGAAAGAGGACGCGGTCTAAGCCAAGGGCTATCGGCTTGGATAGCCTCTCAAGTTCCTGTGTCAATTTGGGATCAGCAACGAATGCCGACGAAACCTGCGTCATAGAGAGTCTCCGGGAGCCAGCCCGGGATGACCAGTAAGACTGACCTCGGACAGGATGGCACGAGGTCGAAGTATTTCATTGGGAGAAGTTGGAGGATGTGACGGGCATCACATTCCAACTTCTCCGGTGCAAAGACGGTTCTGCTCGAAGCCAGACCAGCGAGGAGAAAGGTGGCGAAGATATCTGACTCTTCAACGGACAAAACACGTGTGATTCAAGATTGATCGACAAACCCAGATCTGTGATTCAGTTTCCGATGTACCTGAAAAGTCTCGTTTTGAGTAAAGTGCCGGGGATTGGCCCGCCGCTCTGCGACTTTACTCAAAACCCCGTTTTGCAGAAATCTCCGGATAGGAGGTATGGAAGTATAATGGTTTGCGTGAAATCTCTTCGCGCCGCTACCCTGCTGTTCTTCGCACCAGCGCTGCTCGCGCTCTTCGCTCCAGCGCTGCTCGCGCAGCAGAGCCAGTGGGTCCATCCTAGTGCCAATGGCCATCTTATATATCGCAGCGATAAGAACGGCGCCACGATTCCCGACTACTCGTTCGCAGGCTACCGCTCCGGCGGCGTCGCGCTTCCCACCGTTCCCGCACAGATCAACCTCTTGCCAACGGGAGCAGACGACACTGCCGCCATTCAGCACGCCATCGATACCGTCTCTGCCCGTCCGCTCGACGCCAATGGCTCCCGCGGTGCCGTACAACTCGCCCCAGGCGTATTTCACTGCTCCGCCGCGCTCACAATTGCGGCCTCCGGTGTGGTCCTGCGCGGTGCGGGCAGCGGTGCGGACCATGAGACGACCACCATCAACCTGGCCGGAGACCCGCACGTCGGCATCATCCTAAAAGGCGACTTTGCGCTGAAGACCCTCTCGCCTGCCGCCGACATCACCGACGCCTACGTCCCCTTCGGCGCGCATACCGTCCACGTCGCGGATGCAACGAACATCCACGCCGGCGATCTGGTAGAGATCTCCAAGCCGGTTACTCCTGCGTGGGTTAAATATATGGGCATGAGCGACCTGGAGCGCCCGGACCGCGACGAACACTGGGTCCAGGGAACCCTTAAAGTGCGTCGCCTTGTCACCGCCGTCAGTGGCAATGCCGTCACCTTCAAAATCGCACTGATGGATTCCTACGATTCACAGTTTCTCAGCACAGAACAATTCACGGTCCAACCCGTCGCAGTATCCGGGCAGGTCAACGAAGTGGGTGTCGAAGACCTTCGCATCGTTGCCCCTGCAGTAAGTGTGGGCTTCCACGACGCACACACCATCGCGATGGAGATCGACGCCGCCGCCGACAGTTGGGTGCGCAATGTCGCCATGATCGACACTACCGAAGGCGTTCGCATGGACGGTAACTCCGAGCGCATTACGCTCGCGCGCGTTGACGTCGAGCAGAGCAAGACCATCACCAGCTCCGCAAAGCCTTTCGATTTTGATATCGGCGGCACTCAGGTGCTTGTCGACCGTGCCACCGGAACCGGCGACAACGTCTTCTACTTCGCCACCGGGCCACGCCAGCAGGGTCCCGTCGTCATCCTGAATTCGATCTTTCACGGCAACGGCAACCTGGAACCTCACCGAAACTGGTCCACCGGATTGTTGGTCGACAACTGCTCTGTCCCGGACAGCGGCATACACCTTGTCAACCGCGGCAATATGGGCACCGGCCAGGGCTGGGCGATGGGCTGGGGCGTTGTCTGGAACAGCACCGCCGGCAACTTCGTCATCCAGCAGGCGCCCGGAACCATCACCTGGGCAATGGGCAATCGCGGTCCGCTTAAAAGCGAGGGTGTGCCCGACGGGAATGGTGGCCGTGTACACGGTACTCCGCTTCCCTCAGGCATCATCGAATCGCAGGGCAAGCACGTTACTCCGCGGAGCCTCTACCTCTCCCAGTTAGCCGAACGCCTCGGGCCCGATGCCCTCAAGAACATCGGCTACACCACCGCCGATCCCATGCATTGAAGCATTTTTGCTAAAGGTGTAGACCGTCGCGCAGCGAGCAAAATGCGGGGATTCTTCGCTACGCTCAGAATGACAATCCATTTTGGGTCTATAGCAATTGCGAAAATGCCTTAGTGGCACATTCCTCAAGCCACGCCAGACCGAACGACTAGTTCAGTCCACTTGGCCTCTCATCCTTCGGACTCGTCGCCACTTATGTTCGATACGGGCCAAATCGACCCTGTTCGCGGCAACCCGGATTCAATCGAACTGCCCGCAAACTCGTTTTCGGCAAGTTCAGTGGTGCAGCGGGTTCGGCGTGTTGAACTTGCACAACGGGCATCCTTCTATCGTTGGAGCGCACAAGGGTGAGACGGAATGCGGAGTCTTGGCTCGACAAGAAACTGTGCAATGTCTGATAGTGTTGTCAAATGGCTAAGAAGGTCAAGCGCATCGGTATCCTGACCGCGGGCGGCGACAGCCCCGGCCTGAATGCCGCCATCCGCGGTGTCGGCAAGGCCGCGCACGGCTACTACGGCATGGAGGTCGTTGGATTTCGCGATGGCTTTCGCGGCCTGGTTGAGAATAAGCGGATCGATCTGGACCACTCCGCTCTCTCCGGAATTCTAACCATTGGAGGCACCATTCTTGGCACTAGCCGCGACAAACCGCATCGCATGGTAATTGACGGACACCCCAAGGACATGACTGCTGTCATCAAAGACAACCTCAAGAAGTGGGGGATCGATTGCCTGGTCTGCCTCGGAGGAGGCGGCACGCAGAAGAACGCATACCGTTTACACCAGGCTGGCATCAACGTCATCACGCTGCCCAAGACCATCGACAACGACGTGGCCATGACCGATGCCACGTTTGGCTATGCCACGGCTTTGGGTATTGCCACCGACGCCATCGACCGCCTGCACAGCACCGCTCACAGCCATCACCGCATCATCGTGACTGAGATCATGGGACATCGCGCCGGCTGGCTCACGCTCGGTGCGGGACTCGCCGGGGGGGCGGACGTTGTTCTAATTCCCGAAATCTCCTACCAGGTGGAGAGTATCGCCGAGGCCATCGGCCAACGCTGCAAGCAAGGGAGCAACTTCAGTATTGTGGCGGTCGCCGAGGGCGCGATGAGCCAGAACGATGCGCGCGTCTTTGGAATAGCCGAAAAGGCTCTCAAACGCGCCAAGACCTTGAACGAGAAGCTGGAGGCCAAGCGAGAGATCACCGCGCTTGAGGTCCGGCATCAAGGCAACACACTGCGCCTGGCCCACCAGCTTGAGGAACTGACACATCTTGAGTCCCGCCTGACCATTCTTGGCTATGTGCAGCGAGGAGGCTCGCCCTGCGCGGAAGATCGAATCCTTGCGACGCGCCTGGGCAGCGCTTGCGCCGATCTGATCAACCTGGGCCAGTTTGGCGTGATGGTGGCAGCACGCGGCGACGACACCGAACCCGTGCCGCTCGATCAAGTCGCAGGCAAGGTCAAGTTGGTGCCACCGGACCATTCGTGGGTGGAATCTGCTCGCAGGGTGGGGACGTGCCTCGGCGATTAAGACCGGCAGCCTGTGTTTGCGATGGGGCTAGTAACAATCGTCGGCAGGAACAGAGAATCTCCGGTTTCCGGAGACCTGGACGATCCTGTCGCCGCCCCAAAACCACTCTTCGGCAGCTTCATGAACGATGCAGGTTAGAAGCCTGATTCATAATTGACTGAACCGAGGGGGAGAGACCATTCCGGACGAAGGCATGATCGCTGGGCTTGAGCGATTGGGAATGGAAAACAACCCCCTGAAAGACATGGGCAACCGATGAATCGGATAACAACGAGGTGGGGGGGCAATTGTTTGTGTTGTCCTCTATACGACATTGGGATGCAAGGGCACTCCCTAGCCGAATCAAAAGATGTCCTCGACATCGCGCGCCTCAGCTACGAACACGGCAACCTTGCGCTTATCGACTACCTCGACGCCCTGCGCGACGCGCGGCATTCCATCCATCCCGATGCAACACAACTGTATAGAGCCAACAGAATGGCATTAAGGCACCAGCAGGATCGGTGCCTGCCAGAATGCTCCCTTCTCTCCCGTTGGATCGAGTACGGTCACCTGGCAGTCGTACTTTCCGGGCGGAAGCTGGCTCAGATCGACCGTAAAGTTGAGCGGTGCAGTCTTCAGCTCCGTATTCGGATTGGGCGACACCTCCACAGGCTGTGTCTCGTACACCTTGCTCTGCCCCTGATAGAAGCTGACGAAGGCGATCAGCGGCTTGACCGAAGGCGGAGTGGCTGTCTGCCTCGCCGTTGAAGCGGCCGTTGCGCCCTCATACGCCTGTAGAAACACATACATGCTGCGTCCCTTGCTGAACACCCGCGTGACGCTGGGAATCAGCTTCTCGCCGTTCTGGATCAGCGGGTCCGCGGCCGCCTCCTTGGCCTGCTCTTTTCCTTTGGAGGCGTTGTAGATGGCCTCGGTCATCGGAGCGCGCTGGCCCGAGAGCACCACCGAGCTGATCGCCACCCGCTTCGTCTCCTTGTTCAGGTTGGGAATCACAAAGCTGGTCTGGAACGTTCCGATGCGGCCGGTCGCGTCATCGCGCGCCAGCACTTTGATGGTGTACTTGCCCGGCATCAAGGTGTACCCGGTAGAGTACTCAATCGGGCGTTTGGCCAGCTCTGCCGCGGTCTTGTCGCTCAGCTTCGCGGGGACAAAGTCGCGGATGTTGGTCACCGTCGTCCCGCCGTAGTCGTCCTTGATCTCGCCCACGAAGTCGATTGTCGCCTGCTCCGCGCCGCGCTTCTTGGCCAGCACCAGCTCGCTTCCCGGGATCTTCACCATGATGGGTACGAAGTAGTCCGCCTTGTTCAACTGGAAATAATTGATCTCCATCGCAATCGTGAGTTCCGTCCACGGATCGCCCTGCATCAGCGCATCCTCCAGTTGGCGCTCTTTGTCCGCGGTCGTAAACTTGCCCCACTCCTTCTCTCCGAAGTACCCCTGCCGGAAATCCAGATTGGCGGCCATCTCCGAATTCAGCGTAACCTTCACCTTGCGGAACTTCCCGTTCACCGCCGTATTGCTGGTGTAGTAGCCCAGAATGTAGTAGTCGGAGTCCGCATGTTGCGCGTTCACAATCCCGCGGTCCAGGTCGTTGTTGTCCAGCAGCGCCTTGCCTCCGGTATCGAGGGCCAACTGATACAGCGTGTCCTGCGACCGCGCAAAGCGGCTCATCATCGCCGACGCGGCTCCCCCGGTATACATCGCCGAGCCGCCCTGCGAGCCTTGAGACGCATCGCCCAGCGGCCCCGACGCCACCAACCCCCGCGCGTCGATCGTCCAGAACGACACGCCTGCGCGGATCGCCGCCTGCTCGGTGGCCACCAGTTGCGCCTGGTTGTCCAGCCCATTGAGGTTCAGGCCGCTGGCAAAGTAGATCAGCGACTTCTTCTCATTCAACCGTCCCAGCGCCTCGGCTGCCGTCTGCAACGCGGCCAGTTGGCGGTCCGTGGTAAAGATGTTGAACTCGCTGTCGTCCTGCCCGAACGCCGCGCCGGTATCGGAGGAGCTGTCGTCGTTCGCCATCTCCGCGCCCTCCTGGCCTTCTCCCACCACCATCGTCTGCAGAATGCTCAACAAATGGTTTCGGTCGGCGGAGAAGTCCTGCAGTATATCGACCGAGCTTCCGGAGTAGCGCAAAATAGCGACGAGATCCGCCGACGTCATCTGCGTCCGGATGAACTTCTGCGCGGCATCCAGAGCGCGAAACTGCTCCGCCTGTCCCATCGTCGTCATATCGAAGTACAGCGCCAGCAGACGGTGGTCCTTGTATCGAATCTCGCCGGCAGCCTCCGGCGCGATCTGGGTTCGCGCCAGCCGGTTGTAGATCTTGACGTTCTCTTCGCCGGGCGGAGTCACCGGCAGCGGAGTGGCGTCCTCCGTCAACGCATTGTGTTCGCAGATTTTAATCGTCTGCGCCACGCCGTCTTCGGTGATGGTGAAGTCCTTCGCGCTCAACCCCTCGATGGGATTCCCCTTCTTGTCCTTGACCCCGACGGCCTCGATGATCAGCCGCGACGTCACCTTGATCGTTGCAGCCTGGTCCGCGCTGCCAACCGGCTTGTTCTGCCCCGTCAACTGCGCGCCGGCAGGCAAACACCGACTGCCCGCGAACACAACAACGCATGTGGCCAGAGTCAATCGCATCGGCATAGAAAAAGTCATTCGCATTCCTCAGAACCTCAGTCGCATCGTGATTTGTAGGGTCCGCATTGTATTGGTCCCGGACGGCGCGCCAAACTGAGGGCTGCCAACCGACGTATTCCAACCGGAGTACATAACGTGGTTCAGTACATTCGTGGCATCGAGCTGCGCAGACAGGTTGTACCGCTTGCTCAGCCGGAACGTGCGCTGCATCTGTGCATTGAGGCTGAACTGGTTCGGCCCGGTGATCGAGTCTCGCCGCGCTGTTCCCCACTGGCCCGCCGCCGGCGCCTGAAAAGCCAAGGGATTCAGGAACAGTCCGCCCGACCTCAGATGCACCGCCCCACCCACATAATTCGCGCGGATGCTCCCTGAATTGGCTCCCCCACCCGACACTGTCTCGCCGCTAACGAACGGAGTCTCCGGCGTCCCGCTGGCCAACTTGATCGTTGTGCTCACCGTCCACTCTTTGTAGGCCAGCCCTCTCCATCCGCTCATCAGCGTCTTTCCGCCCAGCCCCATTCCCGTCGTGTACTGTGCATTCGCGGTCAGTACGTGACGCTGGTCGCCGCTCGACAACCCCCGCTGCCCGCTCAGGTCGAGCCAGTTCTGCGCCACGCCGGAGCCTCCGCCGACGCCTCCCTGCCCGCCCAGCGAGTAGACGTCATCCAGCGACTTTGAATAGGTGTATCGCGCACCCGCCGCCAACCCGTTGCGCGGTCGCCGCCGCAGCTCGATGCTCCCTGCCTCGCGCGTCGAGTTTCCATTGGACGTGCGATAGAGATAGCCCGAAGGAAGCGCCGCGTACGGGTCCGTCTGCCCAGGCGCTAAGAACGGCGCTGTGTTCGGCAGAAACTCCTGCACGCCCCGCGTCCCCTTGTTGCCCAGATAGCTCACCGTCGTCACCAGCGAACCCGGCAGGTCCCGCTGCACCGACAGGGTCCATATCTGCACATAGCCCACGCGGAAGTTCGGATCCATCGCAAATGAATCCGGCGTAGTGGTGGTGGTGGAACACGTTTGTGCCACGAATGGGCTCGCTATGCTGAGTTGGCAGGTAGGACTGCTTGAGATACTCAGGCTCGTCGAAAGAGGCGTCTGCGGGGTACCGTGCTGCACCGCCATGGCCATCGCGGCAGACTGATACACCGACGTGTCGTGGCTGATCTGATAGCCGGACCGGATCAGCAACGACGACCCCGAAATCGGGCGCCACGCAATCCCCACATTCGGCGCAATTCCGCTCTTGTCCGGGCGAACCAGCGACGATGGATAACTCTCCGGGCTGCTGCCCACCACCGGCTGCTCGGTGGTAAAGTCCGGCCCAATGTCCAGGTTCACCAGCCGTCCCTTCAACTCCGTGACCGGTGCGCCATACTCCCAACGAATCCCCCAGTTCACGCTGAACTCCGAGTTCACCCGGAAGTCGTCGCGCGCATACAGATCGTAGACCGATTGGCGAAAATACTTGTCCGCGTTGCCATACGATATCTGGCTCGTGTCGGGAACTCCCAACAGGAAGTCCGCAAAATCCGATCCGCCCGTGGCAACGCCGTTGACCGTCCCCTGCGTCGCCGCGCCGGTAAAGTAAAGCGATCCCTCCGGGTTCGCCTGCGACAGGTAATTGGACTCCTGCCTGCGAAAGTCCCCGCCAAACTTGATGTCGTGCCGCTGGTGGTACCACTCCACGTTGTAACTCAGCGAGTTCGTCTCCGGACGGCTGGTGGAGAGCGTCGCATCGGACAAGCCATAGATGCCGCTAGAAAAACCCAGCCCAGGAGGCCCCCAATTCGACGCATAGTTGTACGTCGGAATGTTATTCGCTGCATTCGTAATCCCGGCATTGCCCTCCACATTCTCCCGGTTGGCAAAGAAGGGAGTCGTCTGGCTGCGCGACCGGCTGAACGAATAGGTTGCAGTCATCCACACCCGCTGCGTGAAGCGATGGTACCAAGTGGCATTCACACCCAGGTTCAGCATGTCCGTCGAATCGTGAAAGCCGAACAGGTTTGTGCTGCCAGACCTGGAGCTTGTGAGGTAGAACCCTCCATTCAGGTAGTTCTTGTTCCCAATCATCTTAAATAGATTGGTCTGCAAAGTATCCTGATGACTGTCGCTGCTCAGTGGGACCTGGTAGTTGTACTGCGCATCTCCCGCCAGGCTGGGCGATGGCAGCGGATAGAAGTTCAACAGCGCCTGCGCCTGCGCGCTGATCGGCACATTGCCCGTGTATTGAGTTCCCGTGGCCGGATTGAAGATCGCCAACCCGGAGAAGTTCCCCGCCCGCTCGTCCGCGGTCGGCACCAACGCCGACTGCGTCGTAATACTGCTGTTCTGCGTACGGTTGTACGTGATGCTGAAGTTGGGCCCGCGCGGCATCAGATGAGGGATATTCAGCGGCCCGCCAAAGCTCAACCCAGCAGTGATTTTATTGTTCGATGGGTTCGGCGTGTTCAGCCCGGTCAGCGAGTATGGCTCGGCATTCAGCGCCGAGTTGCTCAGCACCAGGCTCAGTCCGCCGTTGTATAGCGACCTTCCACCGTTGCGGGTGTTGCCGAATGCCTGCGACATCGAGTACTGCGACGTGGACGCGTTGTTCACGCTTCCATTGATCAGCAGCCCATCGCTGGTTTGCTGCGCATTGGCGTCCGGCTCGGGAGCCGCTATCGGGGCCGCCGGAGCCGCACCAGCCTCCTGCGTCGTTGCCGCCGCGCCCTTCTTCTTCGCCGTTGCCGCCGTGCCCGCCGTAGCCGTGCCCGTGCTCGCAGTCGCCGCGTTCGTACTCTCCGGCACCGCGACGCTCGCGCTAGCCGCCGGCGCTGCCTCCACCTTCACCGGCTTGGCCGCTGCCCGCATTTGCTCCAGCGACAGCAACTTCATCTCGAACGCGCCGGCCGCCGCATTGGGCGCTACCGTCACTTCCTGCTTCACTGGTGCAAAGCCTGTCATCGCGATCGCGATCGTCCACTTCCCATCGGCAAGGTCGGGGAAGGAATAGAAGCCCTGCGAGTCCGTGATCGCGACCGCAGTCTTCGTTCCCTGCGTAGCCGTCACCGTCACCGTCGAGCCCGGAAGCGGCAACCCGCCGAAGGTGACCTGTCCGTGGTACTCCGAAGCCATCGCCAGACTCAATCCGCTCAGCCACGCGATCGCGCAGATAAGCAGTAGTCTTCCACCGGTTCCAGGCCTGCGCAGTTTGCGCTCGGTCATTGCTCGCACCATTCCTTGTCTAGAGTCGCTCTATTGAGTTGTTGTATTGAGTTATTGTATTGCGTTTGCTCTCTGCAAGTACGCAGAGACAGCCCGGAAGGTTCAACGAAAGTTCGTTATGAAAGAAAAATCGCATTGAAAAAAAGAATCCATTTATGAGACGTTTGCCAGTCCAGGTTCGTTCGCAACGATTCTGATTTATTTCCTTCATCTTCGTTCTATTCGCCCTGCATCCTCTGTTGCTTGTCATTCCGCTGTGTCCTAATTCTGCGTCGCTACTTGCTAATCCTCGCTCGGCCTCTCCGCATGGTCGACAATCAGTTGTTGTACCAAACCTCGGCCGGGTTCTACAGCGGACCGCCATCTTTGCAAGCCACAGGCTCAATTCGGGGTCGGGGTCTGTTCGATATGGTCTAGCACCAGTGCAGAACCTGTTATCGGCTGCTTTTCGAGCCTGAGGCCGAGCTGCTTGCGGTAGGCGTCCTCTATGGACTCTCCGGCGACGGGCTCCGATGCGGAAGCATCGCCCGCCTGCTTGGCCGCGACGACAGCCGCAGTTGCATCGGTCTGAAGCTTGGGGGTGCTGGTGTAGAAGAGCGTAAAGTCGTAGGAACCCGCGAGGCCGGTCTTGTTCGGCACGCGGTTCCTGATCTCAGACCTTGCGAGGCTCTGCACAAGGTCGGCGAACTGGTCCATAGTGACATTCTGGCAGTGGAACTCATAGTCGAACGGGGAGTTCTGTGCCGTGCGCACATCCTTTTCGCCTGCCGCCGGTCCAAGGTCGCAGGAGCTCCGCGAGTTGGGGTCGGCCTTCTTCATCTTTGGATTGTCCGCAAGGAGCACGTAGCCAACCTGTGTCTGCTCGCCCCAGTGGTATTTGATCTGGAAGCGATCGACGAGAAGTTTCTGTAGCATCCGGTCGATCAGGTCCTGGTTCTGGGAGAAAGCAAGGGCATCGATATCCGGTGGCAGTTTGACCAGGATGGTGTATCGCACCTGAGAGAGCCACGCAGGCCGATTGGCGAGCATGGCCCCGGTGGGCAGTTGCCAGGCCGTAGTGAGAAGTTCCTGTAGGGAGTAGTTGCCGAAGGTAATCTGCGAGCCGAGGGGCTTAATCCACCACTTCGGTTCGTCGGCCGCGGCCGGCTTGATGGTGGCAACCTCAAACTCCAGATCGGGCTGAGGCGGGACCAGCTTTGCGATCTCCGGCGGGTTCGAAGTCGGGGTGCGGTCCACCGTATCGACGACCATGACGGGCTGCGATACGTCCCCGGCTGCGACTACGAGGCCAAGCTGTTGCTTGAATGCATCTGTATAGAGGCGAATATAGTCGTCCGTGGTGCGCTGATTGGTGTAGACAAGCTTAAGCGTGAAGTCGTAGGCCTTCTTGAGACCGGTGTGATCGATCACAGGGTGCGGGAACATACCGCCATACATCGAAAGAAACTGAGTTATCGTCTCGGAGGTGCAGGTTACGGTGCGCTGCCCTAGATTCGCCTTGTCCTGCGCATATTGGCAGTTGTTCTCAGCATCAGGGGCCTTCGCCTCGGCCAGCTTCGCGCCATCCTTTGCGACCGTCATGACATAGCCGGGCAGTGGCCGGTCCTCCATGCGGTACGTCAGGTGAAAGCGTTCCGCGAGCACACGCTTGAGGACGGGACGGATCTGATCGTAAGGATCTGTCGGAGGATTTGCAGGATCGACCGGACCCCTGCTCAAGGTAACGGGCTTGAGAGAGGGGACCATTGCGGAAACATCGAAGCGGTTGAAGTCGATCCAGCTGGGACCGCCGAGGATGGTGTCCCCCTCACGGTTGTACGCGAGAGAGAGCATATCCAGGAGGGTTGCGTCGCGCATGTCGAAGCGCCGATCGCCGATATTGATGTTGTTGTAGTAGATCTTGGAGCGATACGCGTAGAAGTTCGTAGAGAGATAGGGAGACGGATGCACATCGACGATGAGCGCCCCGGTCGGGGCCGGCGGCGCCGGCTCTTTTGCCGGAACCGGCGTCTGCGCAAGAAGCATGGAGGCGGAGGAAGCGAGAAGAAGAGCGGTGGCAAAGCGGAGGATTTTCATAAGGGACCCATTAAGAAAGTGTTGTAGGTCTGGGCGAAGAGGCGCGCCGCGAACAGGGTCGCTGTAAGGAGGAGCGCGACAGAGGTGAGATGCTCGATCGTCATTCGCAGATCTTCTTTCTCGTACGCATTCTTTGCTGCGGTTCGTCTTCCGAAGGCTTCTCGATGTACTCGATTACTCGTCAGACGTTGAAGAATCGGAATGGATAGATTCCCAACGCATGTTTATTTCCTTCCCCTGGTAACAAACACCTTATTACGATAAAGATCGTACGTCAACGATTCTTCCCCTGGTTTTCCGTTTCTCGCCCGCACTCCGCATCGAGTCTTCGCCCCAATCGCAACCATCTCTCAATTCTCCGTAGGCTGCTCATCCCTCATAACTCAACCCTCGTCCCTCGAACCTCGAACCTTGAACCTAGCTCGTCGGAACCACATTCGCCGGAAGCACGAAGTTCGTCAGCGTCATGCTGGTCTGTGTGCGCTCCAACAGGTGGTACTGCGTCAGTGTCAGCGGACTCCCTGGGCAGACGTGCCAGTGAGCGTAGTTGGAGCCCTCGAAGTCCCTGAAAAAGAAAGAACGCAAAGTCCACACGGAGCCCAGCACGAAATTGGTGCGGCTGGCAGGCTCGATCCATGCATCGCCCTCGACCGTGCTGCCGGGTGACGGCTGCGCATCGGAGCAAGCAGCGTGCGACCAAAGCACGGTATAGTGGGTGAGCCGGGGCCCCTGCAGTACGGCCCTACAGAGCAGGGTGTTGCTGTACTCTGACGAGCAAAAGCCGATCCCCGGAATCGCCACATCGCCCGCCGGGAACGCCATCTTCGTCACCGTGTCGGACTGGTAGCGGCTCACCGCTAACGTGATGCGCAGCGTCACTGGCGTTCTCTTGAACCGTTCGTATAACTCGGGGCGGATCATCAGCGACAGCATGGAATAATGCACGTCATTCAGATTGCGCTCCTGGGTATGCTGCCACGGCGAGATCCATTGGCTGCCGTCCGCCGCCGTGATGCTGAACTTGAAGTCTTCGGCGAAGACAGCCGTTCCCTCCGCAACCCCGCTGTACTGCACGGGCAAATCGATGTAGTCTTCGCCCTCCCACGAACGCGCCTCGTCCGGACGGGAATTGCTGGGTATGTGCGTGATGCTGACCGGCGCGGTCGATCCTGCGCTCGGTTGCGGATACGCCCGGTCCACCAGCGATTGCATGCGATAAGCGGCCACGCTGACGGCAAGCAATATCGTCACTACAATCAGCAGACCGCGCGATACCCACACCCGACGCATCGCATATTGCAGCCCAATCGCCGCCGCGCATCCCACGAACAGCAGCGGAAACAGAACGGCGTTCGTATACGGGTTGGCTGACGTATAGCTGTGTGGAATGCCATACACCAGAAACATGTATCCGATAAACAGGATCAGGCAGCCCAGCACCGTCATTGTCAGGCGTGCGAAGTTCGACGTGACTGCAGCGAGTGCAAACATCGGAAGTAGAAAGCCCACGCTGACCAACAGCAGGTTGAACAGCAGTCCCGGCATATACGCCAGCGGGTGGAATCCAGCCTCCGCCAGCAGAAGCAATTGCGCCAGCAGATATGGCACTCCGATCCACGCCGCCAGAAACAACACCTTCGCCGCCAACAGCTTCCTCCACTCATACGGTCGCGTGATCCAGAACTGCTGGTCGCCCACCAGGCTCTCCGCGTGGACGGAGCGCGCGATCAGCAGCCACCAACCAGTCACCATCAGTATTCCCAGCGCGGCCAGCATGATACTCATGCGATTCTGGACGCTTCGATCATGAAATATTCGCCACTCGTTCGGAAAGACCAGCGCGAATGCGAAGACCACGATCACCGACAGCATAATCTCCGGCCAGAACCGCCGCGTGTCCTTGCGAAAGATATTCAGTATCTGCGTCATGCCTCCGGCCTCCCATCGCCTGCCGTCGTCTGCGCCGCGTGGTTCTGTGTTCGTCCCGTCTTTGCAATCGCCAGAAAGATCGACCGCAGCGGCATCGCTTCGCACGCCACATCGCGCGCCCCGGGGAAAACCGCCGCCACCTCGCGTTCGCTCGCCTCACCCCGGTATTCGCTGTGTACAAACCGCACCACGCAATCCACCGTCTCCGCCTGCAGCCATGCGCTCGGCAGATCATGCGGCAGTTTCACCGGCGCCGCCAGTGTGATCGTCACCTCGCGGAAGCGGTCATCCAGTACCGTCATCTCTTCCGAAAAAAGCAGCCGTCCCTCTTCCAGGTAGCCCACATGGCTGGCAAAGCTCTCGATCTCCGCCAGGTCGTGCGACGAAAGAAAGATCGTCGTCTCCGCCGCGCGCTCCAGCAGGCTCTCGATCAACTCGTCGCGCACCAGCGGATCGAGCCCCGTGAACGGCTCATCCAGTACGATCAGCGCGGGCCGGTAGGCCAGCGAGCTTGCGAACGCCGCCTTCATCCGCATCCCGCGCGACAGGTGCTTGAGCTTGCGCTTCATCGGCAGATCGAACTGCCGCACCAGTTCCCGCTCTAGCCTGCGGTCCCACCGCGGATAGAACGGTCGCATGTAGTCCATCAACTCCTCGACCGTCATCGCATCGGGCATCTCCTGGTTCTCGGAGACGTATCCAATGCGGCTGAAGACCTCGCCAGCCAGCCTCTGCGTGTCGACGCCCAGCACTTCTGCGCCTCCTGCCGTGGGACGAAGAATATTCATCAGCAGCTTAATCATCGTGGTCTTGCCTGCGCCGTTGGGCCCGACCAGCGCGTAGATCGCGCCCTCCGGCACCGCGCGTTCAATCTCGTGCAGCACCTCTGTCTGGCCAAATCTCATCGAGAGATCGTTCGTCTGGATCGTGGGATTCATCGCTCTTTGCGTCCTCCGTCGGTGGGCCTGCCTGCTGCTTCCGTGTCCTTGCCGCTCAGTCGCTGCCAATGCGTGGCGATAGAAGCCAGCATCTCTTCGCGCCCAATTCCCAGCCGCTTGGCCTCCACCACCAACTCCTCGATCTCATGCCCCAGCAGCTCCGCGCGCTCCTTCCGGGTCGAATCGGGAAGCTCTGCGACCACCGTCCCGATCCCCGGCCGCGTCTCCAGCAGCCCCTCGCTCACCAGGTGAGCCACAATCTTGTGCGCGGTGTTGGGATTGATCTTCAGCTCCTTGCTCAGCGCGCGCACCGAGGGAAACGGATCGCCCGGACGCATCTGTCCAGAGACCATCGCCTTCTTCGAGGCGTAGACGATCTGCTCGAAGAGCGAAATGCCACCGCGAAACTGGACTCGGAACGGAATCACACCTGTACTATAACAGCTAGTACACACATCCGCGCAACTATTTTTTTTCGTTGCCCGCGAAGCAAAGTAGTTCAACCAGGATGTGCTCTGGCGGCAGGCCCGCTTCATATCGCTCCAGCATCGCGTTATAGGCAGCCTCCAGATGGCGGGTAAATGCCCGGCTATTGAAGAGCGGGGCGCTCAGCCGGTTCTGTTGCAGCTTCTGATGGAGCGCCTGGCGCCGTTCCGCATCCTGTGCCAGCGCCACCGCCAGTTCCTCGAACTCTGCCTCCGTCGAAGTGACCAGTTCCGGCATGTCTACAGCGTGCAGCAGGCTGGCAGCCACACGGCTGGCAAAGCTCTCGCCCATGCGGGTCAACACCAGCAGCCCGGCCCACAGCGCATCGCTTGCCGTGGTGTGCGCGTTGTAGGGAAAGGTGTCTAAAAACAGGTCGGCAAGCCTATGCCGTGCCAGATGCTCGTCCAGAGGCAGCGATCTGGCAAAGACCAACCTCTCCGCGGAGATCCCGCGCCGCACGGCTTCCTTGCGAAGATTTTCGACGGCCCGGGGATTATCCTCCAGCAGCCATAGAACGCTGCCCTCGACCCGCCCCAGGATCCGCATCCAAATATCGAAGACTGCCGGTGTGATCTTGTAGGCTTTATTGAAACAACAGAACACAAACGCCGTCTCCGGCAAACCCTCTCCGGCCCTCGCGCACGGCTTTGCCGAGATGGCTCGCTGCGAATCGTTGGGCTGATAGCAGTCCGGCAGATAGACGATCTTCTCCGTGTAATGCTGCCGGCTGGATTCGGGAACCAGCCTAGGGTCCGCAATCAGATAATCCATGTAGCCGGCGCCCATAGTGCCGGGGTAGCCAAGGTAGTTGACCTGGATGGGAGCGGCCCGCCCGGCAAAAATACCGGTGCGATGATTTTCTGTGAATCCGTTCAGGTTCACGGCAATATCCACTTCGAGTCTCCGGCTCAGTTCGGCGACCTCCCGGTCCGGCATCGACCGCACATCCACAAACCGGTCCATCGCCGCAGATACCCGCTGGCTCATCGCATCCGGCTTCTCTGGTCCATAGGAGAATCCCAGAACCTCGAAACGGCTGCGATCGTGCAGTTCAAAAATCTCTGCCATTAAATAGCTGGTTGGATGGTTGTAATAATCCGACGAATAATACCCAATGCGAATCTTCTCTCGCCTGGGCCGGCGGGCAATCCCCGCGGCGGTGAAACGCTCCGGCTGCTCGTCGCTCGCATAGATCTCCGCTGCCTGCCTTTGAATCGCGGGGGATGCGCTGATGGACAGAATCGGGAAGGGTAGAACAATTTTCAGTCCGCGTTCGACGAGGGCTTCCAACTGCCTGCGTTCGCTCTCGCTGTCCTCCCAATCGCAGAGCAGACTCCGTGTATACAGCCGCATCCCACGGACGTATGCGTAGTCCGGCTTGTGCAAGAGGGTCCGCTCATAGCTCTCCAGAGCTGCTCCGTACTGTTTAAGAATCAGCAGTACATTGCTCCGATTGTGGTGGGCTTCCACATAATCCGGCTTGAGCAGGATGGTCTTGTCGTAACTCGCCAATGACGCCTCATACTGCTTGAGGGCCAGCAGAGCATTGCCTCGATTGTTATGCGCTTCCACGAACTCCGGCCTGTGAAGGATGGCCTTGTCAAAGCTCTCCAGGGCAGTCTGGTACTGTTCCAGAGCATAAAATGCGTTGCCTCGGCTGAAGTAGGCCTCGGCGAAGTCCGGCTTTAGAGCGATGGCCCTGTCGCAACTCTCCACGGCCGCTTTATACCGTCCAAGGACATAGAGATTATTGCCCCGGTTGCTGTACGCATCCGCATTGTCTGGCTTGAGCTGGATGGCCTTATCGTAGCTCTCCACCGCCGCGGCGTATTGCTGCAGCGCCTGTAGCGCACTGCCGCGACTGCTGTAGGCTTCCGCGCGATCCGGCCTGAGCTGGATGGCCTGATCATAGCTCTCCACGGCCGCGGGGTATTGCTGCAGGCTGAACAATACATTGCCACGGCTGAAGTGGGTGCCTGCATCGGCTGGATTCACATGAATCGCCCGGTCGAGGAGTTCGAGCGCGGCCGCATACTGTCCACCCTGATACACCAGCACTCCCAGAAATTGCAATGCGCCCGCATGGCCGGGAGTGTTTTGCAGAATTTGCCGATAGAGCGCTTCTGCCTCACGCAACTGCCCAGCTCCGTGGTGGGCTACGGCCTTCGCAAACAGTTCGTCCGCCGTTGCAGGACTGGATCCTGCCGTCTGCTTGTTTAGGGCTTGCCTGATCTGCCGGCGAAAAGAATCGTCATATCTGCCCATCATGTATTTCTACCCTCTACCAGTTTGCAGCACGGGTAAGCGCTAACGGGCATTATTCGCAATCTCTTTTCATATCGATTGGCTTGAATTGTACAGCTCCTGAAGATTTTCCCAGAGCCGCGCTGCATTCAATGTCGAAAAACGGGACTATTCCGCACCTTCAAAGAGCCGATTGCACAATCGAGATTGTTCCCTCGTAGATTTCTCAGAAGCGTCTTACACCACAACCGATGTGCATGAAAACGGGGTTCCCGGTAAAGTGACTGGCGCGGGCATCGACTGGGTTGCTTTCCCGCAAACCGGACTGTTCAGGATAGTGCATGTCAGGGGCCGGAATCGGGACTCTATGCAAAAGTCAGACCTCCATCAATTAATTGTTCGGCATAGAGAGTTCCGTCGTATGCTGAAGTGGATCAATCTGAACTGAATAAGCCGTTGCGTGCGCCATGATGAGCGATAGAACGCCACCCAATGTAGACGAACAGGCCGAGCCTGTAGCCGGCGATCCGTCTCGCCCGTCCCCCGATCTGGTGCGAATCGAAGATGTTACAAAAACCTTCGGCTCGAAACTCGCGGTAAGCCACGTCTCCTTCTCCGTCCCGCCAGGCCAGATCTGCGGCTTGCTCGGCCCCAACGGCGCCGGCAAAACCACTCTCTTCCGCCTGCTCATGGGCATCCTCAAAGCTACCTACGGAAAAATCCTCATCGATTCCCTCGATGCCTTCGAAGACCGTGTCGAGGTCAAGCGCCTCATCGGCTTCCTTCCCGACGAACCCGTCTTCTACTCCTACCTTTCCGGCCGCGAAGTTCTCGAACTGAGCGCCGCCATGCACGGGCTGGACGTGCCAGCGACAATGGATCGCATCGACCCGCTCATCCACCAACTCAGGCTCGGCGTCGACATTTACGACTACGCGGAGGACTACTCGCGCGGCATGAAGAAGAAGCTCGGCCTGCTCCTCGCCATGCTGCATCAGCCCAAACTGCTAGTCCTCGATGAGCCCACCAACGGCCTCGACGTCGAGTCCACCCACCTCTTCTACGACCTCATCTCCGAAACCGCCGCAACCGGAACGACCGTCCTCTTCTCGACGCACCTCATGGACCACGTCACCCGCCTCTGCTCGCACGCGGTAATTATCAACGAGGGCAAGCTCGTCGCCAACGGCTCGCTCGATGACCTCCGCCGCGACTTCGGCGAGGCCAGCCTCGAGGAGATATTCCTGAAGCTCACCGCCCGGCCGCCCCAGAAATGAAGAACCGCCCCACGTTCTGGCACACGCTCCGCCTTCTGCTCGGTGCCGCGCGCAAACGCTCCACCGGCCGCCAGACCCGTCAGCAGGAACTCCTCTCCAATCGCTCCGGCAAGAACGCCACCGATTGGGGCGGATTCGGCTTCGTTATGGCCGCCCTCTTCATGGTCGGCATCAACGTGGCCGCCGCCTTCGTGCTGCGTACCGCCATCGCCACAGCCCAACGCGTCGAAGCCGAGCGCCGCGGCGACATCGTCGTCAGCCGCCAGTTCCTGCATGAGATGCGGTTCTACAAGCACCATCCTGAGCTTGGCCGCCCTGACCCATACCAACCCGACAACCCCTACTCCACTGAGGCGCACCGCATCGCCACCGAATATGGAGGCTCGGAGCCGGCCATCGAGCAGAGGCTGCGCGACGGTGAAAACGCGCACGGTCCGCAGGCCTTCCTCGGCGAACCTCAGGCAATCACCGGCCTCTCCGGCCTCGCCACCTCAGGCCCCTTCGCCCCCATGATTGGCTCCCTCGTTTTCCTCTGGTGGCTCGCCATGCTCGTCTTCCAGTGCGAAGGCCTCGAACTCGATCTCCAGCGCCGTCGCCATCCCATGTGGGAGTGGCTCTTCTCCCATCCCGCCCAGCCCGGCGCCATCTTCCTCGCCGAAATGCTCTCCCCCATCGCCGCAAATCCCATCTACTGGGGCGCGCCGCTCTTCGTCGCAACCATCTACACCTTCGTCTACAACTTCGGCATCGGCCTGCTAGCGGGCATCCTCATCGGCATCCCCATCACCATCGCCGCGGCCTGTCTCGGCAAGGCGTGCGAGATCGCCGTTACCCTCCGCTTCTCCCCGCGCTCCCGCGGAGCCATGATCGGCTTCATGAGCTGGATCGGCTACGCCTCGCTCATGCTCTTCTTCCTCGGAATCTTCCTCGTACCCAGAATCATCGTCGCAGCCGCTCGCATCCTGTACCCGCTCACCATCCTTCCCTGGCCCTGGCTCCGGCTCTTCCTCGGCGGCCAGAGCAACGGCACCTGGTTCTTCCCCTCAGGCCTGCTGGCCTGTTGGATCTTCGCCGCCATCATCATCGCCGGCTCCGTCCGCTTCAGCGTCTGGGGCGCGCAGCTTGGCCTCAGCGGCGTCTCCGGCGACCGGCTCCGCCCCCCCACTCACCGCACGCGCACCGCCAATTTCGGCAAGGACCCTCTCTACCGCAAGGAATTCCTCTGGTTTGTCCGCGACCGCAGTGCCATCGTCCAGACCATCCTCATCCCGCTCACCATCGCGAGCGTCCAGGTCTTCAACCTGCGCGGCATCCTCGTCCATGCCCAGGGCGCGTGGAACTACCTGTGTGGCACGGGCATTCTCTTCGGCACCTACTTTCTCTGGATTCTCGGCCCCAAGTCGCTCTCCTCCGAAGGCAGCGCCCTGTGGATCGCCCTCACCTGGCCGCGCGGCCTCGAAAGCCTGCTCAAAGCCAAGGCCTGGCTCTGGTCGCTCATCTCCTCCAGCATCGTCGCTCTGGTGCTTGCCTATGCAGCCTTCACCTTCCACGCCGACGCCTGGAAGATCGCCCTGGTCCTCATCGGCTGGTTCTTCTTCAGCCGCAGCATGGCGGAGAAATCGGTCACCCTGGTCACCATCACCTCCGAATCCGGCGAAGTTCAGAAAATCCCCTGGGGACGCCGCCTCGCAGCCCAGCTCGGCATGCTCACCTTCTCCATCGGAATCATCAGCCAGCAGTGGCACATCGCCGTCATGGGAATCGTCTACTCCTACATGACCGCCGCGGCCATGTGGCAGAACTTCCGCGCGCGCCTGCCCTACCTCTACGATCCCTGGTCCGAAGAACTCCCACCCCCACCCACGCTCATGCACGCTATGATCTCCATCAGTATCCTGGTCGAGTGCGGCGCCATCGTCACCGGCATTCTGCTCGTCTTTGCCGGCCCGCAGAACATCGCCATTGCCCAGGCCATCGCCTATGCCGTCTGCTCCGTCGCCGTCTCTGTCGGCGTCATCAGCTTCCTGGGCGAGCGCAACGTCTCACTCCAGGACGTCATCCGCTGGCGATCCGCCGCATCTTCCACCTCTGTTCCGCAACTGATCCCGGCCCTCATGCTCGCAGCCGCAGGAGGCATCGCTCTCGGCCTCGCCGCCCATGGCTACCTCGCCGCTCTCGAACACATTCCCGCCACCGCGGAGCTGATCAGAAAATCGCAGGAAGCCATGGCGAAGCTCCACGACCTCCGCATCTCCTATGCCATCATGGCCGTAGTCTTCGCGCCCTTCGCCGAAGAGTATCTCTTCCGCGGCCTCCTCTTTCGCGCCCTCGACCGCGAGTGGGGCGGCTGGCGCGCCATTATCGGCAGTGCCGCCTTCTTCGCGGTCTATCACCCGGCAATGTCATGGCCACCTGTTTTTCTCCTCGGCGTGTGCAACGCTCTGATCTTCAAGAAATCTGGCCGCCTCGCCCCAGCGATTCTCCTCCACATGGTCTACAACGCGGTTGTCCTGATGTAACGGGCGGATCGTTTGAGTGGCAAGCGGACGTTGAAGGTTCTGAAATACAGCGTTCCCAGTAAAGTGACGGGGGGCTTCGCCCAAGGCATTTTACCGAATGCTGACTTTTCGGGAGAAATGTTGCCGTACGGCCCAACTGGCACAGTCTCTCGCACTTGACAATACCCGTAGCCAAACCGTCCCGTTTCCGCAAACCCGTCATTGTCCCAAAACCACATTCACTGGGTCACCATCACCCATATGTTTGTGACAATAGATACGCAGCGGTCCCATCGACACGGAGTAATCTTAGTGCCGAGTTCCACGGTGCATGTGATGCGTTGGGGTCTTGCGGCTTGAGGGCGCTTATGTGGTGACATTCCACAGTTTAGGAAACACGAGGCATTGATCTTCAAGCTAGCTCCCCACAATATAGGTACCGTTGCTTATGTGGAAGCGTGCATTGTCGAGGCTCTTCGCAAGAATGGGAGGATAGCCGTTTGGCACAGACTCGAAATTGGATATGCAGCTAGAAGCCCAGCTCGCTGAGTCTTAGCAGCCCATATCCTCGCCGCAGAAGCACAGCCCGGCGCGTGCGCCGCCCACATTCAAATGTTCTTGACGGAAGAGCCAGGCGATCCGATCTACACGATCATCATTGGGAAAAAGGCTGTAACCCCGCGATCGCAGGTGTTACAGCCATCGTTCGGTACAAAGTCTATGCGGCTTGGATGTTCGAAGCCTGCATACCCTTTGGTCCCTTGGTCGCTTCGAAGGTTACTTTTTGGCCTTCCTGAAGTGACTTGAAGCCGCTTGACGCAATTGCAGAGTAGTGGGCAAAGAGGTCTGCGCTGCCGTCGTCCGGTGTGATAAAGCCAAAGCCCTTTGCGTCGTTGAACCATTTCACTGTTCCTGATGCCATTTGACACTCTCCTGCCCGCGCGATGTGACGCCAGCACTTTCAATTGTACGCCTCTTCGCCGATGTGAGGAGCGTGGCCGTGGTGAGCCAGGTGGGGCGGCGATGTCGCAGATGGCGGGGGACCGGAGACGAAGCCTTACGTGGAGGGGTAGGTGCGGACGAGGTGGTCGGCACCGATGGATAGACGTCACTGGGATAAGCCACGACGGAATTACTTGAGACGGGCGAACTCGAGATGGGCCTGTTTCAGGACGGGGAGGTCCGCATCCGCATCCTTCCATGAGTTGAAGAACTTTTCATACTCGCTGCGGCTGACGACCTTGTCGTTTTCCATGGCATAGGCGCGAGCCACGCCAAGTTGCGCCAGAGGGTATAGGGCAGAGACAGGATCGACACCGCGGTTGGCAAGGACCTTCAGATAGTCATGAACGGCCATGCCTGGCTGTCCGGCCTGCAGATAGGCCCCGGCCCTTTGCATGAGTACGTTGTAATCGGCCAGTTCGTATGGCGTGGCAGGTTCGAGCGCGGTAATGGCTTCGAGAGGCTTGCCGCGCTCGATGGCCAGCTCCGCACGCAGCCGAGGCAGATAGACATACTCCATCAGGGTGCCGGAATGCGTGTCGGGGTTGTGCTCTGCCATATAGCGTTGGGCAACCGAGGTGTCGCCCAGTTGCACGCGCAGAATGGCAAGCTCCAGCGAAGTGGCACCGAGGTTGTGCAGGCGGCTGAGGGTATCGCGCGATGCGGCAGGCAGGCCAAACTCGAACTCCATCCGCGCCTGGTCGAGCAGGATATCGTCCGCGGTTTCGGAGAGGCCCTCGCGTTGCGCGGAATCGTATGCCGCGCCGAAGAGCTCTTCGGTGTGCTTCAAGCGACCCTCTTTGGCTGCTGCCAGCGCCTGTAGGTCGAGGAACTCCCACTCGACATCCTTGCCCCGGCTCCATGCGATCTCGCGCGATAAGGCAGATTGATCCTGCTGCAGCAGCGCGGTCTCAAACAGAGTGGCATGGATCAGGGAGGAGTCCATGCCAATGGCGAGGGCGCGCTGGGCGGTGGACTGGGCCTCGGCGTAGCGGTTCAGGCGCATGTAGTCTCGCGCCAGCACGCCGTAGACGATTCCATGGTTTGCATCCAGCGCAAGCGCGTGCTGCGCGGCGGAGATCGCCTCATCGAACTGGCCGAGCTGGGTGTACAGGATGGCGATGTTGAGCCATGGCCCCCAGTCGCGCGGATAGATCTCGGCCCACATTCGGTAGGTCTGAATGCCCTGCCGAATGTCGCGGATGTCGTCGGCGTAGTAGTGAGCACGGATGTAGAGGCGCTCCTTCTCGCTGATGCGATTGCTGAGGTCGAAGGCACGCTGGTAGTAGGGCGCGGCCAGATTCGGCTCGCCCAGGTTGAAGTATCCAGTGGCAATGGCGACCGACGCCATGGCAAAGTGCGGGTCCAGAGCCAGCGCGCGTTGAAAGAACGGGAGGACCTCGTTCTCCTCCTTGCCCATTCTTCCCAGCAGATACTCGCCGGTAGAGTATTGCTCCAGGGCGTCCAGCGAGGAGGTGGTAGCCTGCGCGATGGGAACCTGAAAGCGCTCGAGCGACTCGGCGGATTCTCCCAGGTCCTGCCGGACGCGGTTGGCGACCGTGTCCAGCGCGGCAAGCACCTTCTCCTTGTCCGGGGCCTCGGCCTTAGCGCCAGAGAGCATCTTGCCTGAAACGCAATCGGTCGCCTGTAGCATCAGCAGATATTCCTGGCCAACGGGGGCGATGCTTCCTGTCAGGAGCACCTGCCGGTTGCTGCGCTCGCATATCTCCCTGGCAATGCCGGGGGCAATCGCCGAAGTGTCTTCGCGGCCCATTTGATGCAGCGTGCCGACCACCTCGCGCTCGCTCATCACATCGATATAGGGAGTCTGCTCCAGGTCGATCTCCAACGCTCTCTTGAGAGTTCGGTCGAACGTGGCGTCGCCAGTGGCATCGGCGAAGTCGGCGACCATGACGGTGCGGAGCTGCGGCGGCTTGGAAAAATGCTTCCATAACGAAGGAGCGACCAAGGCGATCAGCGCCGTCGCCAGGATACCGACTCCCATCCACCAGATCGGGATGTGGCGGCGGAATGGAGTCCCCGCAGGCAGCGCAAGGGGGGCAGGCGGCGGCGAATTCTCGAAGACAACATGGGTGCGCTCCCGAACGCGCTGCACAAAGATGTCCCCCGGCTGGCTCTCGGGAAGAGAATCCACGGGATATTCCACCTGGACCTGGGCGGTGAACTGATATCCGCGGCCGGAGTAGGTCACGATCCAGCCGGACTTGTCGGCCAGCGCCTTGCGCAACGCGGAGATGTGCTGGGTCAGGTTGTTCTCTTCCACAAAGGCGTTGGGCCAGACCGCCTGGATCAACTCCTCCTTCATGACAATCCGACCGGCGTTGAGAACCAGATACTCAAGGACATCAATTGTCTTCGGGGTGAGCGGAATGGGGGTATTGTTGCGAGTCAAGACCCGCGTGAAAGCGTCCAGCTCAAACCCATCGAAACGATACAAGCCGCGCGAAGTGAATGACATAGGACGCTTTCATAAAACTTTCAGAATAATTCAGGCCAAATTCAAGACGCCCGATTCCAGACCATGCTCCAGTGGGAACTCGAGCGGGTTGCCGAACGCCAGCTAGTGAGCAGCAAACGAGGAGCGAATGTATGAACATCTTACGCCGCGGCGTATCGGTAGAGGAAACAACAAAAGATGAAAAGAACGGGGAAGAGATCGCGCAGGGACGCATCGAGGTGACAGTGGAGCGGGAATGGGTCTCGATGCTGGTGCGGCACCAGCCTAAGGAGGGCGCAAAGGAACCGGCCAGCGCAGACAGTGGGCCCGAATCGGGGTCCCCGGAGTTACCGGCACCCCCGCTGACAGCACAGGACAAACATCGCAGGTAGCGGGACAGGCGGAGAAAAGTACAAGCTCCAACTACAGAAAAAATCATTTGCAACGAAGATACGGGGAGAAACGACATGAGACAGAGGATGGAGCAGTTCAATCTCAACTCGATGCGCCTGCTGGCCGGGGCGTGCGGACTATTCACGATTCTTGCCCTGACGCCGGTGGGCGTCGCCCAGCAGGCCGCAGCGGTTCAAGGCAGCAACGTCTCCGCCGCGGCTCCGGCTACGGCTGCACCCTCGGCCAAGACTGGTCTGGCTGCCCAGGCTGCGTCCAAGCCAGCCGAGGAGCAAGAGGCGGCTGCGCCCGGCAAGCCGGCGAGTGAAGGCATCAAGGTGCATGGCCACTGGGTGCTACAGGTGAAGAACGCCGACGGCACGCCGGGCGAGCGCCGCGAGTTCGACAACTCGCTGGTAACGAGCGGGTATGTCATCTCCGGTGATCAGATTCTGGCGGCGTTGCTCTCCGGAAATGTCGTGGCCGGGGACCCGGGGATACTCCTGATCCAGACAAGCAGCGCGTTTCCCAGTGATCCAAGTAAATACTGCGTGAATAGCGGCCAGGGGATTGCGTGTTACCTAATGACCAAGTCAACCAGCCCGTTTATCAATACTTTCGCGTTAGCCAACATGCAAGCTATCCTGTCGCCGTCACAGAACGTTTTGAATACCGTGGTGAATTTCAGCCCTACGGTCAATTGGGTACTGTCTGGAAACTTCACGGTTCCCAGCGGTCTAACCTCCATCAGCGCTGTGCAAACAATACTTCCTCTATGCGCCACCTCTTCGAGCGCACTCGGTACCAACTTCGGGGCCACAGGCTACCTTAACTTCACGGGCTCCTCCGCAGATCTAAGCGGAGATCTTGCGCCAAAGGGATGTGCCGGCAATGTTCCAGCAACAACAATAACCGATTCAGTTTTCCCCGCAATTTTTACCTCGACCCAGATTCCAACCTCTCCCTTACCAGTAAGCGCAACCGCTGGCCAGATCATCACGGTCACGGTCACCATCAGCTTCTCTTAACTTCTTCGACACAACGGTTCGGGCGAAGTGGAAAGGGAGAGCGGCGATGAGAGACGGAATCGGGTTTGCGGCAGTTATGGATGGGGCACAGAGACAACGCCGGAGCGTGGGCGCGGCTCTCGGTCGTAGTGTCGGTGCGTCTGTGCGCGCAGGTTGCGCGATGGCGCTCGGTCTGCTGGCGGCGGGGATGGCTGTCTCTGCCCAGGCGCAGACCTTGCGGCGCGTCCTCCATGCCGCGGCAGGGCGCTGTGTGGTCGTCTTGCTGCCGGTTCTGCTGGCGGTGGGGATGCCCGTGTCCGCCCAGGCGCAGAGCATGTTGACGCTTACCAGTTCAGGCACCTCCCAGGTCTTCCCGATTGCCGCGGTTGGCCAGAGCAACTCGCAGAGTTTTACGCTGACGGCGAGCGGAGTTGACCAGGTCGATCTTTGGTCCGTACAGATCGCTCCAGGCTACAGCGCCACCTACGAGTATCAGATCACTTCCAGCACTTGCACAGCCTACCTGTTCATGGCGCCGGGTGCGTCTTGCAGCTTCACGGTCTACTTTTACCCGAAACTGCCGGGCAGCGCCAGCTCTCCCGTGCCGATCGGCCGCACTGCGCCCTTGCAGGTGACCTATCAGTACGCTGACCCGATTGCGGGTTGGATTTATCAGGTTGTCAACTACCCGCTGATCGGGAGCGGCACCACGCCCACGGCGGTGATGACGCCGGGGTTGATTTCGGACCTTGTTGGCAGCGATATTTCTCCGAAGACCGGCTATGCGGGCGATGGAGGCGTGGCCAGTGGCGCTGTCTTCAACAATCCAGCCGCGATCGCCGTGGACGGGCTTGGCAACATCTACATTGCCGACACGGGAAACAATGTGGTGCGCGTCGTATACAAGGCGGGCGGCATTCCCAATGTAGCCAGTCCCGTAGCAGGCAAAATCTATACCGTTGCGGGCATTGCGCCCACCGGCAGCGCCAGTACGGCTGGAGCGGGCGTGGATGGCGTCGCGGCGACGGCGTCTCCGTTGAATGGGCCATCCGGCATCGCGCTCGATGCCGCGGGAAATCTGTATATTGCCGATACCGGCAACAGCGCCGTGCGCATGGTGAGCGCGACGACGGGCATCATCAACACGGTGGCGGGCACGCTGAACAACGGCGGCGTTGCCACATCCTCCGGCTGCTGCTTCTCCGGCGATCAAGGCGCTGCCACGTTGGCGCAGCTCTACAATCCTGCCGGCATTGCGGTGGATGGCAATGGAAACATCTATATCGCGGACAGCGGCAACAATGCGATTCGCGTGGTCTACATGGGCGGCACGCCGCTTGCCGGCCTGATCGCCACAGAGTACACAAGCGCCGCAACGGCGACGGCAGGCGACATTTACACCATCGCGGGCGGCCTGGGCAATCTGCCCGCGACCGGCAACGGCGACGGCGGGTTGGCGAGCGCGGCCAACTTGAATCTTCCGCTGGCAGTCACGGTGGATTCGGCCGGCGATCTCTACTTTGCCGACAGTCAGAACCAGAGTGTGCGGCGCGTGGATGCGGTGACGGGCAACATTGGCACCCTCTACCAGGCGGCGACGAGCCCACCGGGTCTCTCCGTGGATGCGAGCGACGATATTTATTTCACGTTGCAGGGAAGCTGCACGGTTTTGCAGTACAACCCAACCACGCAGTATGGAATGACCACTCCGGCAATGCTGCCGGTTGCGGGGAACGGAAGCTGCACCGCCTCTGGAGACGGCGGAGCGGCAACCGAGGCCGGACTCAATGGCGCGCCCGGGCTGGTTGTGGATGGAACGGGGAACCTCTACCTTCTGGAGGCCGATGGAGTCCGCTTCGTGGATGGATCGCAGACCAGTTTTGCCTTTGGATCGGTCAATGTCGGCAACACCAGCCCCGCGCAGACGGCCATCGTGACGGACGAGGACATCATCGTCCCGAGCAATCCAGCGATGAGTGGGCTTCAGGGAAATTACTCCGGCTATTTCACCGTTACGCCGCCCTTTGCGACGACGCCGTACACCAATCCAAACGCCAACCCCTTCAACCCGAATCTCAACAGCAACGACTGCAGCAACAACCAATCGTACTTTGCACTGAGTCCAGGCGATACCTGCGGAACGTCCTTTGTCTTTCAGCCCATCGCCGATTCCACGGGCGGGTTGCCTTTCACCCAGACGGACTACAGCAACAGCGCCAGCAACCACGTTCAGCTATCGGGGACGGGAGCCGGTCCGCTGCCCACGGCCACGTTGACCGGCGGGCCGCTCAACTTCACGGGAGTGGTCCAGATGGGCTACGGCGCCGCGCAGACCCTGACTCTGGCCAATACCAGCAATGTAAATCTGACGATCTCTTCCATCAACCCCAACCAATATAATGTCCCCCCCTTCAAAGAGACCGACAACTGCGGCACGCTGCTGGCGGCCCACTCCACTTGCACGCTTTCCGTCACCTACTCCGCCACCGCGACAGGTCTGCAGACCATGACGCTCACCGTCACCGATAACGCCAGCAGCGGAGGCGGCACGCAGACTGCAACCTTGAATGGCACGGGGACCGCGCCGGTGGCGAACCTTTCGGTCTCCAGCATCCAATTCCCACTTACTGCTCCGGGCGCGAGCAGCGCCGCCAGCATCGTGACCGTGACCAACACGGGAACCGCTCCGCTGACTTTTTGCAGCACGGCAATTGTCGCGCCAAGCCCGTCTCCACAATGTTTTGGCTACTATACCGGAACTGGGACGGCAGCCTTCACTTTCTCCGGCAATGAGGCGGATATGTTCAGCGTAGTTGGCACCACCTGCGGCGCGACGCTGGCCATCAGTGCCAATTGCACCGTCTCGGTAGCCATCTCGCCCACCATGCCGGGATACTTTACCGCGACGCTGAGTGTCAACGACAACTCCGGCGGATCAGCCCTCAGAGCCTTCTACGCCTCGCAGAACGTGAACCTGGTCGGTTCGAGCTTCACGCCGGCGGGAAGATCGAGCTTCACCATCGGCAACGCGACGTTTCCTGCGACTGCGGTGGGGCAAAGCACCACGCAGACCGTCACCTTGCAGTTGAACAATAGCCTTGCTCTCAAGTCGATCGCCATGCAGACCGGGTTTACGGAGTACGCGCTGGGAACCATCAGCGGATGCACTGTGGATGGCACGACCGTGAATCCCTCCACAACCGTCTGCTCGATCCCGGTGACCTTTACTCCCACCGCGCCGGGGTTCCGCAACGCGCCTCTGGTGGTAACCACCACGGAAGGCGGAGGCACGCCGTACGCCTTTGCTCTCACCGGCACGGGAACGGGCCCGGTGGCGGCGCTGACGCCTGGAATCATCAGCAATTATGTGGGCGGCAGCGGGGCCGTCTGTACCGGAGTCGTCGGAGAAGACGGAATCCTGGCAGCCAATGCGTATGTAGGATTCCTGAACGGCATGGCCCTGGATCAGGCGGGTAATCTATATCTATCCGACAGCATGAACTTCCTCATCTGGCGTGTCGATCCGCAAGGCAACATCCATCTCTTTGCCGGCAATCCCTTTCAATGCGGTGGGTATGACCAGTACCTCGACGGAAACGGAGGGGCTGCGCTGGGTGCGAATGTCGAGGACGGCGGACCGCTGGCAGTAGACAGCGTGGGCGGCCTTTACATTGGAGACAACCCGGCCAACAGCGCGCCCAGCATCCGCTACATCAACCCCGTCAGCAAGATCATTACATCGGTCCTGGGCAACCTCAGCAACACCGGCGGCCAGGGCAATGGATGGGAATCCAACACCTACTTCTATCCGGGCAGCATCATTCAGGAGAACCTCGCCGTGCCGAACGTACCCGGCCCCGGAACCCACAACGTGAATTTCCTCTTCACCGTGACGCAGGGTGGCACCTCCGGCGGGACAGTACCGTCGTTTGTCAGTGCCAATGTCGCGGGCCAGACCGTCGTGGATGGTTCGGTGACTTGGACGAATAGCGGCGCCGGTACGACCACCGGCGTGGGCTGCCCCGGACAGACGGACTCGTTTGGCGACGGCTGCACGGGCACAAACGCCACGCTCGACGGAGTCTCCGGCATCGCGCTCGACCAGGCGGGCAACCTCTACTTCGCCGACAGATATGTTTTTGGTCCGATTGTGAACGGAACTGAATCGGCGGTCTACAACGCCGTGGTACGCCGCATGGACGCCAAAACCGGCATTGTCACCATCTACGCTGGCAACGGGACTTATGGTCACAGCGGAGACAATGGCCTGGCGACTTCGGCCAAGATCATCCCCGGCGATATTGCCTTCGACAGCAACGGCAATCTCTACATCGATGAAGGTCTCCAGGTGCGGATGGTGAATGCCTCGACCCACATCATCACCACGGTGGCTGGCAGCGGGGTGGCAAGCCCCTACCAGTACCAGACCTGCTACGGCGATGTCGGCGATGGCGGCACGGCCTTGTCCGCGGGCTTCGGCGGACTGGGGGGCATTGCCCTGGACGCGGCCAACAATCTCTACCTCGAGGACAACACCGCCTGCGATGTGCGACGTGTGGACCAGGCGACGCAGACCATCACCACGATCGTCGGCCAGAGCAGTGGGTACAACTTCACCTCGGGCGACTTCGGCGGATTTGGGGATTTCGGGTACGGCTCGGCAAACCTGGCCTCGCTGGCTCTACCTGAGCTTGTCCGCGTGGACGGCCTGGGCAATGTCTACATCATGGAGATGTCGCGTGGGGTGCGCAAGATCGATGTCTCCAAATCCACCCTAGAATTCTCGCCCTGGTACTCTAACGGAACCTTCGTGCAGTTGCCGACGGGCAGCGTGACTGGACCGATGACCGTCACCGTGTTGAACGCCGGCAATACCGGCCCGCTTACCTTCAATGCCCCCTTCACCAGTCCAATCGCCTACGGCATTTCCACCCCGGACTTCACCCGCGATGTCTCGGCGCCGGACTGCATCCTGCTCAACAGCACCGGGCTTGCGCCCGGCACGGAGTGCCCATACAGCATCGACTTCACACCCACCGTGGCCGGTAACCCGCTGTTCGACACAGACCAGGTTTCCGACAATGGAGCGCTGCCAACCCAGACCATCAACCTGTACGGCACCTCCAGCGGGACGGCCGCCCAGGTGACGCTGCTGCCGCCCCTGCTCAGCTTTGCCAGCATGGTGAATGTCACAACGGCCGCGCAAAACTTTACGTTGAGCAATAACACATCGAGCAGCCTCCCCATCACCAGCATCCTCGTCACCGGGAGCGGTGCCTCCGTCTTCGCGCAGACCAACAACTGCGGAGCAACGCTGGCGGCCAACTCCACTTGCCAGATAGCGGTCACATTTACTCCAACCATACTTGGCCAATTCATCGCCACAGTGACTGTCTCGGACATGGTGAGCGGGACTCCGGCGACGCAGACCGCGGGCATGACCGGGTTGACGGGTACGCCAAACGCGATCCTGGTGGAAGATCAGCTCAACTTCGGCCAGCAGAACGTCGGAATCACCAGCGCCGTCAAAAACCTCACTCTGACCAGCACTGGCGTCGTGCCGCTGACGATCTCTTCCATCACCCTGACCGGCACAGATACTAGCCAATTCGCCGTCGGCACAACGACCTGCGGAACTACGCTGGCACCGCTGGCGCACTGCACCATCCCGGTCAGCTTCACGCCGACCTCCGACAGCCTCGTTGTCAATTCTGTAACCACACCCTTCTCGGCGTATGTCTCCGTCGCGGACAATGCGCCCAACACGCCGCAGTTGTCGCACCTGACAGGCACAGGAATTGGAGTGGCCCCGACCGTACTGGCGATTACCGAGTCGATCCACGTCACCGATGCGCAGTCGGATACTCCAGCGACCATCTTGAATATCGCCGAGACCATCCACGTCACAGATGGCCTGGTGACGAATTTGCCGAATGTCACGCTATCAGCGTCCTCGCTGAACTTCGGCCCGGTTACGGTGAACACGACCAGCGCCACCCAGACTGTCACCCTGACGAACAATCAGGCGGTTGCGCTGCATTTTAGCTCCATCGCGGTCGCGGCACCCTATGCCATTGTCTCCACCGGCACAACCTGCGCCGTCGGAACTCCTGTGGCTGCCGCGGGCAGTTGCACCCTCGCTCTTACCTTTACTCCGACCCTGCTGGGTGCGACGCCGGGCACCTTGAACATCGGCGACGATGCGCCAAACAGCCCGCAAACAGTCTCGCTCTCCGGCAGCGGCACCGGCATTGCCCCGGTCACGCTATCAGCGTCCTCGCTGAACTTCGGCTCGGTTACGGTGAACACGACCAGCCCCACCCAGACTGTCACCCTGACGAACAACCAGACCAGTTCTATCACCATCGCATCCCTGGCGGTGACGACGGGCAGCCCCTACTCCATCAGTGCCTCGTCGACGTGCTTGAATCCCACGCTGGCTGCGGGCGCAAGTTGCACCGTCATACTGACCTTCAATCCCGTCACGTTGGGCGCGGCGTCAGTTGCTGCTCTCACCATCACGGACAACGCTCCCAGCAGCCCCCAAACGGTCTCGCTCTCCGGCTCCGGCATTGCCCTGACGACGCAAACGATTACCTTCACCGACAGCCTGCCTACCTCGGCGACTTACAGCTCAGGGCTCACCTACACGATCAGCGCCACCGGCGGCGGATCGGGCAATGCAGTAGTTTTCAGCGTCGTCTCCGGGCCGGGAACGGTCAGCGGAACCAACGGCAGTACGCTTACGATCAACGGAGTTGGAACGGTAGTAGTAGCCGCCAATCAGGCGGGCAACGCCTACTACGCGGCTGCGACCCAGGTAACGCAGAGCATCGTAGTCAATCAGACAACACCAACTATCACCTTCACCGTTCCGAACCATACCTACGGCGACGCGCCGTTCACGGTGGCAGCGACATCAAGTTCATCCGGGGCGATTGCCTACTTGGTGGTGAGCGGGCCAGCGACCATCTCCGGCTCGACGGTGACGCTGACGGGCGCGGGAAGTGTCGTACTTCAGGCAAGTCAGCTCGCAGCGGGCAACTACACAGCGGGCACGCAAACCGCTACGGTTACTGTAGCTAAAGTATCTCAGACCATCACCTTCAGTGCGCCCGCATCGCCCGTCAACTATGGTGTCGCGCCGATCTCCCTCTCGGCTACTTCCACCTCCGGATTGGCGATAACCTTCAGCGTTGTCTCCGGATCGGGAACGGTCAGCGGCAGCACGCTGACGATCGCCGGAGTTGGAACGCTGGTGTTGGCCGCCAACCAGGCGGCCAACACCAACTACTCGGCGGCGACGCAGGTGACGCAAAGTATTGTCATCAACCAGGCCACGCAGACTATCAGCTTCACCACGCCAACATCGCCTGTGACCTACGGCGTCTCACCCATCACGCTGGTTGCCACCGGCGGGGCCTCCAACAATGCGGTGGTCTTCGCCATCGACGCAAGCAGCACCGGAACCGGCAGCATCGCCGGCAGCACGCTCACTGTTACTAGCGTCGGCACTCTGGTCATCGACGCCAATCAGGCGGGCAACGCTAACTACTCCGCCGCAACGCAGGTGCAAAGGAGCGTCGTGGTCAATGCGATCGCGCAGGCCATCACCTTCACGCAACCCACCACGCCGGTCACTTATTCTTCGGGCATGACCATCCCGCTCAGCGCGACGGGTGGCGCATCGGGCAACACGGTGGCCTTCAGCGTCGTCTCCGGGCCGGGAACGGTCAGCGGAACCAACGGCAGTACGCTTACGATCAACGGAGTTGGAACGGTAGTAGTAGCCGCCAATCAGGCGGGCAACGCCAACTACGCGGCTGCGACGCAGGTGACGCAGAGCATCGTGGTCAACCAGGCCACCCCTGCCATCACCTGGCCGACTCCAGCAGCGATCTCCTACGGCACGGCGCTCGGCGCAACCCAGCTCGACGCCAGCTCAACCGTGGCCGGAACATTTGCCTATAGCCCGGCTGCCGGAGCGGTGCTGACGGCGGGTTCGCAGACGCTCTCGGTTACCTTCACCCCGACCAACACCACCAACTACGCCACAGCCACGGCCAAGGTCACGCTGGCCGTGAACAAGGCGTCGCTTCTGGTAACGGCGAACTCGCCGGTCATCGCCTACGGCGCGGCGGTCCCGGCATACACGGCGGCGATCACCGGCTTCCAAGGTGCGGACACGGCGGCATCGTCCGTGACCGGTTCGGCATCGTTGACGACCGTGCCGTCCGCACCGAGCGCGGTGGGCGGCTACACCATCACCGCGGCGCAGGGAACGCTGGCCGCGACCAACTACACCTTCAGCTTCGCCAACGGCACACTGACCATCGCCAAGGCCACGTCTTCGTTGACCGGACCGGCGTTGTCGGCGCAGCCGGTGCAGGTGGTCTTCAACCAGGCGGGATCGATTCCGGTGACGGTGGCGGGACAATACTCGGGCACGGGGATTGCAACGCCGACTGGGACCATCAGCTACACGATCGGCACAGGCAACGCCCAGTTGGCGGCAATCTCCAGCGGCACGGCCACCGTGAGCATTCCCAGCACGCAGGCCTCGGGACTCTACACGGTTGCGGTGACCTATGCGGGCGACACCGACTACAGCGCAGCCACCGCATTGAGCTTCCAGGTGCAGGTGGGACAGCAGGCGCAGACCATCGCCTTCAACTCGCTGACGCCCGTGACGTATGGCGCTGCGCCGATCACGCTGAGCGCAACAGCCACTTCGGGCCTGCCGGTTACGTTTACCGTCAAGTCCGGTCCGGCGACGCTCAACGGGAACGTGCTGACGGCGACCGGCGCTGGATCGGTGGTGATTGCCGCCGACCAGGCGGGCAATACGCTCTGGCAGGCGGCGACCGAGGTCACGCAGACCCTGACAATCGGCAAAGCCGCGCCGGCGGCGATTGGGCTGGCATCCTCCTCCAACCCAGTGCTGGTCCAGAACGCGGTGACGTTGACGGCGACGGTCTCCTCGGCGACCGGATCGCCAACCGGCACGGTGACATTCCTGGATGGTTCGACGCCGCTGGGCACGGCCACACTGGCTGGCGGAGTGGCAACCCTGACCACGTCGGGCCTGGCGGTTGGCTCGCACACAATCACGGCGGTCTACGGCGGCGATGGCAACTTCGTCTCGGCAACCAGCTCGGCGCTAACCGAGGTGATCGACGACTTCGACCTTGCCATCTCGGTTACCAGCGGATCCAGTTCGATCACCTCGGTGACGGCGTTGCCGGGTGGTACAGCCGTCTTCACCTTGATCGTGAGCCCAATCAACGCGACTACCTTCCCGGCGGCGGTGACGCTGTCTGTCAGTGGCCTGCCACCAGGCGCGATAGCGATCTTCTCGCCGGCCACGCTGCCTGCGGGTTCGGGGACGACGACAGTGACGCTGACCATCCAGTTGCCGCAGACTGCGGCAGCCCTGCATCCCACCCATGACCTGGGCCGCCGGTTGGCGCCGTTCGCTCTGGCGCTGCTGCTACTGCCCTTCGCGGGCCGATTGCGCCGCGCGGGCAGACGGTTTGGCCGCACGGTCTCGCTGCTGTTGTTGCTCGGCGTAACCCTTTCCGCAGCAGTTGGACTGAGTGGATGCGGCTCCGCCAGCGGCTTCTTCGGCCAGCAACAAACAACGTACACGGTGACGGTGACCGGATCCTCGGGCGCGCTGTCGCACTCCACCACCGTGACCCTCACGGTTGAGTGACAAGGAGACGGATGAAAATGCGTCGATCGATCCGCGGAAGGGCGCTCCTAGTGAGCGCGTGCATGCTGGCCGGAGCTACCGCCTGGGCGCAACTGCCCTATTCCGGCGCAAGCCCGGCCATTGTCTCCACCGACCTGGCCGTAACCTACGCGACGGAGCGGGCAGAACTCGCGCCCGGAAACTGCGGTTGTTCCTGGCTGCAGGGAGGCAGCGCAGACGTGGCAGTGACTTTCAGAAGTGGCCTGGGCATCGCCGCCAGCGTGACCGGAGACCATGCCTCCAACTTCGCGCCCGGAGTGGATGTGAACAAGGTCGCATTCATGGCCGGTCCGCGTTATACCTATACCGCCTGGACCGGCCACGCCGCCACTACCGATGTGCGCCGCATGCAACTCTACGGGCAGGGGCTCTTCGGCGGCGTTCGTGCCTTCAACGGCATCTTCCCAGCCACCGCGGGAACCACCTCCAGCGCCGCATCGTTTGCCCTCCAGGCCGGCGCAGGTCTCAATCTGTTCTTCTCCAAGAACTTCGGCGTGCGCTTGCTGGAGGTGGACTACGTTAGGACTGCGCTGCCCAACAGCGCCTCCAACACACAGAACGACCTGCGGCTCGCTTGCGGCCTTCTCTGGCACATCGGCAGACACTGAGCAATCCTCCGGAGCTTTCCCGCTGCGCTGGTGGCGTGGGCGGTACGGGGCGGGTGGACACGTGCGATCCAGTCGCCGCGGGTGACACGGCCTGGGCTGGTGCGCCGGTGCTGCGGGCGATGTGGGGGTGGCTTGTGCAGTTGGAATCTGCGCGGGGACGGGGGCTGACAGCACGGCTGGTGTAGACGATGCTGGTGGTGCCGGTTGAACTTGCATTGCGATGGTCCTCCTGGACTGAGCGCGGGAAGACGTTCTACTTAGGATCCAAAAGACGGATTCCGCAAATCACTTCATTTCAGGCCGCGCCTCCGCTCAGGTGACAATAGACATGTGAAGCGTTCCGGCACTGCCGATCTTCCTCTCCACGGTGGACGCATACCGCCTTGGCTGGCAGAACGCATGACCCAGCTTGGGACTGCCATCGTCGAGAACGTCGTGCTGTCGTACGGACCGTCGGAGTTCCTCACGCGCCTGAGCGATCCGTTCTGGTTCCAGGCTCTCGGTTGCACGATGGGCATGGATTGGCATTCTTCCGGAATCACGACCTCTGTGATGGGAGCATTGAAGCGCGGACTCAATCCTCGGTTCTCCGAGCTTGGCTTCGCAATATGCGGCGGGCGTGGCCGACACTCTGTTCGGACACCCGATGAGCTGCGAGCCTTCTCCGGTCGCACTGGGCTGAACGGCGATGAACTCGCTCGCACCAGTCGACTCACGGCTCGTGTGGACAATAACGCCATTGCCGATGGCTTTCAGCTTTACCTGCACTCCTTCGTGATCCACAAGTCGGGGGAATGGTCCGTCGTACAACAAGGCATGAATCCGGCCAGCCATCTAGCTCGGCGCTACCACTGGCACTCCACCACCGTGCGTGACTTCGTCTCCGATCCGCACACGGCGATTGTCGGCCAACCTCAAGGGACGATTCTCAATCTGGTCGATGCCCGAGCCGACAGGGCTCAACAGGCGTTGCTCGCGATTGCGAAGGAACCGGTCGAATCCTCGCTACAGGACGCCCGCAAACTTACGATGCCATCGCACCATGATGTCCGTTCCGCCGATGTGGACCTGAAGCGGCTTGGTGCTGTTCTGGCGGTCGCCCATGACCAGCAACTCCGCGACTTCGCGTCGCTCCTGCTGGTGGAGGGCCTGGGCCCACGCACCTTGCAATCGCTGGCCTTGATTGCCGAGGTTGTACACGGTGCACCCAGTCGGTTTTCGGACCCGGCGCGATTTTCGTTTGCGCATGGTGGCAAGGACGGCCACCCATTTCCGGTCCCGCTGCAGACCTACGACGAGTCGCTAGGAGTGCTGCGCCGGGCNNCTGACCCGCGCAGTAGAGGAAGAGCGCCAGCCGCTTGCGGACTTCAGCGCTGCCATCGCCCACGAGCGTAATATCTCGGCTTCCCTGGACGGCAGGACGGTTTTCGGCGATGTGCGTCGATCGAAGAGCAAGCTTGCCGATCCTCAGCTCTCTCTGTTTCAGAACGAGCGGTGAATGATACCGCGATTTCTGCGGTCGGCCCCGCTTTCTGCTGATCAACTTCGATATCTCGCACACCTGGGCCGTGGCCGTCAGACCGGCAACACGGCGCTGCCCCTGGGATTCATTCAGATCCAGTAGTGAGGAGAGGGGAGCGCAATGTTACGAGTGATCGCAAACCGATAAATCTGGGACGTGGCCTCATGCACCCGTTTGGCAACATCTCTTGCATCGCGTCTCTCGATTGTCAGCATGAGTTCCCGGACGCCGGCAACCGTTACCGCGTCAAAAAACTTGTGACCAAATGCCGGGAAAACGTCCGCTTCCAGACGCCGCATGACGGTATCGGCATGACGCGGAGACTTGCCGATAGCGCCAACGCCACAGCTTCGATCCGCCCGCATTGATCAGCAGAAACAGGCCAGCGGCCATACATCTTGAATGGTTTCTGCCCCGGCTTCGTTCCTCGGATTGCAGTATCCGTCAGTGCCATTTGTCACGTCGAAGGGCAGGAAAATTGGATCGTACCCCACTTTTCATATGGCTCTAGGAGCACGTCCGCGCACGTCCTCGAACGCCAAATCGACGTAAGTTATTCATTTTGAATGAACTGATAATGGACGAGGAAGCCCAGGGAAGCGTGCGGAAGTGTTTGATTGGTTGCCCCCCAGGGATTCAGAAGTATTGACAATAAAGGAGTTATGCGCGTTTTCCACAGCGATACCCGCACAAATACCCTACGCTGAAAAGGGGATTCACACCCCGATTGCCACCGCACTTTATCGACCCTCTTGAGTCTATCTTGCACGATACCGATTAGACCCGAGAGAGAATCGTCGCGAAGAACTCTTGCAGTTCTTTCACGACCTCGGAGAGATTTTTTGGCGCTTCCGTGAGCCTCGCCCGCTTTAGAAATGCGCTCCACTGCGTCTGCTTAGCCGGGTCCTTGCCAAAGGCCGCTGACAGTCCGACGGGAGCCGGATCAATCTCCATTCCCCGATTTGCAAACGTCCGCTTGATTGCCGTAGCCAGGGCTTCCCATTGGTGAGCAGGGAGCGAAGCCAGCCCGCAAGGACTGACCGCATGTGGTCACGCCTGACCCGCAATGCGTTCCTCAAGTTCGTCTTTCAAACGATAGCGGCGAGCCTTCTTCGACGAATCAGCCACGACAAGGAATCCCTCTGCGACCCACCGCTGACACAAGGCCGCTGCCGGTCGTTGTTGAAAGCCGAACAGTTCGGCAATCTCCTTCGCCGTCACCTCGCGCGATCGCTCAAAGAGCGTCAACGCCTTCCTTTGCTTGGCGTCCAAGCTCCTGAGAAGTTGAGAGCGGTCCGCCGCTCCGGACTGCGCTTCCCTCTTCGCTTGTGCGTGGACCTTTTCAAATGAGGTCGCCATGCCCTCGACAAAGTACGCAATCCAGCCTGTGATGTCGGCCTCGGCGCGGCCCAGATGATAGTTATGCGATGGTCCGACGGTCAGGGCTTCGTAGTAGGCTTTGAGGTCTCGTGCGTAATACTCCTCCAGCGCGTAGAGCCCCTTGAGACCGTAGCCGCCGAGATGCAAGATGAGGGTGGTTAGCAACCGAGCTGTGCGCCCATTGCCGTCGTAGTAGGGGTGGATGGTGGCGTATTGATAGTGGGCGATGGCCGCCTTCAATGGCACTGGCAGCTCGTCCTTTGCGTTAATCCATAGAACCATCTCTGTCATCAGCTCTGGGACGAACTTTGCCTCCGGCGGCATATAGACGATGCTGCTCGTCCGGCTATCTCGGATGACATTTTGTCCGTCACGGTAGGGTGTCGGCTTGGCGCGGGTCTTGCCTCCGCCCATGACAAGGGCGTGCAGCGCCTGAATATTCTTCTCCGTAAGCCCAGGCTTGCTCCCGGCGAGGCGTTCAACCTCGTCAAGCGCTGCGTAGTATCCGCGCACTTCATGCTGGTCCCGCTCGCGACCCGGAAAGTGTTGACCCTCGGCAATCACTTTCCCGACTTGCTCTTGGGTCAGCAGATTGCCTTCAATCATCGTCGAGTAGTGTGTCGAGTACAGTCGAGCCGTCTCCCGCAGATTCGCCAGCACCCGTGGCGTTATGGGCAGCGCCTCAATCGCGTGCTTCACCGCTTCGATTCGCATCAAGCCGCGAGCAATGGACGGCGTGATGCTGAATACGGGCTGAAATTTGGTCTCTTTCGTTGCCAATGCTGGCCTCATGACGCCGATAAAGCGTCTTTATCCTGTCTTTATTGTACCGATAATCTGTAGATAAAGTGGAGGGCGTAGCACAATAAGCTAAAAACCGTACAGCACGAAAAGCTAATTTCGGCATGAAAGCCAGATCGAACTTGTCCTGCCGATCCAACTTCAAGACAGACGCGCTAGCTACGAGGTGCTAGCGCCGCAAGGCATAGGGGTTCAAGTCCCCTCCTCCGCACCAATCTGAAACTAAAGGCTTTGATAGAAGGCCAGCCGATTTTCGGCTGGCCTTATTTTTCGTTACTGTAACCATTTTTGTAACCATTGCGAGAGAAAGACAGTTTGCCCGTGTTCCACAGCGTCTGTTGGTTTGGATGACGGCACCAAGGAGTTCGCGTACACAATACGCGCTACGGCTTCGAATCCAGCCACTTGTGCATAGTCATCGGTGTCACAAGCATCGGGATTTTGAGCAGATTCGCGTACTGATTCATCAGCACGCTTTTGTTGGGATTGACTACGACTGTCTTCCCACGCTCGCAACCCGTGTGTAGCAACGTCCACGCGGCGCTATCAGCAGAAGGGAGGCTATATCCGATGATGGTAACTTCATCTGCACTCTTCAGCGCGTTTAGCGCATCTTTCCAAAGCCGACTGAAGATGGGATTAGCCCGGCCTTCGCCGCCATACACCTTCAGGAAACTCGGATGCAGCATGATCTGCGACTCGTTCGGAGGGCGCGATGGAAGGCAAGCGTCTACGTTATGAATGCCCAACCCTCTCAACAGTAGTGGGTCAAGGGCGATCTCAGTTTCTAGTGGTACCTTGGAAAGTGACGTGCGCGGTGTCGCTCCTTCGGCCCCAGAGGTCGGGTCGAATGACGGTGAGAAAGCGGGCTTCTCATACCATCCGACAGCGCCGTGTAGATGCAGAACTTTCACTGCCGATGGAAGGAAGGTGACAGGCGTTTCGTCGTATTCGTTCTTTTGGAGAACGATGTCCGGGCCATAGCCGTCCGGCGGCGCCCACTTGCCAAGATCAAGCAATACTCGTTCGACCGTGGAATCGTAGTTGAAGGTGATAACCACATCTCCAGCTTGAAGACGTGCTGCAAACTCACGGAGATCCTTCCAGTCGTCAGAGCCGAAGTTCTTGAAATCGTCGTCATTGTGGTCTAAAAAGAATGCTTCCATCGCCCACAAGAGAATGTTCCGCTGGCGCCGATACTCGCCGATCTCGTTAGTGAGTGAATCGTGGCTCGCCTCTGCCGCCCTTACAGCAGCCGCGCCATTTTTTGAAGCAATGAAGATGTCGCTTAGGCTGTCAGAGATCAACCCTTCCGCGAGATCAAGCACCGTAAATATCTGTTCGATGTTCCCGTTTCGATACGCTTGGCGTAGCAATGGGTTTGAGTTCTTAGCTAGCCACTCTTTGAGGTTCGGCCAATCTGTTTCGTAGTGGAACCGATCAAAGCACGGACCGCACCGCTTGATATGGTCGTCGATTGCTTGGAACAACCCACCGCCGAGCGGATATATAGGGCATGACGCCCCGGCCCCAAGCACATAAGCTCGCATCGTCGCCTCCGTTCGTACTTGCGTGGCCACGATCTGAGAGGCCGAAGGCGACACGCTAGAAAACCACAAGGCCCACCCTCTTCGCAAGGCAATAGCCAAAGCGTCCTCGAAGAAGCTCTTCTGAGGGCAAGAATTTCTGCTGTCCCATTGTAGATGTCGAGTTGATCCCGATAAGTCGTAGTACAAGTCAGCTTGTAGTACCGTCGGCCTCGACACAATAGGATAAAAAGCGTACAACAGGAAAAGATAATTTACGTGCAGCGGAAAAAGCTAAGGGAGCAACATGGCCACCCCGTCAGAAAAACTCGCGCAGTCCTTGGAGGCTCTTGCCAAACTCCAGACGACGGGTGGTGCCGTAGCGATCCGTGCGAGGGATATATCCCGAACACACAGGGAGCGGTTGCTCGGTCAGGGCTTTCTCCAATCGGTTCTAAAGGGCTGGCTCATCCCGAGCCGCCCAGACGATGCGAAGGGCGAGAGCACGGCTTGGTATGCCTCCTACTGGCAGTTCTGCGCGGTCTACCTCAGAGAGCGTTTCGGAACGCAATGGTGCCTCTCTCCCGAGCAATCCCTATCTCTCCATGCCGGTAGCTGGACTGTGCCTCGCCAACTGATGGTGAGGGCTCCCAAAGCCCGCAATGCCGTAACCAAGCTCCCGCATGGCACTTCCTTGCTGGATCTTCGCTCCGCCCTGCCCATAGCTGCTGATCGGCAGGTTGTGGACGGCCTACAGGTCTTCTCGCCAGAGTCCGCCCTGATCGAGTGCTCTGCCAATTTCTTTTCCCATAACGCAACGGACGTTCGGGCTGTCCTGCTGATGGTCCGTGATGCCTCCGGCCTCCTGGCCCGACTGCTGGCGGGAGGACACACCATCATTGCGGGGCGTCTGGCGGGGGCCTTCCGCAATATCGGGCGAGACCGCATCGCGGACGACATTGTGAAGACGATGACTGCTGCCGGTTATGCTGTTCGGGAAAACGACCCCTTCACCGATAGGCCGAATCTCGTCCTCCGCACCCGTGAAACATCCCCGTATGTAAACCGAATACGGCTGCTTTGGCAAAAGATGCGGGAGCCGATTATTGAGCGATTCCCCAAGGCGCCAGGGACGCCGCGCAATATCGCGGCCTACTTGAAACGCGTCAACGAAACCTATGTCACCGACGCCTATCATTCGCTGTCTATCGAAGGTTATCGCGTCACGCGCGAGTTGATCGAGCGTGTCCGCAGTGGCTCATGGAACCCGGAGACGAACGAGAGCGACCGGGAGCAGAGGAACGCGATGGCGGCGCGTGGATACTGGCTGGCGTTCCAGTCCGTGCAGGAAGGCGTTGGACGGGTTCTGCGTGGCGATAATCCGGGGCAGGTCGCGGACGAAGATCACGGAACATGGTATCGGGAACTTTTCGCGTCGAGCGTTGCATCCGGGCTCTTGAAACCCGCAGACCTTGCCGGGTATCGCAACAGCCAGGTCTACATTCGGAAGTCCATGCACGTTCCTCTCAACCGCGATGCCGTGAGGGACGCCATGCCAGTATTCTTCGATCTCCTTCGGGAAGAGACTCATCCAGCCGTGCGTGTCGTGCTGGGGCATTTCCTCTTCGTCTACATTCATCCCTACATGGACGGAAACGGCCGCATCGGGCGTTTTCTGATGAACGTCATGCTGGCATCTGGTGGATACCCCTGGACGGTCATACCTGTCAGTGATCGCAACGCTTACATGAACGCTCTCGAACGTGCGAGTGTCGAAGAAAACATTGTTCCCTTCTCCGACTTCGTTGCGGGGCTCGTGCGTAAAGGGCTCGCGGGCGAACCCTTGCCGGTGGTGCCTAAGTCTTCCTGATGACCATCCCTATGCGACCGAATGAACCGGTCGCACGAAGGTTTATGATTGCAGAAGAATCTCCCCCTGCCTCTTGTTGTGCATGAAGCGAAGCCAGCCCGCAAGGGCTGGCTTCGGTGTTTGCGGAGTCTCATGCCGCCAATGTCTCTGTCGCAGTCCCCCGTGCAACCGGACGAACCGGTCGCACGAA
>PLOT01000240.1 GCA_003142215.1 Granulicella sp. | reverse complement strand
GGCCCCTGAATATAGCCTGATTAAATTGTGGCTTTAGCCACGGGCATCTCGCTAATGCAGCCAGGTGGCGGGTGGCCCAGGTCTGAAATGAGTCACAAAGGCGGGTGCCCCATGTCTCGCTTCTGAGACATGGGTTTCGGCGGCGGCAACCCCCTTTTCGGAGACCGAAAATATTTTTCCTCGAATTTTCCCGTAAAATCGCCGTGTCAAGCCCCTCAACCCTCCAAAATCGCCTCAACCACCAGAAAACAAAAGAGAAAAAACCTTTCCGCAAGTGGCATAGTAGTTATGGTCGAACGCGTATAATTAAAGCAGTAGGATACAAACAGACCCGGCCAACCGCCGGGCCTTCGCATTTAACGCACCAGTACCGCTGCAAGTCATCGCGAATGACCATTATAGAGGTAACAGAAATGGAATGACTACTTTACCGGCCACAACCCGCAAAAACCCCAGTTTTTCACCCATAACCCGAATGTTTAGACGACTTTGCCCGTAACCCGTCCGCAATGACGATTTTAGCGTCCATACCCCTCGTAATCGCTTGATTCAATTGCACTTGGACGAAATTCAGCCGAAAGGGGGTGGGGGGGGAGGGAGGGAGAACAAACACAGAACAGACGGCGAACAAACGGCAACTTGCTCATGCGATTGTCCTGACGGCTGGAGTCCACGCCCCGTCGCGGCAACCGCCAGTGTTAACATGCAGAGGAGTGCAGCAGAATGAAGATCCTATACATCAGCCAGTTGGAACAGGGATGCACGGCCCGCGCGCGCATGTTGGCCCTCCAGCGCATGGGACACGAGATCGTCCCGCTGGACACCAACTCCTACGCCACAAAGAACAGGCTCCTTGGCAAACTCGCCTTCCTGCTCTCCGCCGGCCCAAATGTGCAGCGCCTGAACCGCGATATTCTCCGTCTCGCCGCGCAGCACAGGCCCGATCTCCTCTGGGCGGACAAGGTGCTCCAGCTCCAGCCCGCCACCGTCCTCCGCTGCCGAGCCATGGGAATCCAGACCGTCTGTTACATGATCGACAACGCATTCGGCCCGCGACGCGACTCAGGCCTGCGCCTGTACAAGAAGTCCATCCCCTCGTTCGATCTCCACTGCACTCAGAGGGACGTCAGCGTGGCCGACCTCAAGCTGCGCGGCGCGCGCGACGTCATCAAGATTCAGACCGCATACGATCGCCTCGCGCACTATCCTCCGCCGCAGGGCTGGTCGGACGCCGGCCGCGACCGCGAGGTCTCGTTCATCGGCTCGCCCTATGACGACCGCGCCGAGTTTCTAAACAGTCTCTCCCAGGCCGGCTTCCCCGTCGTCATCTCCGGCGCGGAACGGGCCTGGAAACAAGCTCTCCCTCCCGCCAGCTTCGCAAAGCTCTTCCGCGAGGGCGAGCTGATGGAGGACGCCTATCGCACCGGGATCTGGCGCTCGAAGATCAATCTCAGCTTCCTCACCAAGTCCAACCAGGATGAGTATGCGCACAAGAGCTTCGAGATTGCCGGCTGCGGCGGCTTTTTAATGGTCGAACGATGCGAAGGCCATCTCAGCCGTTTCGTCGAGGACAAGGAGGCCGTCTTCTTCTCCACGGTGGAAGAGTGCATCCGCAAGATCGCGCTCTATCTGCCCGATGAAGCCGCCCGCGAGCGCATCGCCCGCGCAGGCCACGAGCGCGCCGAACGCTCGGGCTATCACAACGACCACCAGCTCAGCCTCATCCTCGACCGCCTGCAAAGCCTCAGAGAGCGCTCAACCAACAACTAACAACCAGCTACGCCACAAATCCCGGCGCAACATGCTCCAGCGCCTGCCGCAGTCCCTGCACGTCTTCCTCGAAGCTCCAGCTCTGGATGCGCTCGAAGGCGCGTTGCCCCATCGCCTCGGCCACGCCCGGCTCCAGCACGCGCTCCAGGGCCTGTGTCAGCGCGTCCACATCACCCACCGGAACGATGCATCCGTTGTCCCCGTCGTCGATCAGGTCCGGAGCGCATCCCACGTCGTCGCTGACGATCGCGGGCCGCGCCGCATTCATCACCTCGTTCACAATCAGTCCCCACGGCTCGTGCCGCGAGGGCAGCACGAAGACCGTCGCCAGGTTGAAGAAGCGCGGCATCTCCGTCTGGTTGCGGAAGCCGCAGAAGCGGATGCTGGCGAAGCCGGTCGCCGCCGCCTGCCGCTCCAGCGCCGCGCGCTCCTCGCCGTCGCCCACGATGACCAGATACGGGCCCGGCTCCTCGCCCGCTCCCCGCGACAGCCGCCGGTACGCCTCGATCAGGTGGTCGCAGTGCTTGCGCGTCTGCAGCTTCGACGCAAACAGGATCACCGGCCGCGAGGGATCCAGTCCAAGCTCCGCCTGCAAGCCGGCGCGACCCTCCTCGGCCTCTCGCGCGCGTTCGGCAAAGTAGCCATTGTCCACCGCGTACGGCATGGCGAACTGCGGAACGATATCGCCAAAGTAGGTCCGCCAATACTCCGCGTTCAGCGTCCCGATGGGCAGAACTCCGTCCACCAACAGTCTCAGTCCCGCAAGCATTGCCTTCTTCAGCGCCAGCCTTACTCCGCTCCGTTCGCGGTCGCCGAGCCACGACTCTGCGCGCAGAAGCACGGGAATGCCCAGCACCCTGGCCGCCAGGATTCCGTGCATCGCATTCACGGTTGCGTACCCATGCACCCACAGCGCATCGAAATCCGCATCGCCGCCAAC
>PLOT01000187.1:4885-8328 GCA_003142215.1 Granulicella sp. | reverse complement strand
AGCGTCTTCCAGCCCGCCAGCGCCTTCGGCGTCCCAGTGAGCGGGCGCGTCGTGCTCACCTTCGACGGCATCTCGGTCCACGGCTAGACGGCTCAGGTCAATCGTGGTCGAGTTGCCATTATTTCGCCTTCTATTCATTTTTTCTTCTCCCCCCCTCCCCCCCACCCCCCCAGCTAAAATAGCCGGATTCCTATAGATGCAGGAATTTACCTGCAAAGTAGTCCTCTGCAAGGGGTTAAGTATCATCGATAAGAAAACAAACAGTTTACATGGCACCAATCGCGCAATTGAGAGAGGCCGCCACACCCGACGGCTTCTGGCAATTCTCCCCTATTTAAATTGTACGTGATGGAGCATAACTACTATGCCAAGTATTTTTCTTGGGTATGTGGTTGATGGGGTGAGAGTTATGGGGATTATTTGGCGTCGAGGGGCTTGACACGTGATTTTTCGGGCAAATTTGAAGAAATTATATTTCGATACGTGTGATTGCCCTTGCATTGCGGTGAGGCTGCGTGGAATGGAGCACCCGGCTACTGCTGCTGGGATACAACGTGTATCCGGGGCGCGGATGTTCCGCCTTCACCGTGGTAGACGCTGTAGACCTTTGCGACTCCGGGCTGCGTGGTGGTATCCACCGCGAAGCTGCCGTAGTTCTTCTCCGCCGAATCGATCAGTGTGAAGCCTGCAACAGGATTGCCGGCGCCGTCTTGGCTTACCGCGACTTTGCCGATGCTGCCATCGGACAAAGTTGCGTAGTCTCCGACGCTTCCGCCAGAACCGCTGCTGAAGCCGTACAGCCCTTTGTCAAAGGACACCGATCCGCGCGTTTGCAGCGTGAATGGGTCCAGAACCAGAGCCGTGGTATCGCCGGTGTGGTACGCGAGGAGCGTGCCATCCGACAACACCTTCAACGAGTCCGCATGCTGCGTCAGCTGGACGACCGTTTCCGGTCCGCCAGACAGAGCAACTTTATGGACTTGTGATGTGGTGCTCCCTTTGGGGGTGCTGACCCACACTGCGTTTTGGCCTTGTATGGCCAGATCATCGAAGTACGGAGCATCAGCCAGTTTGGTGAGATAGCCGTTACGCAGGGTCAGAATTGCGCCCTGAGACGGGTCTCCGGTCGCGTTCGCAGCTGTGCCAGTGTTCGCGTTGATGACGTTCGCAGCGACAAGCACGTTGTTAGCATCTGTGGCCATAATCACCGGAGCGTATTCTGAGCCAGTGGAGATGGTTGAGACGGCCAAGGCATCCGTGTCGATTTGGGAGACGGTGTGGTCAGCGCGGTTAGGCACGAACACAAGGTTTCCTTGAGCGACGGGATTGCCAACGCCAGTGCCAGTGCCAAGTGCGAGCTGCGTAGCCGTTGTGGTTACCGCGCCGTTTTTGACGACGGTGGCGATGCCAGTGGCTGCGGTGGTTGCTGCGGTTGAGGATGAAGCGCCGGCAGTTGTTGAGCTGTTGGTGCCAGGGTCAACGATGACCATGGCGTTGCCGGTGCCAGTGACGAGGTTGGCGACAATAGTTACACCGTTTGGTAGACATGCAACACCTCCACCATTACCGTTAATGTCTGTGTCATTACTGACAACGATAGTAGCGGTTCCGACTGGATTATTATTTTGTCCGTAGCCGTAACCAACGTGATATACGTCAATGAAACTAGCGCCACCGACCGGTGTAAAATTGCAGTTAGCTCCACTGCCTATAGAGGTTCCCATGAATGTCGTAAACCCTGTATTGTTATGCGAGAAATACTTGCCAGCCGCACTATATGCCGTCTCATTTCCGCTGCTGGTGGACTTTACCGTTGACGGCGTAATCGAGTCGATAGTCGGGGCATCAACAATTTCCGTCAATGTCGCGGTACTGGACGATGATCCACAAACGGCTTTCAGCGTGGACACAGGATTCTTATTCTTGGGCAACGTTGAGCCGCCAAAGATAGTACCAGTTGGCGAGCCAGTAGAGTTGGACTGCCAATAAGTAAGCTGGCCGCCAAAGGCGAGCGAAGTATCTGTGCTGGTTGATGTCACGGTTACGGTAGTCGCGGACGCGCAGGAACTGGAAGCAATAAGCACTGTGCCATCCACGACCAAGCTTCCGCTAGGTCCGTGTACGGTGTATGTGCTACTGCTCCAGACCACGCTCTGAGGCACCGGAATGCTTATGGTAATTACCGCCGAAACTACCGCGCTGTCGGTGTAGCCACTTTCGGTGGCGTAGGCCTTAACTGTGGTAGTTCCGTTGGTGTTGAGTGTGGTGCTTGGGCAGGCCGCGGAAGACGCGGTTGGCGTGCTGCCATCAAGCGTGCAATGGACGGTTGTCCCTGATGCACCGGTAACGGTGAGTGTCTGAGCAGTGGTGTAAGTACCGGTGGCCAAGTTGATGGTTGGAGCGGCGGCCTGAGGTGCGACATATGTGAAGGTTGCCGTGCTCGTTATGCTATCGGTGTAACCCGAAGCCGAGACGTAGACTTTGACCACGACCGTAGCCGAGCTGGGCGAAAGGGTTATGGTGCTTGGGCAAGCTGCCGAAGCCGAATTTGGCGTACTGCCATCGGTGGTGCAATGGAATACTGCGCCAGGGGTGGAATCGTTAACCGTAAGCGTTTGCGCGCTGCTGAAACTGCCACCATTTGGAGAAATGGTTGGAGCGGCTGCTTGCGACGGGGTCGTTGTGGTCGCGGCTGACGAACCACCCCCGCAACTGGATACAAGGCCCACGGCAACTAAGATCAACACGGCACTGCTGCGTCGAATCAGCGTAATGCGGTCCATAACCCTCGCCTGTCCGTTTCCTGTTTGCAACTAATATACGCTTGGCAGATTGATTTGCCGCCGGGCCGGTTCTTCGTCCGCATCGGCGTTTTCGACGGCGTGTCGAACAAGGTGGGGACGTTGAAGATTCCGCTGATGGTGGCGAAGGGGAGTGGGGTGGCGGCAGCGGGGCGGTAGATGGGGAGTGGAGGAAAGGCCCGTGGCTAAAGCCAATTTTCCGTCAGGCTGCATTCAGGGGCCTGAAGGCCCCTGCTCCCTCCGAAAGAGCAGGGGCAAGGGCAAAGGAAGAAGCAGATTCCTTCGCTGCGCTGCGGAATGACAAACAAAGAACAAGCAACGGCAACGGCAGGGGGCAAATACGGAGATTCTGGCTGCGCCAGAATGACGACCCCTGTTGGCTGCGCCAGAATGACGACTCCTGTTGGCTGCGCCAGAATGACGGCGCGTGGGCGGGAATGATTCGCAGGCTGAAGCCCTGCTCCCTCCGGACAGCAAGAACTCCCACCCTAACCGCAATAAGACTGCGGTGAGGATGGGGCACCCGGCGCCGGTGTTGCCGCGTTAACGCTTGTGGGTTAGCCTATGCTCTGTGGCATATACAGGAATCTCACACAACGGCATGACGCGGCGCAGCTTGCTTTTTGCGCTGCCTCTCGCAGT
>PLOT01000187.1:0-4864 GCA_003142215.1 Granulicella sp. | reverse complement strand
TCCGCGACTGCCGCTGGGCAATCTGCTCCGTCAGGCGCGGCAGCCGACCTGCCGGATGCGCCGGGCGTTGCCGCCGCGGGCCGGACGGAGCCGGTCCCCACGGGGCCGACCATCGTCATTGACACCACCATGGGACGGCTGACATGCAAGACATTCGACCGGCAGGCACCCAACGCGGTGGCGAACTTCATTGGGCTTGCCGAGGGGACGAAGGACTGGACGGTCAACTCCACCCAAACCAAACAGCACGGCAAGCGGTTCTACGACGGGCTGACGTTCCACCGCGTGATTCCCGGGTTCATGATTCAGGGCGGCGACCCGGTGGGCGACGGGACGGGCGATCCCGGCTACTTCTTCGACGACGAGATTACGCCGGGGCTGAAATTCTCCGTGGCCGGGCGGCTGGCGCTGGCCAACTCCGGGCCGAACACCAACGGCAGCCAGTTCTTCATCGCTGAAGACGCCTTCGCCGATCTCGACGGCAAATACACGATCTTCGGCCAGTGCGACGCGCACTCGACGCTGCTGGCCGCATCCATCGCCCGCGTCGACCGCGACAAGAACGATAAACCCACCACGCCGGTGGTGATCCTGCGGGTCACGATCGTGCGCGATGGGCAGGCGATGCCTCCTCTTCCCGCACCGCCTGCTTCAACCAACAACCTGCAACCTGCATCCAACAACTGACCACTGGAGTCCACAAAATGCCAACCAAGCCCGGAACCTATGCCACCTTCAAGACCAGCGAAGGAACGATTGTCTGCAAGCTCTTTGAGAAGGACGCGCCGGAGACGGTGGCCAACTTCATCGGCCTGGCCGAGGGGACCAAGGAGTGGACGAGCCGCTCGAAGAAGGGGGCGAAGCTATACGACGGAAGCGTCTTCCACCGCGTGATTCCCAACTTCATGATCCAGGCGGGCGACCCGGAGGGCACCGGCATGGGTGGCCCCGGCTACAAGTTTGCCGACGAGACCAAGGGATCGCCGCACGGCTTCCAACAGCCCGGAAAGCTGGCCATGGCCAACTCGGGCCCGAACACCAACGGCAGCCAGTTCTTCATNNGACACCAGCTGGCTGACCGGCAAACACACCATCTTCGGCGAGGTGGTGGAGGGCTACGAGATCGTGGAGAAGATCTCCACGGTGCCGACCGCCAGCCAGGACCGGCCAAAGACGCCGGTGGTGATGGAGACCGTCACCATCGAACGCATCGCGTAACTTCCGCGCTGCATGGCGAAGGCCCGCTCGATGGAGCGGGCCTTTCTGCCTGATGGATTGAATGGGTGTGGATCGGCGTCAGGCACTCTGCGTGAGCCGCCACGATTCCAGCGCAGGGGCGGGTCAGTTCCCTGTTGGCGTGCGAATGATCTGGACGGAGCACTTGGCGTGGCGGGCGACGAACTCGGCCACGCTGCCCAGCAGGAATCGCTGAATGCCGCGCTTGCCGTGCGAGCCGAGGACGATGAGATNNATCCGCTCGACCAGATCGTGGGCTGGCTGCTTCAGGTCTGCAAGCTCGGGCGCGTAGCCGGCGGCCATCTCTGGAGCAGCCGAGAGCCCCAATGGCTGAATTACATGCAGAACCAGCACCTCGGTATTCTGCGAACGAACCTGCTCGACAAACGCGTGGGCAATCTCTGCCGCGCACTTTGAATCNNGAATCGTCGATTCCCATCAGGACCTTCATGGCACGCCTCCACAAACAACTTCAAGAGAACCACCGTATCAGACGCGGGCTTGGCGGTTCCAGTTGTGGCTGCGTTGGCGAAATCGGCGAAGAGCAACGCGGCCCGGCAAGACGCCGCGGAGGATTTGCCATCTGCCCTGCTGCTGCATAGAAAGCCCCGCCGCACTCAGGAGTCGAAGTGCGGCGGGGACCATGGGTGGGACGGGGCAGTGTGACTCGCTTATGCGGCGTTGCGCTCTGGCCAGAGATTGTGCAGCCAGAGTATGAAGCCGCGACGGGCCGGGACAACCTCGCGGCACTCCATGAAGACCTCCCGGCTGAGCCGCATCAGGAGCTGCACGGCTTCCACATCGCTGGGCGACAGCTCGCCGTTGTTCTGGTAGACCCGCGAATCATAAACATACTCGATGGAGTGACCGAGCGACTCCAGAGCATGGCCCTGATCCATGGAGGGCCGACGGCGAAGCGCCTGGCTGGACGATCGCTCGCGCCGCGACGAAGTCAGCACGGGCATGGTATGGACGAGAATCTGTCCGCAGGGGCTGACCGATGGTGTAATGGACATAGAAGCACCTCGCTTTAGGGCTTCTATCGGCAGTATTGCGGCGGACTTTAGAGCCAGCCCTGTGTTTCTATGGGGGGACAGATTACTTGAGGGTGAACAGAGAGTGCTACGAAGAACGGCGAGAGATGCCAACTCGCTACAAAGATAAACTTATGGTTTAGATATTGGCCATAAGTGATTCATAGGGCCGTGTCCTGCTCCAATTTGGATGGCAGACTGGAGCGCGGTGGCGACATAGAGTTTGGCGGATTGTGCGGCCTGGCGCGGCGCATCGCCCAGCACCAGACGGCTGAGAAAGGCGCTGGAGAGGGCGCATCCGGTGCCATGGGTCGAGCGGGTGACGACGCGGCTGCCCGGCAGCCAGAGTCCCTCGCCGGTAGGCAGCAGGAGGTAGTCGTCGGGCGGGTCGAGATGGCCTCCCGTGGCGAAGACGCCCAGGCGATGGCCGTCCGGGCTGATTGCGGTGCGGGTCTGCAGGGCGCGGCAGGCGCGGGGCAGATCGTCGCGTCCTGCGACCTCGACGCCGGAGAGAACGGCAAGCTCGGCCAGGTTCGGGGTGATCCAGTCAACCTGGGGAAGCAGACGATCGCGCAGGAGCGTCACGCCGGCCGGATCGAGCAGCTCCCTGCCTGAGGTGGATCGCAGGACAGGATCGAGGACGACGGGGAGCCGGCCCTCGGTCCGATGCCAATGCTTTAGTTGATATTTTTCAAGATATTCACAGATTACAAGTACGTTACTCTCTGTGGCGAGCAGTCCAATCTTGATTCCGGCGGGGGGCAGATCCTGATCCAGGCAGTCGAGCGTGGCGCGGAGGACGGCGGAGGATGTGGGATGGATGGAGCGGACGCCGAGGGTGGATTGCACGGTGAGCGCGGTGATGCAGGCGGTGCCGAAGAGCGAGTGGGCGGCGAAGACCATGAGGTCGGCGGTGACTCCGGCTCCCGACGAAGGATCGAAGCCGGCGATGGTGAGGACGGTTTGCATTGGCGGCGGAGAAGCAAGAGGGTCAAAAACAGTAATTTTGAAAAAATGTCGAATTTCCGGCAAACAGGCAGCAAGCCGTCCGCATCAAATGTTTCTGCGCTGAAAATGCAAACTTTGAGGCAGTTTCACGGGCCGCGACCACGCATTCCCCATATCACAAAAGGGGTGGTTCGGTCAAGTTCCGACACGCGATAAACGCTTACAGATGATTGACTTGAGTTGCTCTCGCAAAGACAATAACAGATGGAGCGTGCCAATGAAAAGGAATACTTTCAGAACTGCATCAACAGGGACAGCCCGGCGGCTTGGGGCTGGCGTCCTGATGATGGGCCTGGCGCTCAGCGCCTCGGCCAAGGACGGTTCTCATTCCGGCACGGCCCCGCCGCCGGTTGTGAAGGCGAAACCGAGTGCGAAGTCGAAGCACTGGTTTCAGGTCGGCGTGGCGTCGTGGTACGGCGAGAAGTTCCAGGGGCGCAAGACGGCCGGAGGCGAACTCTTCGATATGAACCAGATGACGTGCGCTCACCGCAGCCTTCCCCTGGGCACCTGGCTGCGGGTGACCAACCTGAAGAACCACCGGACGGCCTACGTGCGGGTGAACGATCGCGGCCCTGTTCTGGAGGGACGGATCGTCGATCTGTCGCTTGCAGCGGCACGGACGCTGGGGCTTGCCGGCCTGGGCAAGGTGAGCCTTGAGCCGCTCGGCAGTGGCGATCCAGGTCTGGCGCTGGCACAGGTGGCGCAGTTGCAGATTCCGGTGACGCTGCTGACTCCTTTACGCTGAGTTTGCCTGGCTTGCTGCTGTTGATTCCCTACACTTCCGCTGCGTTTGAACTGGGACCGTTCCGGTGTGCCCCCCCACGGAGCAAATAGCGTAAAGTATTCAAAAAATGCAGGTTAATCTCGCGTTAAGCGCGTGAGACGTATTAAAAGCGAAGACCCGGCGGGTTGGCCGGGTCTGTTTGGTTTTGCTTACTGATTTAATTATACGCCGTGGAGCATATCTACTATGCCACTTGCGGGGAAGTTTTTTCTCTTTTGTTTTCTGCTGGTTGAGGTGATTTTGGAGGGTCGAGGGGCTTGACATGCGGAATTTCGGGGAAATCCGAGGAAAAAATCTTCGGTCTCCGAGGAGGGGGTTGCCGCTGCCGAAACCCAGGTGCCCAAAAGCGAGGCACCTGGGGCACCCACTTCAGTGGTTGTGATCACTTCTCCCGGTGCCTGGGCCACCCGCCCATGTTTGACCTCCCGTTGATTGCGAGAACAGTGTAATCCCCGATTGGGAAAAACGGATGAAGGCGTGTGCGGCGGGAGGGAGGCAGTTGCATAAAAAAACGCTGGAGGACTGAATGAAGCTCCTCCAGCGTGCGCTAAGTTGGATGGTGCGGTACGTGCAAAAACAAGCAAAAGCGAGAGCAAAAGCAAAAGCGAGAGCAAAAGCAAAAGCGAAATACGGAGATTCTGGCTACGCCAGAATGACGACTTGCGCTGGCTACGCCAGAATGACGACTTGCGCTGGCTACGCCAGAATGACGACTTGCGCTGGCTACCCAGAATGACGACTTGCGCTGGCTACGCCAGAATGACGCCTTGCGCTGGCTACGCCAGAATGACAACGTAATTTT
>PLOT01000192.1 GCA_003142215.1 Granulicella sp. | reverse complement strand
AGCAGGTGGAAGCCTACCGCCGCGCGCTGCACCAGGCCGCGCCCGCCAGCGTCCTGCCCGTGCATGCTCACGCCCAGCGCCAGGCCGTTCACCCTCGCGATTCGCACCGGTCGGCGTACTCCCGCACGCTGCGCCGGACCACCCGCTGACCGCTGGTTCGGACGCGCCAGAAAAGGGGGCCGAAGGCCGCTGTTAACCAGGATGTATCTAATTCATATTACATACTGTTTTGCCATTTTGGCGGCATCGGGACGCGGTGCCAGATATACTAGAAGTTTGTGCGAATGACGATCAAACAAGCCGTGGCCTGTGGACTGCTCGCGATGACTCCGGCGCTGACCGGATGCCTGTCACTCAGCGGATTGTTTACTCACACGCACAGCGTATTGAAGACACGGCTGCCGGATGTGGTCTACAACTCGACTCTGGACCAGTTGCTGAAGCAGGCAGACGATCGCAGCGCCGCTATCCAAAGCATGACTGTCATCGTCCAGGTGGTGGCCTGCTCCGGCGGCAGTTTAAAGGGTACGGTGAAGTGCAATAATATCCCCTTCAGTGGCTACATCATCATCGGCAAGCCCGAACAGATACGACTGATCCTGAATCTGCCCGTGATTATGAGCCGTGCCATGGACATGGTGTCCGACGGCAAGGCGTTCAAGATGCTGATCCCGCCAGAGAATTGCGCAATCACCGGGTCGGACGTAGTGACCAACAGTTCGCAGAAGGGCCTGTATGCTCTGCGCCCCGGTGTGATTCTGGATTCCCTGCTGATTCGTGGGCTAGAACCCGATCAGGTGGTCTCCATGACGCAGGACAGCTGGATCCCGCAGCAACCCAAGAGTCGCAAGGGCGTCGTCGAGGATCCTGACTACGACATCGAGTTCCTCTCGCAGCCGCAGGGCCAGGTAGCCCACACCCTCCGCGTCGTGCATATCGACCGGGTGAACCTGCTGCCCTGGCGGCAGGACATCTACAACGCCGACGGCAAGGTGGAAACACAGGCCACCTATGACAAATACCAGAAGTTCGGCGAGATCAACTTTCCAACCAAGATCGAAATCCAGCGGCCGCTGGATGAGCTGGGGCTGACGATTACCATCACCAAGGCCACTTTCAACCAACCGCTGCTGGAAGACCAGTTCAAGCTGGACATTCCCGAGAACACCGCGCACCTCACCAACATGGACGATCCCACCAGCGGGACAATCAAAGACCCGTGCGCCGTGCATGGGACGCAATCGCCGCATTGATATCGAGCGCCAGCGCCAACGCGGCGCGGCCATCCTCCACTGTCACCACGGGCTGCGTGTGCCTGCGCGCCGAATCCACAAACGACTCAATCTCCAGCCGCAGCGGCTCGCCCGGCTCTACCGGGACCTTGCTTAGCGACATCCCTGGCGCAGCCTGACCGCCCGCCGCCGCGGCGCTGACCAGCGCGGCCAGTTGCGCCGGATCGAGCCCTGCCGCGGCGGTTACGTCGATCAACAGCAGGTCCTGGCGGGCAAAGTCCAGCGAGAGGTACTGGTGGGGCTGAAAGAAGCGCATCTTGCGGACGCGCTCCGTGCTGACGCGGCTGGCGGTAAGGTTGGCCACGCAGCCGTTCTCGAACTCCAGTCGCACATTGGCGATGTCCACCTTGCGCGAGAGCACGGGCAGGCCGACGGCGCGCAGCTCGCGCACGGGTGAGCCGACGAGGCTGAGCACCAGGTCCAGATCGTGGATCATCAGGTCCAGTACCACGTCGACGTCCAGCGAGCGCGGGGTGAANNTGGCCGACCTGCACCGTGCGGCCCAGGTCGCGGGCCAGGCGGACGATCTCGTCGGCCTCGGCGAGGCTGGCGGCGATGGGTTTTTCGATCAGAAGATCGACGCCGGAGGCCAGCAGCGTGCGCGCACAAGCTGCGTGATGCACCGTGGGCACGCAGAGCGAAGCCGCATCCGGTTTGCAGGCCGCGAGACACTCGTCGATTGAGGCGAATCCGGGGATGCTGAACTTCGCGGATGCAGCGGAGCGCGCAGCTTCATTGGGATCGACGATAGCGGCGAGCTTGACCGGAGCACCCGCCAGCTCCAGTTCGCGGTAGACGCGCAGATGATTGCGCCCGAACGCTCCCGCGCCCACCACGGCAACGCGCAGGGCACCGGCCTCTCTCTCTGGCAATGCACTCGCTCCGGTCACTTACTTCACCGGAGCTTCAACAACCTGGCGGCAGCGCGCGTAGAGTTCGAGCAGCTCGGTCACCTGATCCTCGGGTTTGGACGAGGTGGCGACGCCGAAGCCTGTGCCGCCGGCTGTCTTGGTGCCCACATGGGCCTGCGAGGCCACAAACTTCAACAGATCGAGCGCAATGTCTTCGGTGCGGCGAGCCGCATTGTTTCCTTCACTCATGAAATACCCCTCTCATTCCAGACCCGATGTTAACGGCCAGCCCCACGTCGAAGCAAATCGCCGATACAACCTGCGGCACACTTTGCGGCTTCTAACGGTCAGGAACAAGGAGAATCCATGACCTACTTTAAATCTCTCGCTATTGCAGTGATCGCTGCTGCGCTACTCAGCGCTGGATCCGTGGCACCTGCCCAGATCGGAATCAGCATTGGAGTGGCGCCTGTGTGCCCCTACGGGTACTTCGACTACGCGCCGTATAACTGCGCGCCCTACAGCTACTATGGCCCGGACTGGTTTGTTGGCGGGTTGTTCATCGGAGCCGGTCCATGGTTTCATGGTCCTCGCGGCTTTTACGGCCACGTCGACAACCGTTACGATCCCCAGCATGGTTACGCTGGACCGATGCCGAACCGCGGCGAGGCGGCATTCAACCATTTTCACGCAAACGAAGCGCGCGACGGCCGAGGCAATGTAGGGAATGCCGGACACGACGCGGGGAATGAACATAGTGGCGGATACCAGGGAGGCGGACGTGCTGGCGGAGGCGGACGCGGCGGTCGCGGACGCTAAAGACCATTTCATCGCAAACCAAGGCCCGCTGCAGCCCGGCGGGCCTTTTTGCGTGCGAGACCATATCTCTTGTGGTGGTGTGATCTCCAGAAAAGTGCCTGCGCGGAGTGCGGCCAAACTCAATCGTCCGCCAAGCCACTTACCCAGCGCGGACGGCGCAGAGGATCTCGTAGGGGATGGTTGCGGCGAGGCGGGCGTGGTCGTCGGCGGTGATGCCATCGCCGAGAACGACGACCTCGTCGCCGATATGGACGCCGGGGATGGCGGTGACATCGACCATGGTGAGGTTCATGGTGACGCGGCCTGCGATTGGAGCGCGCTGGGCTGATCCGTCGCGGCTGTGCAGGATGACCCAACCGCCGGGGCGGGCATCTGAGCCGGAGAGCTGGCGGCGGAGGCCGTCGGCATAGCCCACGGGCAGCATGGCGAGGCGCATGGGGGCTGGCGCGGTGAAGGTGGCGTTGTAGCCCACGGTTTCTCCGGCGGCCAGATCGCGCAGAGAGAGGACGCGCGTCTTCCAAGTCATGACGGGACGAAGCGCGGGGCGCAGCTTCGAGGGTACGGAGGCGGCGTCCGCGCCTGTAATCGGCGAACAATAGCCGTAGAGTGCGATGCCGCAGCGAACCATTGCACGGGCGTCGACGGAGTTCGCCAGATTGACCAGCCAAGGCGAAGACTGCGCGGGATTGTCCACCGACGAGCTGCTGCCCGCGTGGACCCACTTGGGCGCGAGGNNCAGAAGTGGGTGAAGATGCCATCGAGCGTGAGGCCCGAGGCGGTCAGCTCGTCGAGCAGATCGTCCAGTTCGTCGCCGGGGTGAACTCCCTGGCGCGCCATTCCGGTGTCCACCTCGACGTGGACGGCGAGACCAGTGCCTTCCAACCAGCCCACCTGCTCCGGGGTCCAGACGACCGGGGTCAGCGCGTGCTCGGCGATGGCCTCCACGTCCTGCTGGAGAAAGCCGCACATCACCAGGATTGCGGGCTGGTCCTTGCGCGCGATGCCAGCTTCGCCGAGCGCGCTCCGCGCACGCGCTCCCTCAGAGGCGCTCGCCACACCAAGCCACGGTGCTCCGGCGCGGGCCAGAACGGTGGAGCAGAACTCAACCCCGTGGCCGTAAGCATTCGCCTTAACCACCGCCAGCACCGCGGTCTGCGCTCCGGCAGCCTGCGCGATGGCGCGGTAGTTTGCCGCCAGCCGCTCTTCGGAGATCTCAATCCAGCTTGTCATCGAAATCGGAATAGTCACTGCCGTCTCGCGTCCATGCTAGCCTCAGTAGCCACTCGGTTCAACTTCCGCCAGGTTCTCGAAGCGGGTGTAGTCGGCGCGGAAGGCCAGCTTGATGCTACCGGTGGGGCCGTTACGCTGCTTGGCGACGATGATCTCGGCCTGGCCTTTGACGTCCTCGTTGTCGCGGTCGTAGTACTCCTCGCGGTGGATGAAGGCGACCACGTCGGCGTCCTGCTCGATGGAGCCCGACTCGCGCAGATCGCTGAGCAGGGGCTTCTTGTCGCCGGCGCGCTGCTCGCTGCCGCGTGAGAGCTGGCTGAGGGCGAGCACGGGGATGCGCATCTCCTTGGCCAGCGCCT
>PLOT01000235.1:19172-22447 GCA_003142215.1 Granulicella sp. | reverse complement strand
ACCAGCAACTCGCATAGAATCAACCTTTTGCCGAAACCACCCCGCGCAAAATCCTCTTTTTCACCCATAACCCTTATGTCCTGAATATTTTATCCGCAACCTCCATGCAATCAATCTTTTGGCCAACCGCAGCCCGCGCAACCGATTGATTCCAAGTTGCTTACCCATAAATCATTTATTATGTATGCTTTCCCTGTGGCAGCCACATAACAATCCACTTACGCACCAATCCCCGCCAAGGGGGGATGGCAGGGGGAGGGGGAGAACAAACAGCGACCAAACGGCGTACAAACGGCAACCTCGTTCGCCAGACAGATCAACCCTCTATCCATGAACAAACTCGTCCGCATGAATCACGAACTCCGAAGCGCCAGAGACCCCGCGGAATATCTGACAATTCATGCGTTCGCCCTGCGGGAAAGAGGCGCGATTCTATCGTGGGAGGGACAGAGTTTAGAATTCAGGATTGACAAGTGGTTTGGGCAAAGGCAAACTTTTTATCAACCCGTAGCTTCTTCCCCTTATGCCTGCATCGTGCAAACATCCCAAGGTCCGTGTCGTCGCCCGCGAGGAGGACGCCGAGTTTGTTGTGTGCCAGATCTGCGGCGAGGTCTTCGATTCGGCCGAGTTCGCCGACATCCTCAACGAAGTCGAAGAAGCCCCGCCCGCCGACAGCCAGGACTAGCGACTCATCTCATCTCTGCGGCTTGCTTCGCGGCTTGTGGCTCGGGTGTGCTCACTCTTTGCACCACGATCCACGCATACTGCGCAGCGGAGATGGGAGCCAGCCAGGCAATCGATCGCAGCAGCCCCACGCGCAGCAGCCGCCCGTCCACTGAGGGCCACACCTGCTCGATCAGCACCACGGTCAAGCCTAAGATCTGCACCAACGTGTTGAACTTGCCCAGCAGGCTGGGGCGGAAGTCGCGCAGCGTTCCGGTGGCAAACAGCAAGGTCGCCACCAGCAGTATCCCCAGGTCGCGGCTGAAGACCAGCACGGTGACGTAGCGAGGCACCAGGTTCATGTGGGTCAGCACCACGAACAGCGTGCTCAGCAGCAGCTTGTCGGCGATGGGATCGAGGTAGAGTCCGAGCTTCGTGTACTGCTTGGTCAACCGCGCCGCCAACCCATCCAGGCCGTCGCTGAAGCCGGCCAGAACGAAGAGCGCGAAGGCCAGTCCGTGCCTCCCATCCAGGATGGCGAGCACCAGAAACGGGATGATGAACAGACGCAGCAGCGTGAGCAGGTTGGGAGCGGCGCGGAACTGACGCAGAAAATTCATCGTTTAGAGGCACGTCTATCGTAGTTCATTTTGAGGGTTGTTGCGGTGGAGCAATGTTTGTGCAATGCGGTTTTCTTCGGCGGAAGACAACGCAGGCTCTTTCACTCTGCTCAATATTGCCTGTGAAGATGCGATGGACAGTGCAGGCAGTGCAAAGCGGCCACGCAGCGGGCACCCTCTGCGTTTGCCCTTGTCGACGGGTTCCATTTACACTACAAAGACGCACTAGAGGCGCGTAGCTCAGTTGGTTAGAGCGCTACCTTGACACGGTAGAGGTCAGGAGTTCGAGTCTCCTCGTGCCTACCATTTTTTCAATAACTTGCAGACCAAATCTGGGTCCAATAAGAAAAGCGTGGGTCCATAAAGGTTCAATCGCCTTTACGCGGCCTTCGCTTTCTTCTTTCCCGCAGACTTCACAACAAAAAGTGCCGCACCATTGGTCTGTGCTTCACGCTTGCCTGTTGCGCCACTGAGGTCGAGCCTCATAGTTTTTAGACAGCTTCTAAGGGGAGGGATGTGAAGCCCTGCCCGGGGTCTCGAATCAGGGGGCAACGCCCTACACTGGCAACCTCATTCCGCTCCGAAGACGAACTTACTCAAAACCCCGTTTTTCCAGCACATCAGTTGAGGAGCAATAAGTGTCGCAGAAATTGCCGTGGAACGATCTCGATTATGCGGTTGAGTCCAGGACAGCGCGGATTCGCTCTGTTTTGCGACCGGAATTGCGGCGTTGGTCTTCCCATACCGCTGAAGAGCGGAATAATCCGGGCGAACCGGGGCCGAAAAAGGAGATTCCATGTATAGTGTTGTAGCCGGGCAGGAGGACGAAAGCCACGGCACAAAGGAGTAATTCGGTGAAATTGAAGCTGAGATTTGCGACAATCTGCTGCCTTGCAGCATCCATCGTCACACCGGCGTTTGCTCAGAACTCCGGGGCGGACACCTACAAAGCGAAGTGCGCCATGTGCCACGGCGCGGACGGCCTGGCCGCCACCCCGGCCGGCAAGGCCATGAAGGCCCCATCCTTCAAGGATCCGGCGGTCGTCAAGGCCTCGGACGCTGAACTGATCGCGGTTGTAAAGAATGGGAAGAACGGCAAGATGCCCTCGTATGCAGGCAAGATTACCGACGATCAGATCAAATCAGTCGTGGCGTATATACGCACATTGCAGAAGTAGTCTTCAAGAAGAACAAGCATTCAGCGAAGCGCAATGGGATATGAGTCAGAGTGGCAAGTCTGGGAGGAATTGACTTCAATCCTTTCTGTCCCTCGCGTTTCATCGGCGTCGCGCAAAGGAGCGCGTCCGCCTTCCCTGCGATAGAATTGCTTGCTTTTAGGCGACCCGATCCAACTCGAACTGCAAAAGGCAGTCTTTTCAAACCTTCTAGTCTGTGACCTAGATCACAGACTAGAAGTCAAACAATCTAGATGATTAACCGTGGGACGTTTGCTGCGAGCGATGTAGTTGCGGCGCAAGCGTCTTATGCTTGCCCACGGCGGGATAGTGGTCTGTACGACAGACGATCCTGCTTGTAAGAGATTGTTGCGGTGGAGGTGTATTGCATGAGCGGCGAGCAGAACATAGTAGCGGGATCGACGCGTCGCCGCGCGATTGAATACTTCCTTGGCGGCGGCATTCTTGCCACCTTTGCTTCCTTCCTCTATCCCATACTTCGCTATATGGTGCCTCCACCCGTCGCAGACCTTGGCGTGAACGAAGTGGTAGCCGGCAAGGTCGGGGACCTGAAGCCGAACTCCGGGGCAATCTTCCGATTTGGCAGTAGCCCAGGGCTGCTCATTCTGACCAGCGACGGCACCTATCAAGCGCTCTCCGCCACCTGCACCCACCTGGGCTGCACCGTGCAGTATCGCGGCGATCTGCACCAGGTGTGGTGTCCCTGCCACAACGGCATCTACGGCATTGATGGCCGGAACATCTCAGGGCCGCCGCCAAAACCACTTACAGCCTATGATGTCCACCTGCGCGGCGA
>PLOT01000235.1:0-19131 GCA_003142215.1 Granulicella sp. | reverse complement strand
CTGTTGTATTACAACGCCGGGGCTAATGAGGCCTTCGAGAGCGTGCAGTACATCATGACCAAGGTGCGTTATGGCTGGTTGATCCGTTCCATCCATTCATGGTCGGCCAACCTGATGATCCTTACCGCATTTGCGCACATGTTCAGCGTGTTGTTCCTGAAGGCGTACCGCAAACCCAGAGAACTCACCTGGGTCAGCGGCATGCTCCTACTGTTCCTTGTCATGGGATTCGGCTTCAGCGGGTATCTGCTGCCGTGGAACACGCTGGCGTTCTTCGCCACCAAGGTCGGAACCGCCATGGTGGGACAGGTCCCGATTGTCGGCCAACCCATGATGATCTTTCTGCGTGGCGGCCCACAGGTGACTGGCGCTACGCTGATCCGGTTCTTCGGCTTCCATGTCGCTGTTCTGCCGGGGCTGGTTGTGGTTCTGATCTCGATCCACCTTTTCCTGGTGCAGCGTCTCGGCATGAGCGTTCCGCCAAAAATCGAAGCGGAGTGGGTAGAAAATCCCTCGGCAAGGCGTGAGATGAAGTTCTTTCCCAACTTCATGCTGCGGGAGATGATGGCCTGGTACGTTGCGGTTGGCGTGCTGGGCGCTCTGGCGGCGATCTTTCCCTGGAACCTGGGCGTCAAAGCAGATCCGTTTGGCTCAGCGCCGGCCGGCATCAAGCCCGAGTGGTACTTCCTCTTCATGTTCCAGACGCTCAAAGTCATTCCCTCCAAAGTGTGGTTCGTCGACGGCGAGGTTTTGGGTGTACTTGGTTGCGGCTTGGTCGGTTTGTTGTGGCTTCTGCTTCCATTTTTCGATAGCGAGCCGCCCTCACGCCCAAAGAGGTGGATCACCGGGCTGGCAATCTTTGCTCTTATGTATGTGGCGGGTATGAGTGTATATGGATTTCTTGCGAAATAAGTTCCGGCTGTTGCGCGCAGCCCGTACTGTCGGGCTGGCCGGGGTCATCGTGCTCGGAGCATGCCTGGGTTATGGGCAAACCACCAACTCCTGCCTGGATTGTCACTCCGCTATGCCGGACCCTCTGGGCGTTACGCAGGAGAAGTTCAGTCAGGACATCCACGCACAAAAGGGCTTGACTTGCACCAGTTGCCATGGAGGCGACGCAAGCAGCTACGACCCGACCGTATCCATGGGTGCCAAGGCCGGGTTCAAGGGCAAGATCGATCGCAAGCAGGTGCCGCAGTTATGCGCGAGCTGTCATTCCAATCCGACGTACATGAAGCAGTACGATCCCGGCCTTCGCACCGACCAGTTGGATCAGTATCACACCAGCATGCATGGCAAGCGCCTGGCCGCGGGAGACGGCAAAGTTGCCGTATGCGTCGACTGCCATAGCGTCCACGATATAAGGCCGCCCAGCGATCCGCGTTCCACCGTCAACCCCGTCAACATCGCGACTACATGTTCGCGCTGCCATTCCGACGCGGCATACATGAAGCCATACGGCATTCCTACCGATCAGTTCACGAACTACAAAACCAGCGTGCATTATCAGGCGCTGATGGTGAATGGCGATCTGAGCGCGCCCACCTGCACTACCTGCCACGGAAACCATGGCGCGGTGCCGCCGGGTGTGGACAAGGTGCAGAATGTTTGCGCCAACTGCCACGTCTTCCAGGCCCAGATGTACGAAAAGAGTTCGCACAAAGCAGCCTTTGATGCCTTAGGCCTGCCCGGATGCGTTGTCTGTCACTCCAATCACGGCATTCACCAGCCATCGGACGCCATGCTTGGCACCGGTCCGCAAGGCGTCTGCATGCGGTGTCATCAACCCGGTGACAGGTGTGATCAAGCAAGGGTAAAAATTCAGAGTGGCTTGATGCAACTGGACGGCGCCATTACGCAGGCCGATCAAACGCTTTCTGTCGCCGAGGCTTCCGGCATGGATGTGAGCGAGGCCCGGCTGGCACAGAGCCAGGCCAGGGACCAGTTGATCAAAGCGCGCGTTACCATCCATACCTACCAGGCGTCCTTGGTGGACCAGGATGTCCAGGCGGGCCTCAAGATCGCCGCCAAGGATGAGCAGGCCGGCAAGGACGCGATGGTTGAGCGCAACCAGCGTCGTATCGGACTCGGGATTTGCCTCATCGCCATTGCCATCATGCTGGCTGGACTTTGGCTGTTCATCCGGAAGATCGAGCGCTAGAACCAGTCTCATACACCATCTGCATCGACTCGCGGAGTTCATGAGAGCGGTTTCGCAGATTCGCATTCTGCTGATTGTCGGCAACTTGGCAGCGCTACGCAGTCCGTATGCGACGTTGTTCGGGCACAGGATGCTGCTCTTCGATCTGGGAGGGATCGTCGCAGCGGTCTGCATGTCTGCGATGGCAATAAGCGTGACACTGCGCCACACGGCAGAACTCTACCTGTAGGAGCCCCTGCCATGAACCCCATCATCCGCTGGGGTAAGTTCAATCTGGTTGGGGATATGGGGATGGTGATGCAGCTTGCAGCGCTCGCTCTCTTCAACCGGTTTCGGCGGCGCACCATCTCTATGCCACGGCTGCTGCCATTGAGCTTGCGCTCGTACACAATTTTGTATGGCACCTGCACTACATGTGGCGCGATCGCCGCGACCACTCCGCACTGTCACTCAACTCCTGCGGTTTCATCTTTCCAATGGTCTGGTCTCCATGCTGGGGAATCTTCTACTGATGCGAATTCTGGTCCATGAGGCGCGCATCCCCCTGCTCGTCGCGAACACGATCGCGATTCTGTGCTGTTCCATTGTCAACTTCTGTCTAGGAAATCACTGGGCGTTTGCGGCAAGGACGCAGGCAATATAGAACAATGCTGCGGTGTTGAGCAGAGGTGCATTGTAATAAGAGCGGTTTACATGGGGTGTAAATACCCACTCAGCGATGTCGCAAAAATGTGTATGGCTCATCTATGCCGTTACCGTTCTGACAGATTGACCAAGTGTGAAACGCTGGAGTGCCGTTCGTGCCGCGTTGATGGTCGCGCTCTCCAGTGCTTTTCGTGGGTCCAACCGTGGATCCAATCCGGGTCCAATAAGCATTTCGACGGGTTGTTTCCCGCTGTTTTGCGTCCATTTGGATATATGTAAGTTGTTGAAAATATAGATTTTACTCATTTGACACGGTAGAGGTCAGGAGTTCGAGTCCCTCCTGCCTACCATATTTTCAATCACTTGCACCTTCGCAATTACTGCGGAACCGACCTACTTCGCCGGGTCTCCCCAGAGCACGCCTCGTCCGTTGGTGCCCATGTACACCCTGCCGAAGACGCGCGGGTCGCCGGTGATCTGCTCGATCCAGGCGAACCTGTGCTCGGGGTCGTCGATGCGCTGCCAGGTGGCTCCGTCGTCCAGCGAGCGGTAGATGCCGCCGCCGCGCCCCTGGTCCGCGGCGGGCATCGCTGCTTCGGGAGTGCCTGCGATCGCACCCGCCAGATAGATTGCCGGTGCTGCCGCGTCTGGCGCGGCCTTGCCGAAGCCGACCGCGTACGTTGCCGCAACTGTGGTTAGTTGACGAAACTCGATGCCGCGGTCGGGCGATCGCCAGAGGCCGGACGAGTTGCCAATCCAGAGCACATCTGGCGCGTTCGCGGAAATGCGCAGCCTGCCTCCCTTGGGCGCGGTCTGAGTTATAACCGACGCCACTCCGTCGCTGTTCAACGAAGACACAACGCCGCCCGCGGAGTCGTAGACCCAGAAGGATTTTGCGCTGGTGGGGTCGGCCAGCACCTGTAGCCCGCCGCGTCCGCCAGCCTGAAGCGAGAGCGACTGCCAACTTGTGCCGCTATCTTTGCTCAGTTGCAGCGGACCTCCGCGCACCGCCCACAGAAGCAGCGAGCCGTCGGCGGAGATTGCCGCGTCGCCGCCCTGGTCGCCATGCACGGGCTCGGTGGCAAACGGCGTCCAATGCACGCCGCCATCGTGCGAGACCGCTCCGTGCGGCCCTGGGTTCCACGAACGGCCCACGCGCACCATCTCGTTGGGCCGCTGCGCCGCCAGCGCAATCGTGTCGCAGTTGGATAGTTCGGGATTCTTCATTGCGCCACCCGCGGGCGAGCGGGTGAGATCGTCGTTGCGGAAGCAGCCGATGTCTCCGAGGCCGGTGAAGAGGTGCGGCCCTGCCGCAGTGGGCAACAACGGGCTCAGCAACATAATGTCCGCAGTCTCTTCCAGACCGAGCGCGCCGACCGTCCAGTGAGTGGATGCGCCGCCGTTGACATCATGCGACTCCCAGATGGTCTCGCCCGTGCCATAGAGAACATGGGCCGAATCGAATGGATCGATCGTCACCGCGCCAATCCAATGTCCGAAGGGTGCTCCGGCGACATGATCGGTCCAGGGCGCAAGGCTCGCGTCGCGGGTTGCGCCTTCCTTCAGCGACTGCCAGTGCGCACCGCCATCCGCCGAACGGAAGATGGTGTCGCCGGGATGCCAGCGGTCGATGGTGGACGCAAGCAACGTCTGCGGATGGCGCGGGTCAACCGCGACGATGCCGTATCCGAAGCCCTGCGCGTCCTGCGCGGCCTTGGCGTCGTTGGCGTGGTCCTTCTGTTCGCCGCCGCTGCCGGACCGCTGCGGCGTGATGTTTCTCCAGGTGTTTGCAGCGGGCGAGAACGCCCACACCGCTCCATCGCCGGTGCCGTTGGGACCGGGTCGATCGGTGAAGCTCAGGTACATCGTTCCGTCGGAGCTGAAGACGCCGTGATTGGGAAAGAGTCCTTGCGGCGAGCCGGAGACCGGCTTCCATGTCTTGCCTGCATCCTCGGAGCGCAGCAGATTGTTGACCGGATCATCGACGCCTATATAGATGACGGGTGTGGGCTGCCCTGCGTGGCCGCTTGATCTGTCGAACGCGACAAACGTCAGTCCGATCCGGTTGCTAGGAGCAGGCGGAAACTGATCGACGCGCGCCCAGGTCAGTCCGCTGTCGTCGGAACGCCACAGTCCTGCGAGGCGCGTGGCCATCAGCAATGTTTGCGGATGGTTCGGGTCAACCTGTAGCCGCTCGCCTGCGAAGCGGCCATCCTCGTTGCCGCCCATCTTAAACGGTACGCGCGCGATGGTGAAGTGCCGCCCCTGATCGTCCGAGCGCAGGATCGCTCCGTTGGGCGTGCCGTTGTTGGTGTACGTGCCGGCGGCGAGGTAAAGCTTCTTTGCGTCCGTTGGGTCGATGGCAATACTTTCCGCGCCGAGCAGATTGCGGTCGGAGAATGGCAGCCAGTCCTGCAGCGGGAACCAGCACTTGGCGGCGCTGTCCCATCGATACGCGCCGCCGATGTCTGTCCTGACGTAGTAGAGACCGCGCTCGGATGGATGCGCCACAAAGCCGGTGATGAACCCGCCTGCGATGAAGGTGACGTTCTGGAAGCGGTATGGCGTCGACGCGGGAGATGCGGGAGCGGCAGCATGGCAGGTCGATGACACGCACAGCGATAACGCCAACGACAGGGAGGCAACTAGCCGGAAGAGAGTTTTTCTCATCGGGTAAGAATACCGCACTCAGTCGAATTCAACGGCGCGTAAAGCTCTGCGCGCTCAGTGTGACGGTGTTCATGGATTTTGCTGGGACGTGCAGGCGATAGAGCTTGCCGCCGGTCTGGAGGGTTGCGTCCAGCAGTTGATCGGAGTCGTTCTCAAATTCGAGGATCTGGCTGCCATTGGGGTTGGAGAAGGCGACGATCTGCTGGAATGGGCCACCGCTGACGGCGATGCGCTTTGCGCCGGGAAGAACGCTCGCGGAGAAGTGCTTCATGGAGTAGAACTCGGGGTTATAGCGCACCTGCTTCGTCTTGCGGTCGACGGTGAGCAGGCTGTTCTGGCGCCAGCCCCACGAGCTCGTCTCCTCGTCGTTGAGCGCGGTGTTCCAGTAGAAGTAGCTGCCCGCGAAGTGGCTGGTGTCATCGATGATCTTGCGGAAGGTGACGAGCCCCTGCTGCCAGAGGTTGTCGCCGTTGTAGCACTCGGTCTCCGACTGCATGAGCTTCTTCGTGGGATAGCGCTCGTGCGTGGCGGCGAGTGCCTGCTGACCCCCGTACTGATAGGCTACGCCGGAGATCGACAGGGCAGTCTTCGGATCGTCGAGGACGGGAAGGATAAAGTCGGCGAGCTTCTCGTTGACGATGGTGCCCTGCCATATCTCGATGGAGAGCTTGTCCTGCTGGAGACGCGGGACGAGGTAGTCGCGCAGGAAGAGGTTCATCAGCGCACCGGACCAAACGGCCTGCGGGTAGACGTTGTTGTTGTAGCGCGGCTCGTTCTGCGGCATGACGGCGTAGAGGTTGATGCCCTCGGCGCGGTAGGTCTGAATGTACTTCGAGAAGTAGAGGGCGTAGCTGGCGAGGATCTGCGGATCGCTCTTCATCTCGCCACCCTTGTAGGCTCCGTTGGTCTTCATCCAGGTGGGCGGCGACCAGGGGACGGCCCAGATGGCAAGCTTCGGCTGGTAGCGCATCGCCGCGTGGATGAAGGGGAGCAGCGTCTGGCGGTCGTGGTCCATGGTGAAGTCCTTGAGCGCGTAGTCGCCCGCGGTCTCGTCGTAGGAGTACCACCCGAGGGCGAAGTCGTTGGCGCCCATCGGTGCGCGGCCCAGGGTGAAGTTGGCTCCGCTGGGAGCGAAGAGCGACTGTAGGGCTTGTTCGCGGGCGGCTGGATACAGAGACTGAAGGGCCTGCCATCCGAGGTCGTTGAAGCAACTGCCGAAGCCGTCGATGGTCTGGTAGACAGTATGCTCGTCCACCTGAATGACGGGTGAGGCGGAGGTCTGCATGGTGGAAATCTGCGCGGACGACAAGGCTGGTTCAACAGTCATCTGCTTCCACGGGGCAGATTCCGTGCTGGAGATCCAGCGGACCGACGCCTGTGCAAGCCCATCTTGTGCATGAAGGGACGTTACTTGCGCGGCAAGAAACGATGCGGCGAGAAGGAGACAAGCGATGAGAGCGGGAGATCGAGAGTTCATCATATGCATTTGTTCTAAACGACCTTGCAATGCAGTAGCCCGACGAATGAGAGTTGAGTTCATCCGCTCCAGCAGCGGCTTTGCCCAACAATCTCACGGGCTACGAGTATTTCATATGCAGGAGGGTTCGGCATCGCGAGCGAGCGTGGAGATGGCGCGGAGGGATGCGTTTTGCGCGCAAGCGATGGGGTCGAGGGCGATGAATCGCGATGTTTCTGAGTGTCGGAGAGATTCATTGCGCGCCATTCGTAATCGAGTGAGCGCATCCAGGTGGTTTCCCGATGTAAAAAAAATTCGCGAAAGTAACGATTTTTCTTGACACTGAATTTCATCAAAACTATACATTCGTTAGCTGCATGTTAATGTCTTGCAGCATCGTTGTCTTATCAATAGGGAGAATAGACAAATGGCAACCAAGAAAGCAGCCAAGAAAGTCGTCAAGAAGGCAGCCAAGAAAGCCGCCAAGAAGAAGTAATCCAACCCAAGGCAAACGCAGAACGGGGGACGCGATAAGCGTCCCCCGTTCTGCGTTGGTGCGTTGCCTGTGCTGCGAAGGCCGCACCGGCGTTGTCTATTGAGCGATCTTGGGCATGGAGAGATAGCCGGAGACCTTGTTCTTGTCGATGCTGTTGACGACGATCTCGAAGAGGGCGGGATCCTTGCCGCTGTAGAACTGCACCGGCTCGTCGATGGTCTTGTCCTTCTTCTCGATGTTGCGATCGTCGGAACTGACGATGAGGCTGAAGCGCGCGTGCTTGTTGTCCACCTTCTCGAGTTTCAGCTTGACGGGGGAGAGCAGTGTCGGCTGCGCGCCCTTCTGCAACGTGAACTCGACGTAGTTGCGGTCGCCCTTGTGCTTCAGCACTTCGAGCTGATCGTGGTTGGTGGCGATCAGGCCGCTCATCTTGCCCTCGTCGCCCATCATGCTCTGCATCTGGGACTTGGTGGCGGCGAGATCGCTTTGCGTGGTGGCGACGTCGGTCTTGACGCCGCCGACATCGGTCTTGACGCTGGCCACGTCGCTGGAGACGGCGCCGATCTGCTGCTCGGAGACCTGCTGCTGCTGCGCCAGTTTTGCGGTCTCTGCGTTCTGAGACTTTTGCGCCGCGATGATGACCGCAGTTCGCGCGTCAATCTGCTTCTGGGTGGCACCGACGTTCTGGCCGAGGGTATCGGCGGTGGCGCGCAGACGGGCGTTGGTGGCGTCCAGGCGGTCTGCGAGATCCACGTTCTTCTTGTCGGCGGCGGCGGTGAGACTCTGCTCGGTTGCGGTGATGCGGTTTTGCAGGGCGTAGCACCAACCCAGCGCGCCAATCCCTACCAGAAAGGCAACGATGATCGCTGTGATGAATGCTCCCGAGGTGGATCGCTCGGCTACCACTACTGGTTCTGAATCACTCATGACTGTTTCCCTCTCGCTGTTGCTTCCTATTTTGATCGTTGCTCCTGTCTATTTGACGCTGGGGTAATGCCGAAGGTTGTACAGAAAAATCGCACCGCGGATGCGCAAGGCCCTAAAGAAACTATAGCTCACGTAACGGCACCGTCCGAGGCACAGGGAGAAAAGAGGCAGGAAGGCATCTATCTTCGCAAGCCGGTACAGGGTGCGCGTCCTGCGGCGGGCCTGACGGGCGGTGGCGTATGGCCTTACCGATTTCGTGACAAGCGTTTCGCCGCTGCGATATAACCATACTGATACTCCACTCCATTTTGCGAAGGTGCGCCTATGTCCGCAGTACTCCCGTTGAAGGGTCTTGAAGGCATCATTGCCACGAAGTCGTCGATCTGCTGGATCGACGGAGACGCGGGCGTACTTTCCTATCGCGGTATCGACATCCACCAGTTGGCCGAGCACTCGAACTTCGAGGAGACGACCTATCTGCTGTGGTTCGGCGTGCTTCCGACGGCATCACAGCTTGCCGAGTTCCGCAAGGAGCTGGCCGCCGCGCGCACGATGAACTGGCGCATCTACGACTTCCTGCGCAGCGTTCCCCACGAGTCCACGCCGATGGAGGTGTTGCGCACGGCGGTGAGCTTGCTGTCTCTCTACGACCCGGACGAGAAGGACTCGTCGCATGAGAGCAACGTGCGCAAGAGCTACCGGATGACCTCGCAGATCGCGATGATCGTGGCCATCTTCGACCGCATCCGCAAGGGCAGGCCGATCGTCGATCCGGACCGCTCGCTGTCGCACTCGGCCAACTTTCTGCGCATGTTGAACGGGGTGAACCCGACGGAGACGGCGACCCGCGCGCTGGACGTCGCGCTGATCCTGCAGGCCGACCACGAGCTGAATGCGAGCACGTTTGCGGCGCGCGTGATTGCGTCGACGCTCTCCGACATCCACTCTGCGATCGTTGGCGCGATCGGTGCGCTGAAGGGCCCGCTGCATGGCGGCGCAAACGCTGAGACGATGAAGATACTGAATGCTATCGACGAGACGGGTGCCGACCCAGTGGAGTACGTGAAACAGATGTTCGCGGAGAAGAAGAAGATCTCCGGCTTCGGCCACCGGGTGTACACCACCGAAGACCCGCGCGCGACCCACCTGCGGCGAATGTCGGAGGACTTGGGCAAGGCGGCCGGAAAGCCGAAGTGGTTCGACATGTCGCGCAAGATCGAGCTGTATGTGAACGCGGAGAAGAAGCTGAACGCCAACGTGGATTTCTATTCGGCTTCGACCTACACCACGCTGGGGGTGGAGATCGATCTGTTCACGCCGATCTTCGCCATCAGCCGCATCGCCGGCTGGACCGCGCATGTGATCGAGCAGCTCGACGACAACCGGCTGATCCGTCCGCGCGCGGACTACATCGGCCCGCCCTATCCGCAGCCCTATACTCTGATAGAGAAGCGCTAGGCCGCGTTTGCGTGGCGTTGGACGCTCGCCCGTGGGACATCTCTCCCGCGGATGCGCGTTGTCTGCTGCGTCGCCCTCCCGGTACTCCCGCCCTGCTGTAAGGGGATGACCCGCCGGTCGCGTTCGTATAGATTTTATTGTGTTTCTCAGAGGAGTGTCCGCTTGTCCATCTCACGGATCGGTCGCAGTCTGCTGTCAGCACTCTTCGCCGGTCTCTTTATCTCAGCAGCCCTCAGTTTTTTTGTAGCCGTCGTTCCTTCAGGCCGTGCACAGGCGACCCAGCCGCAGGTGGCCGAGGCAAGCGATCTGAACGAATTGGGCGGCCTCAGCGCCGCTGCGATGACCAACGACAGCGGGCCAGCGGGCATCATCCCCGTGGTGAAGGGATTCAATGCTTCGATGGGCACGACTTCGCAGCATGATTCAAGCAGTGGATGGTCTTCGCTGCTGACTCCCAACGTCGCCTACCGGTTGAACCGGTACATCAGCGTGGACGCGGGCGTTCCGGTGTACATGTACATCAACATCGACGCAAACGTCGGCACCAAGACCAAGCCGGTCTATGTCTACTCTCCAAAGAAAGGGGCCTTCGGGGACACGTCGCTCTCCTTCCACGGCGATGCGAACGCGTTGACGGTCGACTACAACGGGACCGTCTCGCTGGGCCTGCCTTCGGGCAATACGGATTACGGCCTGGGCGCGGGGCAGGTCACCTACAACATCAACAACCACTTCGAGAGGAACTTCGACCTGTTCACGCCCGACATCGAGTTCGGGTTCGGCGACACCAGCGCCCTGGTGAACCAGCGCGTTCTAAAGAGCTATGTCGCGGTGGGACCGATGGCGCACTTCCAGGCCGGGACGGCGGTCAATCTGCCGCTACGGATGAGCTTCGCGGCGGATGTGTACGAGGAGCTGCCGCTTGACAAGAACCTGGTGTACTCGACCACCGGCAAGGGCAAGAAGAAGGTGACGACCGCGACCAACACGGATCCTGCCGAGGACAACGGCTTTCTCGCGTCGCTGGACATCCCGCTGAACCGTCACGTTACAATGTCCGGGTTCTACAGCAGAAGCCTGCGCGACCACGATGACGTTGGCGGATTCTCATTCACGTTTCTGCTGAAGGCCCCGCCGCGGCCGCCCGAGATCGCATTCTAGAGCGCTTGCGAGGGAATGCGGCACCATCCTGGGCCTGCTTTCGCTGGCCGGGCCGCTCCGTGCTGGTCAGAAGGCGAGACCGCCAAGTAAACTTCAGGTGTGCGGCGAATTTATATGGACGCCAACGCCACAACGCCTGTGCTGCCCGAGGTGGTGGAGGCGATGCGTCCATTCTGGACGGAGGCGTTCGGCAACGCCAGCTCCATCCACCAGCAGGGACAGCGGGCGCGCGCCGCGGTGGAACGGGCGCGCGAGTCGGTGGCCGGACTGCTGGGCTGCCGCGCTGCGGAGGTGGTCTTTACGTCGGGCGGCACGGAGAGCGACAACCTGGCTCTGTTTGGAACTCTCGCGCCGGGCGACCATCTGATTACGAGCAGCATGGAGCACTCGGCTGTGATGCAGGCAGCCGAGGCGCTGGCTGGGCGCGGCGTCGAGGTCAGCTTCCTGCCCGCCACACCGCAAGGAGTGGTCGAGCCAAGCGCGCTTGAGGCCGCTCTGCGGCCCAACACGCGGTTGGTGAGCGTGATGCTGGCCAACAACGAGACGGGCGTGATCCAGCCGGTGCGGGAGCTTGCGGACCTGACCCACGCGGCCGGCGCGCTCTTCCACGCCGACGCGGTGCAGGCGGCAGGCAAGCTGGCGATCGATGTGAAGGCCCTGGGTTGCGATCTGCTGAGCATCTCCGGGCACAAGATGTATGCGCCACAGGGCGTGGGCGCGCTGTTTGTGCGGCGCAACGTGCGGCTGCGACCGATCTTCTTCGGCGGCAACCACGAGCGCGGACGAAGGCCCGGCACGGAGAACGTCGCTGGAATCGCCGGCCTGGGCAAAGCCGCGGAGTTGGCGCGCGAGTGGCTGGCGAACGGCGAGCAGCAACCGCTGGCAATGTTGCGCGACCGCCTGGAGCAGGGAATCCTCGCACAGGTCGAGGAGGCGGGCGTCAACGGCTCCGGGGTGGCGCGCGTGGCGAACACAAGCAATCTGTTCTTCGACCATGTGGAGGCCGAGGCGCTGGTGATCGCGCTCGACCTGAAGGGGCTTGCGGTGTCGGGCGGGTCGGCGTGCCAGTCGGGCTCGACCGAGCCGTCGCATGTATTGACGGCGATGGGGCTGAGCGTAGCGCGCGCGCGGGCCAGCCTGCGGATTTCGCTGAGCCGGTTGACGACCGGGGATGAGGTGGACTGCGCGCTGGCGCTGGTGCCTGCCGCCGTGGCGCGGCTGCGCGAGTTGAGTCCGACCTGGCGCAAGACCGCCGCTGTCCACGCTTGACGACAAGAACCTACAGGTACCAGGGGATGTTGACGACGATGATGCGCTGTTTTCCTTTGAGCAGGAGAAGCAGCTTGAGCATCTGCACGCGCTGGTTGTGCAGGAAGTACTCCCACCAGTGGCGGACGACCAGCTCGGGCAGAAGCACGGTGATCTTGCGGTCCGGGTTCTGCTGCTCGAGTTCCAGGATGTAGTCCATCAGCGGGTTGATGATGAGGCGGATATTGGAGTGCAGGGTGATGAGTTCCGGCTCGTGCAGGCCTTGATCGCGGATGGGCTTGAGGACGTTCGCCTCCCAGACGTTGTCGAGCGTCTCCTCGCCGTCGGCGCCGATGACGTTGACGACCTTGATCTCATTGGAAAGCAGCAGGGCGTAACGCAGGGCCTTCTCGGTCATGCGGTCCCAGCGCGCCATGGGAATGACGACCAGCGGCTGCTGCATGTTGGTCAGGTTGAGCGGATACATCTCGACGACCTCGCCGTTGACCCGCCTGTAGTGCTTCTTGATGACCATCATCAGCACGATCAGCGTGGGTACCAGAAGCGCGGTGATCCATGCGCCGGAGGTGAACTTGGCGACCAGCACGATGATGGTGGTGATGCCGGTTGCGATGGCGCCTGTGCCGTTGACGAACATGTGCCAGTGGTGGCCCTTGTGCGCTTTCCCCTGCTTCTTCCAGTGGATGACCATGCCAGCCTGGGACAGGGTGAAGGCGAGGAATGCGCCGATGGCGTAAAGCGAGATGAGCTGGTCGACGCGACCGCGGAAGGCGATGAGAAGGACGGCCGTCATGAAGGTGAGGGCGTAGATACCGTATGAGAAGAGCAGTCGCCGTCCGCGCAGGACGAAGACGTGAGGCAGGAAATCGTTGAGGGCGATGGCGCGCGTAAGGCGGGGAAAGTCGGCGAAGGCTGTGTTGGCGCTGAGGCAGAGTGCAAGGAAGACGGACCACATGGTGAAGTGGAAGAACCAGCCTCGTCCGAAGACGGCCATGACAATGAGGCTGAGCAGACTCTGGTAGCCTGGCATGTCCTGCTCCATGGCCATGATGCCGTATTTCTTTGCCAGCCACGAGATGCCGAAGAGGAGAACGATCAGGATGCCGATGATGACCGACAGCGTGCGCTGTGCATTCTTGGCTCTTGGGTCGCGGAAGGCCATCACTCCATTGGAGACGGCTTCGACGCCGGTCATGGCGGCGCAACCGTTGGAGAAGGCCTTCATGAGAAGCCACAGGCTCAGAAAACCAACCGTTGCAGGCAGCGCATGCGGCATCTCTGTCGCAGCCACAGGATGTCCTCCGGACTTGAAGACGTGAAGCGCGCCGATGGCGATGGTGACCATCAGAGTACCGACGAAGAGGAAGGTGGGGATGATGAAGGCGGCTCCGGTGTCCTTGACGCCGCGCATGTTGACGATGGCCAGCACGGCAAGCACGATGAGACAGAGCATGACCGTGTGGGGCAGAAGCCACGGCTGGTCGCTGACGACGGCCTCGATGCCGGCGGAGACGCCGACCGCGGCGGTCAGGATGTAGTCGATCATCAGCGCGGCCGCCGCCAGCAGGCCGGCGCCGGTGCCTAGATTTTCCGTGGCCACGGTGTAGGAGCCGCCGCCGCCTGGGTACGCCGCGATGGTCTGGCGATAGCTGAAGAAGACGATGCCCAGAAGCAGAATGATCGCCGAGATGATGGGGACGATGTAGTGAACGCCCATCAGTCCCAGCGGGATCAATAGCGACAGAGCCGTCTCCGGCCCGTACGCCGCCGAAGTCAGTGCATCGAGGCCGAAGATGGGAATGCCGGCGGATACGCCAATGTGTTCGGCGCGTTCTTCGCTCGTGGCCAAGGGCCTGCCAAACAGGGAATCGGCTAGGGACATGTAATTTAATAATAGAACGTCCGGCCGAGGACCCAACCGCAAACGCGGATTTCATGAAAATACTTTTGCATCGGGTCTTCCACACTCGCATCTCATCATTGGAGAGTTATGCTCCAGGACGCTCTGTCCGGAACGGCTAGCTTGGATCGCTCTGAGGCAGCCTGCAACGCCATTAAACCGGCACAACTATAATTGTCGAGAACCTTCAGGAGAGAATTATGTCTACGCCCATCTACGAACTTCCCGTTCATACCATCACCGGAGAACCAACCACGCTTGCGGCGTATCGCGGCCATGTGCTGCTGGTGGTCAACGTCGCGTCCAAGTGCGGCCTGACGCCGCAGTACGACGCGCTGGAGAAGCTCTATGAGCAGTACAAGGAAAAGGGCCTGGCCGTGCTGGGCTTTCCGGCCAACGACTTCGCGGGGCAGGAGCCGGGCTCGAACGACGAGATTGCTACATTCTGCCGGGCTACGTTTGGGGTGAACTTTCCCATGTTCGCCAAGATTGCCGTCACCGGAGAAGCGACCGATCCGCTGTACAAGGCGCTGATCGCCGCTGAGCCGAAGGCAACCGGTGCGACGCGCGAGGCGTTCCGGGAGAAGCTGGCAGGATTTTTGGGCAAGAGTGGCGCGACGCCAAACCCCGAGCCGGGCATTCTGTGGAACTTCGAGAAGTTCCTCATCGACCGCACAGGCAAGGTGATTGCGCGCTTCTCGCCAGAGGTTGTGCCGGACGATCCGGCGGTTGTCGCCGCCATCGAAGCCGCGCTGGCGAACTGATGCTGGCCGAAGGATGCTGCCGGGGCCGCGCGCAAGAACCTGCGGTTCTGGCTTAGCCATTGCAGCGATACTCTTGAGGAAATGCAGATGCTCTCTTGCTTGCTTTGCGGTAAGGCTGGCGAATTCAGGCGCGTGCTGCTGGGGCCGCTCGCGGCTTTCCTCGTAGTCTGGTCTCTGGGCGCCCAGACGCAAGCCCCGCAGACCACGATGACGATGGAGAATCGTGGAGCATCGCAGACGGGGACCGCATGGCCGGCGGTGGATGGCGTCTACACAATCGAGAACTTCCGGTTTGGCAGCGGGGAGAGCCTGCAGCAGCTTCGCCTGCACTATCTGACACTGGGAACGCCGCACCGCGATTCGTCGGGACACGTCGATAACGCGGTGCTGTTGCTGCATGGCACGGGCGGGAATGCCTCCTCGCTGTTGGCGCCGCAGTTCTCAGATGTATTGTTCGGGCTGGGGCAGCCGCTGGATATCACACGCTATTTCCTGATTCTGCCGGACGACATCGGACATGGCATCTCCAGCAAGCCTTCGGACGGCCTGCACATGCGCTTCCCGAAGTATGACTACGACGATATGGTGCAGAGCCAGCACCGGATGCTGCTGGACGGGCTGCATGTCGATCATCTGCGGCTGGTCCTGGGGACGAGCATGGGATGCATGGAGTCGTTTGTGTGGGGCGAGACCTACCCCGGCTTCGCCGACGCATTGATGCCGCTGGCGTGCCTTCCGGTGCCGATTGCAGGACGCAACCGCATGATGCGCTACATGGCGATCAAAGCGATTGAGGACGATCCGCTGTGGCATGGCGGAGAGTACACGACAGAGCCAGTGGAGGGCCTGCGTACCGCCGCCGAGTTGACACTGGTGATGGGCTCGGCCCCGCTGTACATGCAGAAGATCGCGCCGACGAAGAAGGCGGCAGAAGATTACATCGACGACTATCTTGCGAAACGGGTGAGCCCGCTCGATGCGAATGACATGATCTACCAGTGGGACGCAAGCAGAAACTATGATCCCAGCGCGCATCTGGACCGCATCCAGGTGCCCGTGATGTGGATCAACTCGGCGGACGACTACATCAATCCGCCGGAGCTTGGGATCGCCGAGAAGTTTGCTGCAAAGCTCGCGCACGGGCGGTTTGTGCTGATTCCCATCTCCGACGCGACGCGCGGCCACGGGACGCATACCCAGGCGGCAGTGTGGAAGGACTATCTGGTGGAGCTGCTGAAGGAATCGGAGAAGAAGTAGAGTGGCGGTAAGATGCGTTGACTATTCCTGCATCGACTTCATCGGCCGAGGAACAGGTCGCCGAAGGGTGGGAAGGTGAGCAGCAGGCCGAGCGCAAGGAAGACGAAGGCGAAGGCGCTGACCTTGGCGAAGGCGAGGGTCTTGTTCCTCCAGCGTGCGGCGAGGACAGCCCAGCAGAACGAGCCAGAGGGCGATGGCGATGGTGGTGACACCGGAGAGTGGGCCAGTGGGGTGGTAGAAGTTGAGCGCGTTGGCGAGATGCTTGGAGCCGTCGGCTGCGACGGCGAGGACTCCGAGGAGGAAGCAGCCAATTGCACAGGAGAGAACTGCTGCTGCAATGGGGCCGTTGGCAGGATTCTGCGGGACGAGCTGGATCTCGGTCATTTTGTGCTCCCCATGAGTTGGAAGGATTGCCCGCCCTGGACGGGCGCTTTTTTGTCGATCATTGCTCCCCAGCCTCCGGCGATCATGGCTGCGAGAAATGCCACGGCGGCGAATCCGAGGACGGTGGTGCGGATTGGGCGGTGGGCGTTCCACGCGGCACGGTGTTTGAGCAGGACCCAGGCCACCATTGTGCTGGCCATGGGAGCGATCCAGGCGACGTGCTCCTTCCACTCCATACCGAAGTTATGCCAGCCGGTGGTGGTGGAATGCGACATCAGCAGCCGCTGCGGATAGAGTGCCAGGTCGGCTCCCGCCGGGGCCACGGCGCGGTACCACGGATAGATGACGTATGCGCCGGAGAGCACGGCGGCCCAGCCAGCGGCGACCATTGCGATGAGATAGAGGGTCTGCCAGCGGGAGGCGGGTTGCGCGGAGGTGGAGTCTGGATTGCTCCGGGCTGGATTGCTCCGATCCAGAAGCAGGACGATGGCGCCGAACAATGCCATTAGGAAGAAGCCGCCAAAGAGCATTCCGTGAATGCTGGTTACAAGTTCACGCAGTGTGATTTCCATGGAGGACTCACTTTTGTTCCACTTAATGCAGCCGTAGCTTGGTCAGAGCAGAGAGCATTTTGGAGCCTGTGCCGCTCGCCGGTTGCTCTGCGTCGCCCGCGCCGCCTGGGCCCCAGGTCCAGTAGAGGGCGAGGTAGGTGTAGGTTTCGGGCTGGCCGTGGATGCTGCGCCCGGCGGCGAAGAGCAGGTCGAAGCCGGGCTTGAACTCATAGATGCCGCCGAGGTCGAGCAGGGTGGAGGCGCGGGTGCTGATGGCGGCGGGGCCTTCCGCGCCATGGCCGTAGAGTTCCACGCCGAGGGTGAGCTTCTTCGAGAGCTGGCGCTGGACGAGAAGCCCGGAGAAGGGAAAGTCCTTGTAGCCGTTGCCATAGCCCGCGGCTGAGACGACGACTTCACCGCCTCCGCCGTAGCTGGTCCATTGGCGATCTTCGGGGCCCCAGGATTTCTGGAGCCAGAGGGGCATGCGATACCACATGCCTCCTACTCCGAGGGTCTTGGAAGCGTCGCCGCTGGGTAGCTCAAAGAAGGGAAAGATTCCGACCTCGGGAATGCGTTTTGTCTCTTTGATGAGGCGGATTTTTGCGCCGAGTTCGGTGTCTCCGAGGCCGTAGTACGTTGGTCCGTAAGGGATAAAGACTGCCCCGACGGGTAGGGCCAGATGGAGTTGGACGTTAGGGACGACTCCATAGTTGACCTCATAGCTCGGGGCGTTCAGCACCGTGCCCCCGGCGTTCTTGCCTGTGCCGTCGGAGAGCTCGAAGGCGTACATCTCGAAGTGGCGGAAGGCGACCGGGTCGGGATCGTCTGTCTGGAAGGGAGGGCCGGCGTGGGCGGTTGTACTCGCGAAGAGCGCGATCAGAACTGCGGCGAGTGCGGCGTTCCGACGCGCGGATCGAAGGCTTGGGCGAGAGAAGATCATCTGCTGGTTAGATTCTCGAATGCCGGGCCGGGTGCGTTAAAGTTGCGATAATGAACTTATGGACAATGTTGGGATAATAGCTGCTTGAGTGCGATCACACAGGCCGAGACCATTGCCGTTGCCATGTCGGGAGGGGTGGATTCCTCCGCCGTCGCGGCTCTGCTGCGAGCGGAGGGGCACACGCTGGTGGGGCTGACGCTGCAACTGTGGAACCAGCGGCGGCTGGCGGGGCACGAGGGGATGCCCGAGGCGGTGCAGGGGCGCTGCTGCTCCATCGACGATGTGTACGACGCGCGGCGCGTGGCCGAGCATCTGGGCATTCCGTACTACCTGGTGAATCAGGAGGCGCGCTTTGAGGCTGAGGTGGTGCGTCCGTTCGTGGACGAGTACCTGGCCGGGCGCACGCCGATTCCGTGCACGCTGTGCAACAACCACCTGAAGTTCGACGCGTTGATTACCACAGCGCGGCAGATTGGCGCGGACCGGATCGCCACGGGGCACTACGCGCGCAACCGGTACGACGCGGCGCGCGGGCGATGGATTCTGTCGCGGCCAGAGGACAAGTCGAAGGACCAGACTTATTTTTTGTTTGGGCTGACGCAGGAGCAGCTCTCGCGGACGCTCTTCCCGCTGGGCGAGATGCAGAAGCCCGCGGTGCGGCAGATGGCGGCCGACGCTGGCCTCGCGCTGGCCGACAAGCCCGACTCGCAGGAGATATGCTTCATCCCGGGCGGGGATTACTCGGCGTTTCTGGCGGCGTATCTCGACGAACAGGGCGAGGCGATGCCGGACTCGGCAGGCGAACTGGTGACGGCGACGGGCGATGTGCTGGGGCGGCACCAGGGGATTCATGGCTTCACCGTCGGCCAGCGCAAGGGGCTTCAGGTACGAGGGAACAGGGAACAGGGAACAGGGAACAGCCGTCCGGCGTATGTGCTGGCGATCCATCCCGACTCGCATCGCGTCGTCGTCGGCGCGGACGAGGAACTCCTCACCCGCGAACTCCGCGCCGACCGCCTCAACTGGATCGCTATTGAGAGCCTCGCGCCCTCCGGCGAACTCCGCGTGCAGATCAAGATTCGCCATCGCCAC
>PLOT01000070.1:355-3886 GCA_003142215.1 Granulicella sp. | reverse complement strand
GACCCCACAAACGTATAGATGTGGAACCGCGCCTGGTTCATCTTCGCCACGCCCGCCGGAAACGCGATAAACGTCCGCACAATCGGCAGCATCCGCCCCACCAGCACGGTGATCGACCCATACTTCGCAAAGAAGTAGTCCACCCGGTCCAGGTCGCGCCGGCTCAGCAGCAGCCAGCTCCCATAGCGTTCCACCATCGCCCGCCCGCCGCGCGCCCCCACCCAGTACGCCGGAATCGACCCCAGGTTCGACGCCAGCGAAGCCACCGTCGCCAGCAGCACCAACTGCATCTGCGTGTGCACCAACGCCACGCCGGCCAGCGGCATAATGACCTCGCTTGGAATCGGGATGCACGCCGACTGCACCGCCATCAGCACCACGACGCTCGCGTACCCGCGCGCTCCGCTCCCAATCAGCCACACCAGCAACCCAATAATTTTCTCAGACATGCAAAAGCAGTATACCCGCCCCGCACAAACCCTTCGTCACCCCGACCGAAGGCGGCGCACTTTGCCGCCGCAGTGGAGCCCCATCCCGCATTTCACCGTGCGCGTTTTACGCCGTCATTCTTGCGCATCTCCCACCGTCCTTGCGCATCTCCCATCGTCGTCATTCTGGCGCAGCCAGAATCTCCGTATTGGCTGTTGTCGTTGCCGTTGCTTGTTCTCTCCGCCTGCCCCAACCTGCCGTCATCCTGAGCGAAGTGACTCACGGCATCATCGTGAGTCACGCAGTCGAAGAACCCCGATGGACTTTTCCCCGCCCATAGCACTCGGCCCTTTCTCCCTGAAATTCTCAGCCTGTTAGCCTTTGCCTGTCCTCTGCCACTCCACCTACGGCCGAGCCCCCAGCCTATTGTTCTTCACTCCCGCCGCCAGCGGCGTCACTACCGGCGTCGCCGCACCCACCATCTCATCAATGCCGTTGGACATTGGATTCGTAATCCAGACGTTGCCGGAGACGTCGACAGCGTCATTTATTTGAACACTGCTTGACCCTATGTAGCCTCCAGCGCTGCCCGCAAATAGAACAGTGCCTGAACTCGATAGTTCGGTGACATTACCGTTACCGTTCGCAATCCACGCGTCGCCAGAGCCATCGATGGAGACACCGCCGGGATAACTCAACCCGCCTCCAGTAACCCCGGCACTGCCCGATAACGCAGCCCCGGCATTGGAGAACTCGGAGGCACTGGCCGCCACAAAGTTCGTGGCCCACGCGTTGCCATATGTATCGATAGCGATGCCGACGGGGTCATACAAGCCTCCTCCGCTGTAACCGTTGGCCCCTGAAAGGAACGAACCCGAATTAGAAATCTTTGTAATAGTGTTGCTTATAGCATTTGTAATCCATGCATTGCCAGATGCATCGATGGCAACCCCCTGGGGAAAATCCAGCCCTCCGCCAGTGTAGCCACTGGGGCCAGACAGGATGGACCCCGTACTTGATAGTTTGGTGACGCTGTTGCCCTGAGAGTTTACAACCCATGCATTGCCCGATCCATCGATCGCGATGCCCACGAGGCCATATATGCTACCTCCCGTGTAGCCAGTAGACCCCGAAAGAACAACGCCCGTACTCGATAGCTCGGTAACGATATTGCCACCGGCGTTTGTGATCCATGCGTCGCCCGACTCATCGATGGCGATGGGGCCGGGGCCACTCAAGCCCCCACCTGTATAGCCGCTGGCACCTGAAAGGAATGAACCCGAACTGGAGAGTTCGGAGACAGAATGTGCTCCGCCGTTGGCGATCCATACGTTGCCGGCACCGTCAATAGCAATATCCCCATCCAGATTCAATCCGCCGCCTGTGTATTGCAGGCTGACAACGAAATCATTCGGCACCGCAGTCAGCGTCGGAGAAAAGTACGGAGGATTCGACAGCCCCAGCCCATACAGCGTCGCTACATTCGCTCCCGGATTGTGCGCAATGTTGATCGCCGCCGTTGCCGTGTCCGTTGGAATCGTCCCAGTAGAAGTCCCATCCGACGTCGCAGTCTGCATCAGCGTGCTACAGGGAGTCCCGCCAACGTTAATGCAGTGGGCCAGAACATTCGCCAGCGTACCGATCTCCGCCTGCGGCACCGTCCCATTGCCCGCCGGAGTCGCAGCCAGCGCCGTGCCCGTCGAAAGACTCGCCAGGTTCGCCGCATTGGCAAACGCATTCGCAACCCCCACCTGTGCCAGCGCCGTCCCCGAGCTCGACACATGCGTCGCGTCCGTCGCAAACCCCGCCATCGCGTATGCCGCGGCAACGGTCGAAACCTCATTCACCGTCACGCTGGTCCCAGGCCCTGTACTGCTGGGGCAGCTCCCGATCGCCCCCATCAGCCCAACCGTCGCGTTTTGCCCCGTCCCAGCATCGCCCCCCAGCACATACAGATAAAGCTGTTGCCCGCTGGTGCAGCTATAGTCGCCGGTCAGGCTGAAAGTGCCCTTGAAGGCGGTCGCCACATACGCACCCACCGCGTCCGAAGTCCCCGTCAGCGTCGCATTGAGCAGAGAGACGGAAGGCTGGCCGTAGCCCGTAGTATTGGCGGCAAACAGATAGACATGCGCGTATGCAACAGGAATCGTCCCGCTCGTATTCGTCCCGCTCGTAACCACACCGGTCAATGCCCCATCTGTCAGCGGCTGAGGCGCACTGATCGTCGCCGTGGTGCCAGCCGTCGCACTCAGGCCGCTTGTGTTCGTAACGGTCAGCAGTATGTTATACGTCGATACGGCGTACCCATTCACAGGGTAGGTATGCGTCGGGTTCACACCCGTTCCAGTCCCGTCGCCGAAGCTCCACCCATAGCTCAGCGCCTGTCCCTGCGGATCGCTCGACCCCGCCCCGCTGAAGCTTATTGCGGTCCCAGCCGTCCCCGAATACGGTCCGCCCACGTTCGCCACCGGAGGCTTAACAGTAGAAGAGGAAGAAGAAGAATTTGAAGAACCGCCCCCGCATCCTGCAAGAACAATAAGTCCGCACACCACAACCGCAAGGTTCAAACGCATCGCACACTCCTCAGATCAATGAAACCATGCTACTCCGCTCCCTCAATCTATTTATGATTGATCCATGTCCTCACGCCGGAGGATGCAGCATCCGCTCGAACACCTGCGCGATATAGCTCACCGCGTTCATCGTGTTCTCGTAGTGAATGCGCTTCGGCCCGATCACCCCCACCGTTCCGTGCCCATCGCCCGCCATCCGCGCCGGCGCCGCAATCAGCACCAGCCCAGCCATCTCCGGCGCATGTTCCTCCAGGTCGAAGATCACACGCACCGACTCCTGTTTCGCGTCGATGTACGCGTCCAGCAACTCCACCAGCCGCTGCTTCGCCTCCAACGCCGACAGGACCTCGCGCAGCCGCGCCATCTCCTCCGCGCTGCCCACGCCGCGTGCTCCCAGCAGGTTCGCAACCCCTTCCACAACCACCGTCTGCACGCCTGCATCGCCCTCCGGAACCGCGCCCGCCCACAATTGCTCCACCGAACTCAGCAGCCGCTGCACCTCGCTCTGCTCCCGCTCCACCAGCCGCCC
>PLOT01000070.1:0-348 GCA_003142215.1 Granulicella sp. | reverse complement strand
CGTCCCTTCCCCAGCCGCGAAAAGTGAACATGCTCCAGCGTATCGCCGCCTGCAACCATCGCCACGGCCACGCCCACCCCGCTCGATACGGTCGCCAGCACATGGCTGGTCCGTTCCAGCATCGCCTGTGTCCCCGTCACCCCCGCAAAGCTGGAATCGATCTGCGACTCCAGGTGCAGCCGCTGCGATTCCATATTCGTTCGCTGAACTCCACCCAGCAGCCGCCCCCCCGCTCCTCCGCTCAGCCGCTCCACGTACAGCCGAAACGCGCGCGCCGTCGGCACCCGCCCTGCCGAAGTATGCGGCTGTTCCAGCAGTCCATCGCTGGCCAGCTCCGCCATCTCATTG
>PLOT01000267.1:14133-15800 GCA_003142215.1 Granulicella sp. | reverse complement strand
CAGCTTCGCCGGGTGATTGTCTGTGCCGGCACCGGGTGCATGGCCAATGGGTCCATGAAGGTCTACGAGCAGTTCAAGAGCGAGATGGCGAAATCCGGATTGGATGTGGTCCTGGAGCTTCGCGCCGAAGCAGAAGATGACGAGGTTCGACTCTCCAAGAGCGGATGCCAGGGCTTCTGCCAGATGGGACCGCTGGTTTCTGTGGAGCCGGAAGGCATTCTCTACAACAAGGTGCGCCAGGAAGACGTCCCCGAGATTGTGCAGCAGACCCTGGCCGGGCGCCAGGTTGTGGAGCGGCTGCTCTACAAGGACCCGACGACGCGCAAGAGCTGCCGCGGCTTCAAGGACAATCCCTTTTACGCGCGCCAGGATCGTTTGGTGTTGCGCGAGTGCGGGTTCCTCGATCCGGAGGACATTGGCGAGTATAAGTTGCACGGCGGCTATCGTGCGGCGAAAAAAGCCTACCTCGAGATGACGCCCGAGCAGATCTGCAAGCTCATCCTGGACTCCGGATTGCGCGGACGTGGCGGCGGCGGTTTTCCCACCGGAAGGAAGTGGGAGGCGGCGCGAATCCAGAATTCAGCCAAGAAGTACGTCATCTGCAACGGCGACGAGGGCGATCCCGGAGCGTTCATGAACCGCTCCGTGATGGAGGGCAATCCGCATAGCGTGATTGAAGGCATGATGATCGCGGCACGCGCCATCGGCGCCAACGAAGGCCTGGTCTACGTCCGCGCCGAGTATCCCCTGGCGGTCGAGCGCATGCGCCGCGCCGTGGCGGACGCCGAGCGCGAAGGCATTCTGGGAAAGAACGTCTTCGGCACCGGCCTCTCCATGAAGTGCGATGTGATGGAGGGCGCCGGAGCGTTTGTCTGCGGCGAAGAAACGGCCATGATCGCGTCCATTGAAGGACAGCGCGGCATGCCCCGGCCCAAGCCACCCTTCCCCGCGCAAAGCGGACTGTGGGGCAAGCCGACCGTCATCAATAACGTGGAGACGCTGGCCCATGTGTCGCGCATCCTCAACGTAGGCCCCGAGGTCTTCCGCAGCATCGGCACCAAAGAATCGCCGGGAACCAAGACCTTCGCTCTCACCGGACACGTCGCCAACACCGGGCTGGTCGAAGTTCCATTCGGAACCACGCTGCGCGAGATCGTCTATAACATCGGCGGCGGAGTGACGGACGACGCGGGAAAGATCTGGAAGAACGGCTTCAAGGCCGTGCAGATCGGCGGGCCTTCCGGCGGATGCCTCACCGAGGAGCATCTCGATCTGCCCCTCGCATACGAGTCGCTGCGCTCGGTGGGCGCAATGGTCGGCTCCGGCGGGCTGGTCGCCATGAACCAGAACACCTGCATGGTCAGCATTGCGCGCTTCTTCATGCAGTTTACGCAACGCGAATCCTGCGGCAAGTGCCTGCTGTGCCGGGAAGGCACGCGGCAACTGCTGGCGCTGCTGGACGACGTGATTGAAGGCCGCGCGGACGCAAACACTCTCGTCCTGCTGGAGCAGTTGGCGCATGCGGTGCAGGTCGGGTCCTTGTGCGGACTGGGCAAGACGGCCCCGAACCCGGTGCTCTCCACCATGCGCTACTTCCGCAAGGAGTATGAAGAGCACGTCTTCGAGAAGCGCTGCCGCACAGGCCGCTGCAAGGCCCTGTTGAGCCC
>PLOT01000267.1:9683-14115 GCA_003142215.1 Granulicella sp. | reverse complement strand
GCAGCCTGCAAGATTCACGCAGTTGAAGGGATATAGCCAGATGAATACGCTCACGCAGCCAACTTTGACGATCGATGGAAGAACGGTAGCGATCGAGGGAGAGCGCAACCTGCTCGAACTCATCCGCAAGGCCGAGATCGACCTGCCCACCTTCTGCTATCACTCCGAACTCAGCGTGTACGGCGCGTGCCGCCTCTGCCTTGTGCAGATCGAAGGGCGCGGAATCCAGGGCGCATGTTCCACGCCGCCCGAGGCCGGACTGAAGGTGCAGACCACGACCCCGGAGATCCGCGATATCCGCCGCATCGCTGTGGAACTGCTTCTGGCAAACCACGACCAGAGCTGCCCGACCTGCTCGCGCAGCGCCAACTGCCAGTTGCAGAGCTTGGCCCAGCGGCTGGGCGTGAAGAACGTGCGCTTCAAGTCCGTGCATAAACAGGTCCCGGTGGACGATTCTTCCCCATCGCTTGTGCGCGACCCGAACAAGTGCGTGCTCTGCGGAGATTGCGTGCGCATGTGCTGGGAGATCCAGGGCATCGGCGCCATCGACTTCGCGAACCGTGGGCACGAGGCCTGCGTGCAGCCGGCCTTCGGCAAACTGCTTGGCGATGTGGAGTGCATCAACTGCGGGCAATGCGCCAGCGTCTGCCCCACCGGCGCGCTGACGGTCAAGTCCGAGGAAGATGCGGTCTGGGACCTGCTCGCCGATCCCACCAAGAAGGTCGTTGTGCAGATTGCGCCGGCCGTGCGTGTGGGCCTGGGCGAGTGCTTCGGCCGAAAGCCCGGGGAGATCACCACCGGCCAGATCGTTGCCGCGCTCAAGTTTCTCGGCTTCGACCAGATCTACGACACATCGTTCGCCGCCGATCTCACGGTGATCGAAGAAGGCTCGGAGTTCCTGCGGCGCAAGACGGCTGGCGGAACTCTACCCATGTTCACCTCCTGCTGCCCCGGATGGGTGAAGTACGCGGAGCAGTACTTCCCGGAACTGCTGCCCAATCTTTCCACCTGCCGCTCGCCGCAGGCGATGCTTGGTTCCCTGCTGAAGGCGATGCTTCCCGAACAGCTCAAGGCCGACCGCAAGGACATCAAGGTTGTCTCCATCATGCCCTGCACGGCCAAGAAGTTTGANNGGCTTCTACACCGGCGCCGGAGTGATCTTTGGAAACTCGGGCGGCGTCACCGAGGCCGTTCTGCGCTATGCCGCGGAGAAGGTGACGGGCGAGAAACTGGAGAAGGTTGAGTTCCAGCAGGTGCGCGGCGACTCCGGCCTGCGCGAAGCCACCATCACGGTCAACGGAACGCAACTCAAGCTGGCAATCGTCCACGGTCTGCGCAATGCGCGTGTCGTCGCCGAACAGGTGAGGGCGGGCAAGAGCCAGTACGACCTGATCGAAGTGATGGCGTGCCCCGGCGGTTGTGTGGGAGGCGCCGGTCAGCCGGTATCGACTTCGCCCAACACGCGCGCGCTCCGCACCAAGGGCCTCTATCAGGCGGACAAGATACTGCAACTGCACAAGTCGCAGGACAACGTCTTCATCACCGAGTGCTACGAGCGCTTCCTGGGAGAGATCGGCGGAGAGAAGGCGCACCATCTGCTGCATACCAACTACCAGAGCCGCCGCCGCATTGCCGACGAAATTCTTCCGCTGATGCAGTCGCAGAGCGAAGACAAGCACAAAGTGAACGTGTGCCTGGGGACCAACTGTTTCCTGAAGGGATCGCAGGAGGTGCTGAACGGAGTGCTGCGCCATGCGGAGCAGAACGGGCTGGAAAACCGGCTCGATGTGCGGGCAAGTTTCTGCTTCGAGAAGTGCGAGACCGGCCCCACCGTCATGATCGACGGCCAGCACATTGCTCACGCAACAGCCGCAAAGGCAATTGAAGTTCTGGACAGCCGTATCGAAAGCGACAACCCGGAGCAGCTGGCCGGCACGAATTCAGATCGCATCGGCACACCGTAGTGCAGGGTTCGGGAGTTCAAACCAGGGTCCCGTGGTCGGCCTGTTGGATGCGTCTTCGCTGATTGTGCGTTGTTGGCATTACGAGGTGAACCATGTCCTCCGATGATCAAGTTGTAGACATTGTGGTTTGTCTTGGCAGTTCCTGTTTCGCCCGGGGGAACTCCGAGATTCTCGCCGTGCTGCAGCAATATGCGCAGAGCCAGGGGCCCAATGCTTCGGTTCGCCTCGCGGGCTGTCTCTGCCAGGACCAGTGCAAGCAGGGCCCCAATCTGAAGATCGGCGGCGAGTTCCATCACAACATCACTGCGGCCATGTTGCGCGAACTGCTGCAGCAGTTGGACGGATCGACTCGGAGAAGCCATGGAGAAGCTTAATGCCATCTACACCAGGCAGCGCGAGTGCCAGGACTGCCACAAGTGCATCCGCGAGTGCCCGGTCAAGGCGATCCGTGTCGAGGACGGCTATGCGCGCGTTGTGCCCGAACTTTGCATCATGTGCGGCATCTGCGTTCTGGCCTGCCCCCACGACGCAAAACAGGTGCGCGACGACCTGCCCGACGCCAAAGCCCTGCTGACAAGCGGGCGAAGGGTGGTTGCCTCGCTTGCCCCTTCGTTTGTGGCGCAGTACTCCGGCAACCGTCCGGCGCAACTGATTCATGCCCTCAAAAAGCTGGGTTTCTTTGCCGTATCGGAGACCGCCCTGGGCGCACAGCAGGTCTCGGCCAGCGCCTATGCGCTGATGCACAGCGAGCCGAAGCAGATCTGGATCTCTTCCGCCTGTCCGGTGGTTGTGGACTTCATCGCCAAGTATCATCCCGAATGCGAGTCTCATCTTTCCGGTGTCCTCTCGCCCCTGCTGACGCATTGCAAGATGCTGCGCGCGCACTTTGGCGACGACATCGCGACCGTCTTTATCGGGCCATGCATCGCCAAGAAGAAGGAGGCCGAACAGCACCCCGAGCTGCTCGATGTCGTGCTCACCTTCGAGGATCTGGACCGCTGGCTGGCGGAAGAGAAGATTCATCTGGCGGAGATTGACACCACGCCGGAGGACCGCTTCCAGCCGCAGGAGGCCGAGGAGGGCGCGCTCTATCCCATCGATGGAGGAATGGTCCCGGGCGTTGCCGGCAACGGCGACACCAACAGCCTGCGGTTTATGTCTTTCTCCGGAATCGCAAACGTCGAGCAGGCCTTGAAGAGCATTCCCGAGTGGCATCCCGAACACAACATCTTCTTTGAACTGACCGCGTGCGCGGGCTCCTGCGTCAATGGGCCGAAGGCGGCGCGCAACGCACCGGTGGCGCGCCGGCGCTACGACATCCTCAACTACGTAAAGCCTGCCGCCAGGCTTCCGCGCAAGCTTTCGCTTGCAATTACCGGGCACTATGACGCTGCTCCGGTTGCTCGCGCCGAATACAGCGAACTGCAACTGAGGGAAGCGATGCGCACCGTGGGAAAGTACTCCGCCGAGGATGAACTGAACTGCGGAGGCTGCGGTTACGACTCCTGCCGCGACTTCGCCCGTGCCCTGCTCGACCACAACGCAGAGCGCATGATGTGCGCCACCTATACCCGCAAGCTGGCGCAGAAAAAAGCCAACGCGCTGCTGCGCAAGATGCCCTCCGCGGTTGTCATCGTCAATGAAGACCTGAAGATCATCGAGAGCAACGAGCGTTTTACGCGTCTCTTCGCCACCGATGCCGGCCAGTCCACGGATATGGAAGGCAGCGCCCTCAGCGTCGTGGTCCCCTTCTCCAACCTCTTCAAGCGCGTGCTCGAATCGGGCAAGGACATCGTGGGCCACGACATTCGCTACCAGCGCAGCATCCTGAACACAAGCATCTTCACCATCGAGCCCCATGCCGTCCTGTGCGGCATCTTTCAGGACATCACCCAGCCCATCTTCCAGAAAGAGCAGATCATCGAGCGAGCCCGCGAGGTCATCCAGAAGAACCTCAATACCGTGCAGCAGATTGCCTACCTGCTGGGCGAGAACGCCGCCGATTCAGAGATCACCCTCAACTCCATCGTGCGCTCGTTCAGCCCCGAAGAGGTGGACGACAACGATCCCGCGGAGAAGCCGTGACCGGCGCCGAGAGCTTTATCGAGGTCGATTCCTGCCAACGGGCCAAGAACGGCCAATACATCTCTGGAGACGTCTTTCTCTCCCGCAAAGTCGAACCCGAAGGACGCATCCTCACGGTCCTTGCCGACGGCCTTGGCAGCGGCGTCAAAGCCTCCGTGCTGGCCACCATGACGGCGACCATGGCTTTGAAATATACGGCCAGCGCGATGGACATTCGGACCTCGGCCGAGACCATCATGGACACACTGCCCATCTGCAGCGTGCGCAAGATCAGCTACTCCACCTTCACTGTCGTAGATATGGCCAGCACCGGCGAGACGCGCATCATCGAGCACGGCAACCCGCCGTTCCTGCTGGTCCGCCCCGGCGGCGAGTTGCATATT
>PLOT01000267.1:0-9606 GCA_003142215.1 Granulicella sp. | reverse complement strand
ATCTCGGCCCGCGAGTTGTCGCGCCTCCTGGTCGCCAAGGCGGAAGAGTTCGACGTCCTCGGCGCGCGCGACGACATTACATGCGGCGTGGTCTACTTCCGCAAGCCCCGCCAGCTCCTGGTGTTGACCGGCGCACCATTCGAGCGCTCTCACGACCAGAGCTTGGCCATGATGTCCGTCAGCACGCCCGGCCGCAAGGTGATCTGCGGCGGAACCACAGCCAATATCATCTCCCGGCTGCTGAACCGCGAGATTCAGATCGACCTCGGGCAGCCGCTCGATCCCAAGGTGCCGCCTTCCGCCAAGATGGACGGCTTCGAGCTGGTGACAGAAGGCACGCTGACCCTGGGCGAAGTGCTTCGCCTGCTTGAGGAGGGGTTCGTTGCCGAAGACTTGAAGTCGAATGCAGCCGTGCGGCTTGCCACCATGCTGCTCGATAGCGACATCGTAAAGTTCGCCGTCGGAACCAGAATCAACGAAGCGCACCAGGACCCCAACATCCCCGTCGAACTCGACCTGCGGCGCAATATCGTCAAGCGAATCGCGCACCTGCTGGAGAGCAAATACATGAAGCGCGCCCTCATCCAGTATCTCTGAGCAGCGCGTCTTCACCGTTGCTGCAATCGGTGGACGAACGGGACGAGTGGCGGACTTACCAACAAAGTCCGCCACTGTCTCGCACCAATGAATCAGCTTGCAAGAGCGGTCTCTTCCTCGAGCTCCGCTTCTGCGCTCACGGCTCCCTTGGAGTTTTTAGCATTCGCTGCAACCACTGGAACCGGCTTTGCCGCCGTAGCGATGCTCTCCGCGCCGGCCCGTTCCGTCAACTCCACAAAAGACCTTCCATAGAAGCTGTCGAGCAGGATCGCACGGAACTCCTCGATCAGCGGATACCGCGGATTGGCGCCCGTGCATTGATCGTCGAACGCATCGATGGCAACACTGTCCAGCTTCTCCAGGAACTCCGCCTCGTTGACTCCGGCCTCCTGAATGGAAGCCGGAATCTCGAGGTCCTTCTTCAGCCCCTCCACCCACGCGATCAGGTTGGCGACTTTTTCATCTTTGGTTGCTCCGCCCAAACCGAGGTATTCGGCAATCTCCACATAACGGCACCTGGCCTTGGGCCGGTCATACTGCGAGAAGGCCGCCTGCTTCATCGGATTGTCATTGGCGTTGTAGCGGATCACATTGCCGATAAGCAATGCGTTCGCCAGTCCGTGCGGCAGATGGTAAGCCGCGCCAACCTTGTGCGCCATCGAATGGCATGCGCCAAGGAACGCGTTGGCAAAGGCAATCCCGGCCAATGTTGCCGCGTAGTGTACCTTTTCGCGGGCCTTCGGGTCCTTCGCGCCGTTCTTGTAGGCCGAGGGCAGATACTGCTTCAGCAGCTTGAGCGCCTGTAGTGCCTGTCCATCGCTGAACTCGTTGGCCATGATCGAGACGTACGCTTCCAGCGCATGGACCACCGCGTCGATGCCGCCAAAGGCAGTCAGCGACTTGGGCAGATTCATCACCAGGTTGGGATCGACGATGGCAATGTCCGGCGTCAGCTCATAGTCTGCAATCGGATACTTCTTGCCCGTCACATCATCCGTCACCACGGCAAATGGCGTCACCTCGGAGCCCGTGCCGGATGTTGTCGGAATCGCAACCAGCTTGGCCTTGCCGCCCATCTTGGGGAACGTGTAGATGCGCTTGCGAATGTCCATGAAGCGCATGGCAAGGTCCTCAAAATCCACCTCCGGATGTTCGTACATCACCCACGCAATCTTGGCCGCGTCCATGGGAGAGCCTCCGCCAAACGCCACAATCGCGTCGGGCTGGAAGCGGTTGGCCACATCGACGCACTTGCGCACGGTCGTCAGGTTCGGATCCGCCTGTACCTCGGAGAAGACGTCGACCTCCATGCCCAGGCCTTTCAGCGTCGCAATCAGATCGTCCGCCACGCCCGTGCGGAAGAGGAAGTCGTCGGTCACAATCAGCGCGCGCTTCCTGCCGGCAATGTCCTTCAACGCCTCGGGAATGCACCCGCGGCGGAAGTAGACCGCCCCCGGCAGCTTGTGCCACAACGCATTCTCCGCGCGCTTGGCCACGATCTTCTTGTTCAGCAGATGCTGCGGCCCAACGTTCTCCGACACGGAGTTCCCTCCCCAGCTTCCGCAACCCAGCGTAAGGCTCGGCGCAAGGCTGAAGTTGTACAGATCGCCGATGCCGCCATGCGAGGATGGCGTGTTGATCAGGATGCGCGCGGTCTTCATGTGGTCGCCGAAGTACTCGATGCGCTCCTTCTGCTGGTCCTGGTTGGTGAACAGCACGGACGTGTGCCCGATGCCGCCCAACGCAACCAGCTTCGACGCAATCTCCACCGCGTCCTTGAAGTCCTTGGCGCGATAGAGCGCAAGAATGGTGGAGAGCTTCTCGTGCGCAAAGGGTTCGGCCACGGTTGCGTCCGTCACCTCGCCGATCAGCACCTTGGTCGTCGCCGGCACCGTGATCCCAGCCAGCTTGGCAATCTTTGGCGCGGCTTGGCCGACGATCTTTGCATTCACCGCGCCGTTGACCAGAATGATGCGGCGCACCGCCTCCGTCTGCTTCTTGTCCAGAATGGTCCCGCCATGCCGGTTGAATCGATCGCGCACGGAATCGTAGATGGAATCCACCGCGATGACGGCCTGCTCGGAGGCACAGATCACCCCGTTATCGAATGTCTTCGACATCAGAATCGATGCAATGGCGCGCGTCTGGTCGGCCGTCTCGTCGATCACCACCGGAGTATTGCCCGCGCCAACCCCAATCGCCGGTGTGCCCGATGAGTAGGCCGCATGAACCATGCCCGGCCCGCCCGTGGCCAGAATCAGCTTCACCGCCGCGTCCGTCATCAACTGGTTGGAAAGCTCGACGGTCGGCTCGTCGATGCAGCCGATGATGTCCTCTGGAGCGCCCGCCGCAACCGCGGCACGCAGCACCAGCCGCGCCGCAATGCACGTCGACCGCCGCGCGCGCGGATGTGGGCTGATGATGATCCCGTTGCGCGTCTTCAGGCTGATCAACGCCTTGAAGATGGCCGTCGAGGTCGGGTTCGTCGTCGGAATAATGCCGCAGATCAACCCCACCGGCTCCGCGATGGTGATGGTGCCCGCCTCGTCGTCCTGGCTCAGAATGCCGCAGGTCTTCTCGTCCTTGTACTTGTTGTAGATGTACTCCGAGGCAAAGTGGTTCTTGATCACCTTGTCTTCCACCACGCCCATCCCCGTCTCTTCCACGGCCAGCTCGGCCAGAGGGATACGCGCATTGGCGGCGGCCAGTGCGGCGCTGCGGAAGATGGTGTCAACCTGCTTCTGCGTGAAGCTGGCGAACTTCTGTTGAGCGGCCCTGACGCGTGCAATCAGGGCGTCCAGTTCTTCCTTCGTGGTTACCCGGTCTTTTGGCTCTTGGTTGGCTGCGAGAAACACTTCAAGATTTGTCATGCTCTCCTCTTTCTCCTGCTGCTCTATGTAGCAATGAAGGACGAGTTGCAAATTAAATCAGTGAACCACGGCGGTCCGTTTCGACTCTCCCGTGGAATGGAACGAATGGTCTGCCGCTCCTCTGGTAGGCAATAAACCGATATATTTATACCGATAAATATATATCCAATATACGTCCGGCACCTCCCTCAGACGGTGATAGCCGTCACATGTCCGCAGTGCATCTTCGATGAGCCACTAATCCTATGTATCTGAATGAATTACAGCCGATGGAAGTGCCTTTTTTGCGCCGCGCTTCCTGCCAGAGCGAACTCCCCTGCCGATTCGCCCGCAAAGACCGCAATCGCTTTCCGGCTAAGAAGCAATGAATCCCAAGTGCATCAGGGCATCCGATCGTTGAGCGCCCGCATGGCGGCGTAGTGATCGGGACTGGCCTCCAGCGCGAGTGAAAACTCCTGCCGCGCCTGGTCCGTATGGTTCAGCCCGAGTTGGCCGAGTCCAACCAGATAGTGTGCGTCCGCCACCTGCGCGCGCTGGGCCGGAGTCACGACGGACTGGCCCGCTGGCTTCATTGCAGGCGCACTGCCCAGCGACTTGGAGCCGGTATCGACGAGCTGGGTAAAGATCGCCTTGGCGCGATCATCCTGGCCCAGCTTCTCCAACGCCAGCGCCTGATAGTACGGCGCGGCCTGCTCCACGTGTACTCCGGCGGCCAACCCGCCCACGTTGCCCCGGCTGCGCATCGGCCCATTCGCGCCCGGCCCGCCTGCGCCAGCCGCACCCGTGCCCGCTGCATCGCTCCATGAGCTGTGTGCCTTCGCGGAATCGCCCATCGCCTGGTACGCGTTGCCGATCCAATATTCAATCTCGCCTCGGCGCCCGCTGCCATTGCCGGTCGCCTCTTGCAGCGTGACGGGAACCTGTAGCGCCGCCTGGTAGTCCGCCAGCGCAAGCGCGTACTGCTTGGCGATCATCTGCTGAGCGCCGCGTTCCAGATTTGCGTTGATCCACGAGTCGCCCAGCGAGAAGCTGCCGCCGCCCTCCCATGCGCGGAAGAACCGCGAGCGCAGCAGTTGAATCGCCTCATCCGGCTTGCCCGCAAATATCTCCAGGTTGATCTCGCGCGCGATTACCTCGTCGCGGTCAACCACCTCCTGGTGCGTCTCCATCAACGCCAGCCGCTTGGCCGGCGATACGCCGTTCTCCTCATACAGCTTGTCCAGATCGTTCAGCACCATCGCGTTCCCGCCGAACTGAACGCCCTTCTCCAGCGCGGCCAACGCCTTCTCCCGCTGATTGCCCTGGCGCGTATACACCATCGCCAGATTGCGATACACCACCGGGACGTCCGCGCCCAGCGCGGCCGACTTCTCCCACAGCGCCTGCGCCCGTTCCGGCTGCCAATCGTACAGCAGGTTGCCCAGATAGTATGGCGCGCGCGAATCCTTCGGGTCTACGCGCATCGCATCCTCGAGCACCGCAATCATCTCCATCTGGAACGGGAAGACGTAGTCGGGCGACGCTTTTTCAGCCATCTCGTCGTACTCGCGCGCCTTGTCGCTCTGCTTCATCTGCCCGGCAAAGTAAGCCAGATCGTAGTAGATCAGCGGCGAAACCTTGGACTTGTCCTGCGCGGTCTCGGCAATATGCGTCAACAGCGCAGTCCCGTCCTGCCACAGCCCCGCATCCATGTCGTCAGCGGCAACCTCCAGCGCGGTCGCGGGAAACTCGCTCACCGTCCTTGCCAGCACAGCGGCGCTCGCGGGCGATTTCGTCGTCAGCCACTGCTCCGTCATCCCATGCACATCCAGCGGATCGATCTTATCAATCGCAGCAATCGCAACCAGCGCCTCGGCGTTGCGTCCCGTGTGGCGCAGCAGCGCGGCCTTCAGCGCCAGCGCTTGGATGTTATTTGCATTGGCCTCCAGCGAGTCCTCGTCCGCGGTCAGCGCCGCGTTGAAGTTGCCTTTCGCCGCGTCAATCTCCGCCAGCGCAAAGTAGCCTGGCGATCTCCAGGCAGCGCTCCACGTCGATTTGTAAAGCTCCGCGTAAGCCTCATCCAGCTTGCCCTGCGACTTCAGCGCCAGCCCCAGGTAGTAGATCGGCTCGCCGTCCTTGGGCGAGGTGTAGCTGGCCGTGTCGCGTTCCAGCGCCTTGCGCAGCAGCCTCTCCGCATCGGCAAATCGGCCCGCCTTGATCGCGTCGATGCCCAGCACGGTATTCACGCGGATGTCGCCGGGATCGCGCCGCAGCGCCTCCTGCCAGTACGCGTTGGGATCGGCGTTTCCCGGCGCACGGAACTGCTCCATCCGCAGCCCGGTCAGGTACAACTCTTCGGTGGTCTTGATCTCGGCTGGCACCGGCGGTTCCACCACCGGCGACGGCATGGTCTCCTTCTCCAGCCGTATCGGCGAGTAGGCAACCAGCTCACGCCCATCCGCACTGATCGCGGCGCGCAGATCGTGTTCGTCCGCGTCCTCCGGCAACCGCACCTGCTTCACGAAGGAGTGGCCCGGGCTGATCGCGATCTTTTCATCCAATAAAACCTGGCCCTTCAGCTTCAGCGTCACTGTGGCCGCCTGACGCGCCTCGGTCGAGTAAAATCCCACCGTCGCCGTGCCGTCCTTCACCTCAAGATTCACCGCCGCGTCGAGGTTCGCGTTCTTCACCCCGTCGATGTCGCGGAAGGGGTACCAGTACTGGTTCCACTGGCGCGTCTCGTATGGCTGCAGCCAGCTATAGTCGGGCTGATTGTCGCTGTACGCGCCCACCATCAGCTCGATGTACGGCCCATCGGAGTCGGTCAGCAGATGGTCCTCCGCCAGGCCGCTGGGCCCATTGCCCCAGGTCCAGAACTTCTTGCCCGGCACAACATTGTGGTCGGCAATGCTCATAATCCCGGCGTTCTTCCCATGATCGTAGCCCGCGAAGAAGTCGTCCCGGTAGTTCCACGCAAACATGGAGCTGGCCGTCGCGTGGTTCTTGTACCAGCTCACGTCGACGCCCGCCGTATAGTCCGCGCCGTTGAACTTCGTCGTCGCAATGGGCCAGGTCGTAAAGTCACGCTTGCCGTGATAGGTCACAAACTGCGTGCTCGGCGGATAGATCACTTGGTAGCTGTCGTTCACATGCACCGCAACGTTGGAGAAGCTCAGCATCGAGGTCGGCACCGGCGTCCTGTTGCTCATGCGGAACGACGCCTGCAGGATCGACTTCCCCGGATGCAGCGTCACGCCCACGGTCCACTCCATGCGGTCGCGCAGCTCCAGCTCGCCGATCCACACCGTCTTCGATCCGTCGGCGTTCTCCTCCACCTTGTACTGCATGGGCAGGAAGCTGGTGGCGCGATGGTGGTGCGGCAGGTCCCACTCGATCCCGCCAGAGATCCACGCGCCCAGCAGGCTGATCAGCGCCGGTTTGATCACATGCTGGTTGTAGATGAAGTCGTAGCCGTTGGTCTTGTCCACCGCCGTGAATATCTTGCCGCCAATCTCCGGCAGGATGCCGATCTTCACATACTCGTTTTCCAGATAGACCATGGTGTAGGTCTTGTCTTTTTTCTCGGTGGTCAGATTGTCGTACGCGGGATAGGGATAGATGCGGTGCTGCGCCCCCTGCGAGTTCCCGCCAAAGTAGAACTGCGGATTGGGCTCCGGCTCGCCCAGCAGGTAGGTCGGAATCGTGACCTTCTCCTCCCACACCCTCACCGCTCCCGACTTCGCCGCCACACCAGACTTCGCTGTCGCTGCGGACTTGACCGCCGCTGCCGGGTTCACCGCCGCTCCCGGCTTCACCAGAGCGCCTGACTTGATCTGGGCCGCAACAACAAACAGCAGGGAACACATCGCCACGCTGGACACCAACACAACAGCAGAACGGAACATTCCTCTTTGCATCGTCATTCTCCCAACGAATCTGAAATCTCTTCCGATCAATCTGAACTCACTGCAAACGAATCTAAACCAATCCGCCCAGCGGCCACGGCGTCGATGGCGCGCCCGCGTCCGACGCCATGGGGTGCTGTGCAAACGGCAACAGTTTGCCGGAGTGTACGTCGTGCAGCCGTTTGTGCGTCACCTTCGCCGCCTCCACCAGCTCCGCGTATGGCCGGTCGGTCACATCGACGAACCCGATGTTGTAGTTTTCTCCGTCCATCCTGCCCAGCACCGGCTCGTCGCGCCACGCAAACCAGTACGCGCCCAGGAACCATTCCAGCGATGCGGCCTGCTCCACGTAGTATCGGTAGGCCACGCCGCGTTCAAGCTGGCTCTTGGCCTGCACCAACCCTGCGGCCAGTCCATCCGCCGGCACGCCGATGTGGTACTCCCCGATCAATATCGGTCGATCGCACAGCCGTCCGGCGTGGATGATCTGCCGCGTCGGCTCGTACTCATACACATTGATGCTGCACACGTCGAAGATGCGCGCCGCGATGAATGCCTCGTCGGACATTGTGCCGCCGTAGCGAATCCCCAGCAGCAGGTGGTTTGGATCGTACTTCCGCACCGCGCCGCACACCGTCTCCAGATACCGCCCGAAGCACGCCAGCACAAACTCCTTCCTGCGCGCCGCAGTATCGCCCCCGGCCAGGAACTCCTTCAGCTTCGCCTGGGTCGCCGTAGCCGGCCCGCCGAGAATCAGGCCGCAAAGCTCGCTCTCGCGCGCATTCCATGGCGGCTCGTTGCCCACAAAGTAGCCCAGCACCATCGCATCGTTCTTGTGCGGCATGCACTGCGTGTTGGCCGCCGCGTCAATCTGCTCCGCGAACTGCGGCGAGTACACATCCGGCATTCCCAGGAAGCTGGTGCCCTGCGGCCAGCGCAGCATCACCGTCGCCGGACGCCCCTTGCCGCCCGTCGTCATGCCCCACGAATCCAGCCGCCGCACCGCCCGGTCCGCCGCCGCGCCCGCGTCGTTTCCGCCAAACCCCGCGCCTCCGCCCGGTGAGCCGTTGGTTCCCGTGGACAGGAACAGGTGCCCCTCCGGATCGACGAACCACCACCGCCCGTCGATCTTCTCCACGCGGAAGAACCCCGTCGCCCGCGCCTGCGTGTTCTTGTAGCCGCCGTACTTCCCATAGCCAAAGTCCGCCGCGCTGCCGAAGACCTTCTCCTCGGCCGCCAGTTCCTGCGTCAACTGTTCCTGATTCTTGATCTTTCGCGGCCAATCCGCCAGCGCCCATTGCTTGAAGCTGTCCAGCACCGGCGCAGTCTCCAGAAACTCCGACCCCTCGTCCTTCGTAGCCAGATGCACGTTGCGCAGCTCGATCGTCGGTCGCTTCAGCGGATACTCCATCGCAATCCCGATCGACTCCACGGAATGCAGGTCCCCGAACGGCCCCCACACGGAGTACCACGACGAATTCGTCCGCCGGTTCGACGCCGAAGCCAGGTCGTTGCCCTTCGAGTCGCGCCCAATGAAGTACTGTAGCGGCACCGACGCGCGCAGCCAAGCATTCTGCCCAAACCCGATGATCGACACACCGCGCGGCCCATGCGTCGTGTACGCCCACAGATACAGCCGCTGCGGCGAACTCATCCGCATCTCCATCACCAGATGCGTGTAGCCCGACAGGTCCGCCGGTGCCGTCTGCCCCAGCTCCGCCATCGTCATCTGCATCTCCGACGAGACGCCATCGAACACGAACCGCCTCACCGGCCCGGCACCGGACGGCGTTGCAGCAGCTTGCGACGACGCAGCAGCGGACGGTGTTGCGGTAGTTTGCCGCGTTGAAGCAGCAGACGGCGCAGCACCAGCTTGCAGCGCAGCACCAGCCTGTGGCGCAGCAGCAAACGCTTGTGCTCCGGCAACCGCTGGCACTGCTCCTGCAATCATCTTCATCGCCTGACGACGGCTAAACTTCATGGCTTCGTCCTCCGGTGGTTCTCTCTGGAAATTGGGGCTCCCTGTGGCAATCGCTCGCCGCGCCGCATCCCGGAAACGCACTTATCCCACAGCCAAATGAGCTCTTTCCGGGTCGCTCGAATTGTATGCCAGTTCATCGCGCCGAGCCATGATTCCCCGGCCAATCCTCCGAAGCCGCATGGGCGCAATCCGGCAGCCCACGCCCCATGCCAGCCCGCCGCCGCAAGCATTACACTAAGAGGATGCCCCCATATCGCTCACGAACCTCGACCCA
>PLOT01000273.1 GCA_003142215.1 Granulicella sp. | reverse complement strand
AATTAAACCGGACACCAGTGACCAAAAATGAATTGTCATTCTGAGCGAAGCGAAGAATCCCCGCATTTTTCTCGTGGTGACACGGTCTACACCATTAACTAAAGTGCTCTAAGGATGCACAGCGAAGCGGCAAGCCCCGCCGCTACGGCCGGGACAGCGAATGGCGCATTCTCGCTCAGATGGACGATAGCTGCCCGAGAAGCCATGCCACCTGGACCGGCAGTTTGCTGGCCGCCACGCTTGCATAAGTAAGCGGTCCCCTTCTCGCCGTTGAGCGAGAAGGGGACCGAGGGGATGCCGGCCTAGATGGCCAGGTCTCCGGTAATACGACTACTGCTGGTTGGCGTTGACCTTGGTGGTCAGCGACGCCTGTTGGGTGCCGCTGGGCTGGAACGACCATTGCTGGTTGGCGTAGCCCGGCTTCGCAGGATTCTGGACGACTGCCTGGCCCATGAGCGAACCGCCGCCCGCGAGATCCAGCATCTTACCCGTCTTCACCGACTTCAGGTTGTAGTTGCCGTCCGTAGCGGGAATGATGCTCCACTCCGCGCTGGCCTCCAGAAGGCTGCCCGTGCTGGCGTTGACAATGGTGTAGTTCCCATCGCCAAGCCGGGTCACCTTCCACATCTGCTTGTTGTCGCCCGTATAAGCCGCCTCGTCGAGATGCTCCTCGACGGCCGTCTTCGCCGCAACTTCAAGTGCTCCGCCGCTGTTCAGGTTCTTCACTTCATATGTGCCGTTCGGGACCACCGGAATCGACGCCTCCCCACCCTCGACGGTGAGCAGGAAAATGATCCCAGCGTTAAGGTTGGTGGTGCCCCAGATGTAGTTCTCATAGCCGCCTGGGCAAGCGGGGCAAGCGCCGCCGCCACTCAAGTTGCTTACTCCGGCATCGTAGTCGTCTGCTCCGAGAATCACCTCGTCCCCGCCAGCGTTGACCTCATCCTGGAGTAACGATTGGTTATACGTGAAGGCTCCAAACTCTACGTTCAAGTGCAGTCCATCGGCGACCCATGGCCAATATCCGATGTCCTGGTTCTGATTTCCGAGCAGGGCATGTGCCAGGGCGGTGTTATGGTTGCTGCTCGCGTCCACAACATCCGCCACGCTGTAGCCCAGACCCTGCAGCGGCCGTATCCCGACCTTGTAGCAAGGCCCTTTGGGCGTGAGATTGCATCGGGAGGGATAAACAACCCCTATGTCATAGTCGTTCGAGCCGGGGATCAGGGCGAATGCCGCGGTGACTGTCCTCCCCTGAACCGGCGCGAAATTGAACTCGAAGTAGGAGACCTGCTTATCCGGCAACTGGGTGGAAAAACCGATCTGATAGTTGCCGACAGTGTGCACCCCGGCGGAGTTCCAGTTGCCCGAAGCGATCGCGGTCAGTTGGAATGTTGTGGTGCCAGCCGCGCCCTGCTCTGGATATGTCCCATGGAAGCCTTCGACCATTGGGTCGACCAGGCAGTTGCCTTTGGGGGGGCCAAGTGTTGAAGTCGGGTCGTAGCCTGGGTGAGGACCGGTGATGCAGCCATAGCGGACCGTCTGCGCGTTGGCGGTGCCGGTTGCAAACAAGGTCAAGGCGGCGATTGCCAGTGCAGCCGTCCCTCTTAATAATGTCCTGCGTACTTCGTTAATTCTCATTGTGAAACCTCTCTTCTTACATCTCTGGTTAGAGTTGATACAGAGGCGCTTTTCGCTGAAACGGCGAAGTGTGCCTCGGCGCGTTGAGGAATGCTTTCGGGCGGCCTATCGATCCCGTAAGCCAGGAGTAACGAGTTGCATTTCGAGATCGCTTCATGAGGTATCCATAGTGTGTTTTCCTCTCGCGGACACACTTTCAGACGAGCTTCCACGCAATACCCACACGCATGGTTGCGCGGAGGCGGCATGGGACCTGGTTTGAGACGTGGCAGAGAAGAGCCCGCATGTTGAACAAGGGGCAGAATACTTCAGTGAAGGAGTATTGGGAGTCTTTAGCTGGCCGGGAGGTCTAGGCGAGAAAATCAGTGCGGCTCAGTAGAAAGCCGCTTGTCGACCTCATTTGTGACTGCGATCACATATAGGCGTTCCAAGAGGATTGTGTCAAGTTAAATTTCATGAACGCCCGTGCGCAGCGTAAAGCCCCTCACGCCCCTCAGCCACACACCGAGCGCAACCAGTTCAGCGCACAGCACCCACTCCAGCGCAATCTCGACAAACTTACGGAGCTCCAACAGCAGGCTGCTCCAGCCGCCCCATCCGACGCGCCGCCGCAGTAAATTCCTTTCATCCCCAGTGGTGCCAGCAGCCCAATCCGAGTAATCTCTACTCATCGCGCGCGTGTGGAGTGATTCGGATGCCAACAACCATCAAGCCTCCAAATCTCGAACGCCGTCCCCGCCGTTCCGTAGAGGACGATGGAGGCAACAGCCGCCGTCCGCCCAATGGCCACGACCTCAAGCGCACCGGCGGTGGAGGCGACAACGACAACTGGGACAACCGTCCCGGCCGCCCGCACCGCCCGGGGCAGCGCCTCATCTCCTATCGCCTCGGCCTCTTCTTCGCTCTCGGTGCCGTCCTCCTCTTCTTCACCGGGCTGGTCAGCGTCTTCTCCGTCACCCAGTCCGCCGCCCGGCTCGACGCCTACAACCACGCCATCAACGCATGGCTGCCCGCCGCCGTCCCGCCCATCCTCTGGCTCACCACCGCACTCCTGCTGCTCAGCTCCGTCACCGTCGAGATCGCCCGCCGCCACATGTTCCAACCCATCGACGCCATGGAGGAGTGGTTTGGCCTGGGCCATCCCGTCAGCCGCCGCGCCCTGCCCTGGCTGCTGGCAACCCTCGTCCTGGGCTCGCTCTTCCTCGCCGGCCAATGGCTCGCATGGCATCAACTAGCGCTCCAAGGAGTCACCTTCCGCACCAGTGGCGCCGGCGGACACTCCTTCTACATCCTCACCTGCGCCCACGCCATCCATCTCGCCGCCGGCATCATCGCCCTCATCGCCGCCGTCGTCGGCCTCTTCGCCTTCCGCAGCGTCGAAGACCGTCAGATCCTGGTCGATTGCGCAGCCTGGTACTGGCACGCCATCACCGCCCTCTGGCTCTGCCTCTTCACCCTGCTCGCCTTCCGCTGATCGAAACCGCGCGCCTCCCGATCATTTAGCTCGTCATTCTGAGCGCAGAGACGGGTGGCCGCCCCTAGTTTTTTGAATCTCGATCCGCCCACAAAAGTTGGGTGCCCCAGGTGCCTCGCTTTTGGGCACCTGGGAGAGCACAGACCTTGGCAGTCCGGTTTTTCTCTTCCTCGACATCTGTTGAGATTCGTTATTCGCCGGGTAGCCCAGGTCTGAACTATGTCACCAAATCGGGTGTCCCTCGCCAAAATTCAATCCGGGGGAAAAACGGGTCTGATGAATGAACTCAGAGTCCGGCTTTGCAGTAATTTTCGACTGGGGAGGGCTTGATCGGTGTCGTGGAGAAGCACAGAAACGGTGTCAGGACCGATGCAACGAGTCAGAGGGCACACTTCTTCCGTGCATTCTCGTCAACTTTATTGAAAGATGTCCGCAACGAAAGCTCAGGCAGCCAGATCGTAGCGATGATGCAGGCCACCGAGTCTCGGCATGGAAATGACCTTGCAACCTGCATCGTGATGGTTCTCGGCTTCACGCCCCGCCGGAGTTTCCTTTTCCAATGCAAGATGCGTTCGGTCGTCGTGATAGTAGCGGACGTACTCGCTCATCAATCGTTTCAGATGCGGTTCGTTGAGCACAATGACGTGGTCGAGCAAGTCTCGTCTACAGTTGCCAACCCAACGCTCTGCAACGCCGTTCTGCCAGCTACCGCTTCTTCGCCGATGCGCCCTTCGCAGTCGTCTTGCCCTTCGACTTCCCTGTAGCCTTCGTCCCCGGCTTGCTTCCCGCCTTCGCCGCCGCAGCCGTTGCTGGAGCTTTCTTCGCGACAGCCTTTGCAGGAGCCTTCACCGCAGCCTTTGTCTTCCCCTTCACCGCCCCCGCCTTCGCCGCAGGCTTCTTCACAACCGTCGCCGCAACCTTCTTCGCCGCAACCTTCTTCACAGCAGCAGTCTTCTTCACCGCAATCTTCTTTGCCGGCGCAGCCTTCTTCGCCGGGGCGTTGCCCGCGACCGCTTTCTTCGCAACAACCTTCGCAGCAACCGGCTTCTTAACCGCAGCCTTCGTCTCACCCGTCTTAGCGACGGCAGCCTTTGCAGGCGTAACATCCTTCGCTGTCGCCACCGGCTTCACCGGCACTGCAACCTTCGCCGCGGTCGCGGCCTTTTTCTCGACCGGCTTCGCTGCCGCCACCGTCGACTCCGCCGCCGCAACGTCAGCCACCAAAGCAGCTCCGTCCGGTCCCTCCGCGTCTTCTACCAGCCCCTCTTCCGCCTCTGCCTTCTTGCGCG
>PLOT01000017.1:4497-5102 GCA_003142215.1 Granulicella sp. | reverse complement strand
CGTCCCTTCGACCTGTTGCGCGAAGAGCTGCTGCCCAGGCTGATCGAATTTCGCCGGCCTTTGCGCGGGTTGCGCTTCTGGAGCGCGGCCTGCTCCACGGGCCAGGAGGCCTATAGCCTGGCCATGCTCCTCCATGAACATTTTCCCGCGCTCACGGGCTGGCATATCCGCATCGAGGGCACTGACATTTGCGCCGAGGTGATCGAGCGCGCCCAGGCAGGCTGCTTCCACCGCATCGAGATCAACCGCGGCTTGCCTGCCCGGCACATTGTCCGCTACTTCGACCACGCCGGAGAGAACTGGACGGTCAAGCCGGAGATTCGCAGGGTGTGCAATTTCCGCCAGGCCAACCTCTGTTCGTCGCCGCTGCCCTTCAACCGCAGCGATGATCGCTTCGACGTGATCTTCCTGCGCAACGTCATGCTCTACTTCTCGCAGGAGACGCGCAAGACTCTGCTGGCCGGCATCCACAAGGTGCTCGCGCCCGACGGAATGCTGTTTCTCGGTTCCACCGAACAGCCCGTCGATTCGTCAATCTGGACCCCGGTGATCGCCGGCGGCACCTGCTACTTCCGGCCACGGCAGCCGAGTTAGCGAAGCTCTGA
>PLOT01000017.1:0-4380 GCA_003142215.1 Granulicella sp. | reverse complement strand
CTCGCGATTTCCGCGAAAGCCTGTCCTGAGCGTAGTCGAAGGGCGGAAGCTAACTCGCTGATTCTGTTTACGACCCGCCTCATCCAACAATTTTGTTCATAGAGAGGGCGGCGCAGCCTCCGGTTAGGCGCTCAACCGCTCGGAGCGCACGAAAATCGCGGCAAGCAGTCAGGAAGGCGACTTAGCGGTACTTATCTCGATTCTTCGCCTTTTTAATTTGTAGAAGCCGCAATCCCTTTATCCCGACTGTAAATCCGCTTCCAGACAGATTTCACTCTCTGAAAGGGACCCCGTTCTTGTATTCCCCCTTCAGTAGTCGATCAAGACGACGGAGAGAGCTAGCCTCTTTCTCTGTTAAATCAGGGTCTGGCAATACTTCAAAATTCATCTGGCGCAATAATTCCAAGGAAATCCTTCGCTCCACAAACGGCAACGGATCGCTATCATACTGCATGGAGCGCCAGAAATAGTGCTCAAAAATTTGAGCCAATCTGCGTTTATTCACGCCGATATACCTCCTCCAGAAGTCGTCCCTTATTTCTCGGTCAGAGGCCTTAGTCGTGATCTGCCATTTCGAGAGGTCACTGAAGCCCCACAACTCGAACGCTTCTGGTTCGGAAGTTCGAATAACATCGTCGCTGGATGTGTCGATGTTCAAACCAAACCGACGCCGCATCCTAGCGGTGAACACGTCCCAAACGGACCTAAGCGGAATCCTGTTAATCTCCTCCGTCGTTTGTCCTGATTCCCGCAAATCTGTAATATTCTTAAGCAGGCCAATGACCATGGTGTCGTCGCCCGCCTCATTGATGCAAGTGTGAAGGAACTCCAGCCTATCACCCTCGTGTAACATCTGAATTGTTCTACAGGCGATCCTACAGGCATACATCGAATCGCCCCATAACCGCATGAGAGCTTCGTAGCTGTAGGTATCTGCGGACCTCATTACCGAAATCGCAAGCCATCTCGCGATATTCATATCTAAGGTGTGGACAGTCAGAGATAATTTGTAAATGAAATCCTCCCGCCGTGATGAACCTATCTCCAACGTTCCCAATGTTGTTTTGAAGAGATACTCAACCTCTTCTTGTACTTTCGCCATTCTAATCGATTCCATGAACTCCTCGAATACTGCTGCGCCGAACACATCTTTTGGCACCTCATATCGGAAGTAGGCATCGAATATGGAGGGGTTTGATATTCGCGATTCTTCTTGAAGTTCGTCCGGGCCAAACCCACGTGCTGTAACCACTCGGCCCAAGAATCCTGAGTACCGCGGGAACAAATCGATTAGTATCGCCCGAATCCTATCTCTTTCGGCGCCTTCAGTGCAGAGTGCATCGATCCGCTCTGCAAGTTCTTTTTTGCGCAGCATTCGCTCATTATCCGGCAGATAGACGTAATGCTTGATGTTCGGATGTCCGCCGGTCAGAATCAGGCGCTGACCGGCAATGATTGTATGAATGTCTGGCCTGTAGCGACGCAGGGCTGTGACGAGGGTCAAGTCAACAAAGTTGACATTGCGTTCCAGCAATCCTGCAGCGCCGTGTAGGTCGTTCGCGAGAATGCCGATCTTTCTCAGATTCGAGCAATACGGTGCCAGAGATTTATCCCAGATGTTTTCGAGAGATGACCTAAAACTCTGCTTTTCAAAATCATCCTTGAAGGCTCCGCAGCTTGCCAATGTCCCCACAATACGACGAATTCCAACCTCGCGTAAAGTGTCAGCATTCGGTTCAGAGACTGGCATAACATCGAGGAAAAACTTCTCGAAGAATTCCCTCGTATCCTCCCCGCCCTGACCACTTCCTGCGATATGCATGATTTTTTCCTTATCGCACGCACACACAAAGCTGAGGTTAGGAACCGACGCAACCCCTCGAAGAAGTTTCAACAGCGCAATGATCTCTGCTCTTTGCATCCGATCCATTTCATCGATCAAGACGACAACTCTCTTCGGGACCCTACTAAGAGAAGATTTCAGATCATTCACGGCGTCTAACTGGGTGGGCGTCGGAAATAGTTCCGTGATCCCCGTGAGATACGGAACACTCTTTGCGAGAGCACTTGCAAATCTTCGAGTGCTTTTTGCCAAGCCAGAGACCATATAATGTCTCCTGCATTCTGCCACAACATCGGAGAGGAGAAAATCGATTAGCGTGTTGTCAGAACCAGGAAGCCAAGCGCTAAAGAAAATAACAATCGCCTTACCCTCGAGATGAAGTCGGAGGAGATTCAATATCGAGGTCTTACCGGAACCAAATCGACCATCGAGCACAATGACCGGTCTCTTTAAGAAGAGAAGCTTAACAGACAAGATACTGATCAGCGGTGCTCGGTCCAAGAGATCGTATTCCCAGGAACTGATTGGCTCATCGCTGTCAAACTCTGCCGTCTGAAGCTTCTCTTGCAAGTGAACCTTAGCCGCCTCCGGAAGTGAGCTCAACCTTAAGATCCGCCGGGTTGCGTAATGGTGGCCAATATGGAGGACCAGGGAGACAAAGGCGATAGCTGTAAGGCATCCGATTGACCGGATCATTAATGAATCGGACGACGGTGTGAAGGCGGCAACCGCCGTGAAAAGGCATATTGCTGGAAAACTGTTCAAGGCGCCGTTAAACCACGACACGAAGAACCGCTTCAGCCCGACCAGGCACTTGAGAATCAATGCGAAGGCCAAGACCGACCCTGCTAGGTATGCGTAGCGTTGATTTGTCGAGATCCACTGGAGCACAACATTTCCGTCGATAAAAGAATGAATGAATCGCGTACTCTGGGGCTCAAAGAAGAGCCAATGAAGCCCCCCCGCGAGGGCCACACCTATAGCGAAGGCGAATGCTGCAGAAGTGAACTGCCTAACGACTGTCCTGACGGCTCGTCGACCTGTTCTCATCGTCTGAAGATAGCTCCTGAAGGTCGTTGAGAGCTTAAGCGGTAATGAAAAGAAGAAACACCGTAGTCTTACCATCAGACCGAACACATCTCGCTTAGAACCACGAGCCGGGGTTACGTCAGACTCTTTAAGGATTTCCGGCTCAATCATAGACACACGATCTTCAATAGACATAGCGTACTTCGCCTCCGTGAATACCAAAACTCAATCGGATCGACGCATACAGGCTAACACCAAGCCTCGCAGCCTTCGGATAATATGCAGCAGGCTGCAATGAATGAAAGTGCGAAACTACAATATTCATATCTTACTTATAATCAGTAACATACATATTAATAAACGTTCAAAACTACGGTAGAAGCTTGATTAGTCCTCGAAAACGCCGCAGGGTCCGGGATCTCCGCAGTGCCTGGATTGCCGCCGCTTCGAAAACTGCACCATTGCCGAAGATTACTCTCATCTGGAGCACAATGTGAATTGGAACCCCGAGAGGGCAGAAATGGAGAACTACGCGCGAGTGCCAAACGAGGTCGAGAGGGATCGGTCCAATCTGTCAGGCAAGTGCCCGGTCTGTACCGGAAAGGCATGCCCCTACCCCCCCTATACCCCCCTGGGGTATAAATTTCCCCTCAAATCTTGCAGATTATTTTTAACCCGTTTGAAATCAATGCCTGTTGAAAACTTTTCGCCCCCAAAACATCCCATCCCGTGAGATTTGCCCCTGAAAATTACTGGGAAAATCCGTTTTTTGTTCCAAAACTGGGGAGTTTGCTCTAGTTGCAGTCTCGCAGCAGCCGTTCCACTTCGGCGTGCAGCCGCGCGGTGATCGCCGTCTCGGTTTCTTCGGGTGCAAAGCGGATGGGCTGGCCCACATGCACTTCGATCTTGCCGGAGCGGAACCAGCGCCGGTTTCCCGCCTTCAGCTCGCCCAGCCCGCGCAGCGCCACCGGCAGCACCTGCGCGCCCGATTGCCTGGCCAGCAGGCCGATTCCTCCGCGGAATCGCGCCAGCGTCCCTTCGGCCGAGCGTGTGCCCTCGGGAAAGACCAGCACGTTGTAGCCGTGGTCCATGGCCGCGCCGGCGTGCGCAAAACTCTGCTGGAAGTTTCGCCGACGGGGCAATGGAAAGACGTTGAACAGCGCCGTCAGCAACCAATAAATCACGGGTCCGGGCAGATAAAAACCTCTGTGTCCAGCCGGGCTCTCGGGATTGCGGAAGTGACGGTATTCGGTGAGCATATCGCCGGCCATGGCCACTGCGATTCGCCGCCGCACGCGTCCCGGCAAAGCGTACTGGACGAGCGGCCCGTCAAAGGTCGTCACGTGGTTGGCGATGATGAGCATCGGCTCGTCCGGCGCGAGGTCCAGTGTCCGTGGCGCGACCACGCGGGGATTCGCCAGCAGCCAAACCAGCGGCTGCGCGACCGCTTCGATGAAGGCCACGCGCAGCCATTGGAAGGGCCGCAGCCACGGCCAGCGCGGGTAAAT
>PLOT01000202.1 GCA_003142215.1 Granulicella sp. | reverse complement strand
TTGAGGGCTTCGCCAGAATGACGGCTTATCCGTTGAACTTCTACTGGTGGAGCGAGAGCAGGTAGTTGCCGTAGCCGATGATGAGGATGGAGCCGACGAGGAGGGCGAGGCCGGCGGTGACCAGAGATTTGGTGCGCAGGCTGGTTCCCTTCCACTCCTTGAGCAGGAGTCCCCAGAGGGTGGCGAAGATGATGATGGAGGCCATGAGGAGGGTCCACGAGGAGAAGTCGTAGATGCCCATCTTGGTTTTGGCCATGGAGTTGAAGAAGAACTGGAAGTACCAGATGATGCCGGCGAGTGCGGCAAAGAGGTAGTTGGCGACCAGGGTGTGGGGAGCGATGCGGTCGTAGGTGGAGGCGTCGAGGGGGTCGAAGTCGACCAGAGTGTCGCCGGCGGTGGGAGCGGCGCGCATGGGGTTGACACCGGGCTCTCCGCCGAACTGGCGGAAGGAGCTGTTCTTGAAGATGAGGATGGCGGACCAGACGACGTTGGTGAGGAATCCTCCCCAGAGGATGACGATGAGGACGGGGAGGTTCTGCCAGATGTCGAGGCGTCCTGCGGCGAGCAGATGGGGCTTGGTGATGGCGGCGATGGGCGCTCCGGCGTCGAGGCCGAAGGCGAAGAAGGCGCTCATGAGGCCGGCCAGGATGGCGATGACGATTCCCTTGCCGAAGGAGAAGTTCTGCTCGCCGGACTCGATCATGGTCTCCGGGTCGATCTCTTTTTCCTTGGAGAGACCGGCTGCGCCGTTGACCGCGACCGCGATGAAGCAGATGAGGTCTCCGAAGAGAGTGACCTGGCCGGAGTGGGTGTGGGCGATGGCGAGAATCTGGCCGTGGTAGATGGGCGGGACGAGGGTGCCGAAGACCATGCAGAGGCCGAGAGCGATGGAGTATCCGAGGGCGAAGCCGAGGTAGCGGATGGCCAGGCCGAAGGTGAGTCCGCCAACACCCCAGAGCGCGCCGAAGAGGATGACGAGTCCGATGTTGTGTGGGTTGGCGTGCCATGCCTCGGAGAGGATTGACCGGAGGTGAGGGACGAAGAGGAGGGCCATCACAGTGGGGGCGACGATCCAGGCGGCGAAGCCCTGGATGACCCAGTAGACCTCCCATGACCAGCGCTTGATCTGGCGGAATGGGATGAAGTTGGTGGCGGAGGCGAAGCCGCCGATCAGGTTGTAGATGACGCCGAGAAAGAGATTGGATCCCACGTGGCCTCGCTGATGCGGAAGTTAATTCCGGTGAAGGATGAGAACGGAAGGCGCAACCATCTTACCTGAGCGGATTCTGTTGTGGTAATAAACCTCGGGTTAGAAGCCGAGGGTGCGGATGACGTTTCGGATGGAGTCTGCGCTGGCTCGCAGGGCGGCCTCTTCCTCGGCGTTCATGGGCACGGGCAGCAGGCGCTCGATGCCCCTGTGGTGCACGATGGAGGGGACCGAGATGCAGACGTCGCTGATGCCCCGGTAGTCGGTGAGCAGGGAACTGACGGGGAGGATGCGGCGCTCGTCCCAGAGGAGGGCCTCGAGGATATCTGACAAGGCCAGGCCCACCGCGTAGTTAGTGGCCCCCTTGCCCTGGATAATCATCTCGGCGGAGTTGCGCACGCCGTGCAGGATCTCCTTCTCGTCGGCGGCGGTGAGCGTTCCGTGGCCTGGAATGTCCCAGCTTTGCACGGGCACGGTGCCGATGTTGGCGCTGGACCAGATGGGGACCTCGGTGTCGCCGTGCTCGCCCAGGATATAGGCACGGACACTCTGCACGGCGACGGCGCAGCGCTGGGCGAGGAGGAAGCGGAAGCGGGAGCTGTCGAGCACGGTGCCGCTGCCGAAGACGCGGTTCGATGGCTGTCCGCTGACCTTGAGCGCGACGTAGGTGAGGACGTCGACCGGGTTGGTGACCATGAGGATGGTGGCGTCGGGAGCGACTTTGAGCAGGTTTGGAATGAGGGTGCGGCACATATCGGCGTTGATTCCTGCCAGCTCGATGCGCGACTGGCCGGGCTTCTGGCGGGCGCCGGCGGCGACGACGATGACGTCGCTGTTCTCCAGTACGTTGAGGTCGTCGGAGCCGTTGACCTTGGCCATGGGAACAAACTGCAGCCCGTGGTTGAGGTCGAGGACCTCGGCGTCGACTCTGGACTTGACTACGTCGAAGAGGCTGATGTGCTTGCCGATTCCACGAACCATGCATGCGTAGGCGATGGTCGCCCCGACGCTGCCCGCTCCAACGATGCCGATCTTACCCTGCCACTTGCCCATTTCAGTCCTGACCTCCATCAAACAAACTAACATAATAGCGATGCGCCGGGCAGCGACTAAATTCGCCGGGTTTTCTCTGAAAGCCTCGATACGCTGGATGTCCGCAAGAGCCGGTTGGCGGATGTGTTTGCGCAGGGAGTATATTTCCATCATTGCTGTACCAAGGGGGTAGGTCATGGGTAAGGGAAGTTCAGGTTCCGGCGCAGGCGCGACGGAGCGAGTGTTTGCGGCGTTGGATGGTTTCCGGATCGAGGTCCCGTCGTGGGGCTTCGCCAACACCGGGACGCGATTCGGCAAGTTTTCGCAGGCTGGCGCGGCTACGTCGCTGGAGGAGAAGTTCGAGGATGCGGGCCAGGTGAACAAGCTGACCGGGGCCAGCCCGTCGGTGGCGCTGCATGTGCTGTGGGACCTGCCCAACGGCAAGGGCGACGTTCCGGAGTTGAAGCGGCTGGAGAAGAAGTATGGCGTGAAGTCGGGGGCGGTCAACCCGAACCTGTTCCAGGCGCAGGAGTACAAGTACGGGTCGATTGCCAACCCGAGCGCGGAGATCCGCAAGCACGCGGTGGCGCACCTGCTGGATTCGGTGGAGATCGGCAAGGCCCTGGGGAACAAGGACGTGTCGATCTGGCTGGCCGATGGATCGAACTATCCTGGGACGCAGTCGATGCTCAAGCGCATCGAGTGGCTGGAAGAGGCGCTGGGCGAGACGCACGCGGCTCTGGGTCCGAAGCAGCGGATGCTGGTGGAGTACAAGCCGTTTGAGCCGGCGTTCTACCACACCGACATCGCGGACTGGGGCATGGCGCTGAATCTGGCGCGCAAGGCCGGGCCTAAGGCCAAGGTGCTGGTGGATACGGGACACCATCTGCCGGGCTGCAACATTGAACAGATTGTGACCTGGCTGCTGCACCTGAACGCTCTGGGCGGCTTCCACTTCAACGACCGGAAGTTTGCCGACGACGATCTGACGCTGGGATCGATCGACCCGTATCAACTCTTCCGCATCTTCCACGAGATTCTGGTAAGCGATTCGCCGGCGGTCAAGGGGATTGCGTACATGATCGACCAGAGCCACAACCTGAAGGGCAAGATGGAGGCGATGGTGCAGTCCGTGATGACGGCGCAGGAGCTGTTTGCCAAGGCAGCGCTGGTGGACCAGGCGAAGCTGGCCAAACTGCAACAGTCTTGCAGCCTGGTGGATGCCGAGGAAGTATTCCGCGGCGCGTTCTGGACCGACGTGCGCCCGATGGTGAAGGAGTGGCGCGAGGCGCACAAGCTCCCCAGCGAGCCGCTGGAAGCGCTGAAGAAGGGCGGATACATGGAGAAGATCAACAAGGAGCGCGGAGCAAAGAACGCGAACAGCGGCTCCAGCTACGCGTAGACGAACAGGTAAAGAAACGGACGGGGCCGGACTGCGATGTGCAGTCCGGCCCTGTTATTCTTTGTGGCATGAAAAACCTATTTCGTTGTGGTTGCGTATGTGCGGTGCTAGTTGGTGCTTGTCTCCTGGCGCTTGCGGTGGGTGCGCAGACACAGCAGCAGCAAACATTCGGCGATGCACAGCCTGAGACTCACGCGGCGATGGAAGCTGGGATTGAGTCGTTCAAAGCTGGTCGGTATGAAGATGCAGCCGCGAGCTTTCGCAAGGCAACTCAACTCGAACCGGACAATGAGTTTGCCCACCTCTATCTTGGTACTGCCTACGCTTATCAGGTTGTTCCGGGTTTGCTTACTCCAAAGAACATACAGTTAGCGAACTCGGCGTTGGCGGAGTTCGACATTGTGCTCAAGATTCATCCCAATGAACTAAGTGCTATCAAGCAGGAGGCCACCATCTATCGCAACACTCAGAGATACGACGAGGCGAAGAGATGGGAGCAGAGGGTTATAACGATCGATCCGAATGACGCTGAGGCCTTCTATTTGATCGGCACGATTGAGTGGGATCAGGCTTACAAGAATACGGTCGAGATTCTGTCCGCCGAAGGGTTGAAAGACGATCGGATGGGAAATGTGAAATTAACTTACGGATCATGCGAGAAGATGCACGAGGAGAATGCCGCTCTGGTGGACGATGGGATTGCAAACCTCAAGCACGCACTCGAACTTAATCCGAATTACTCTGACGCGATGCAGTATCTGCAACTGATGTATCAGCAGTACGCGGATTTTGCGTGTGGGGATGCAGCGGCATTGAACGCGGACTTGAAGCTTGCGGATGAATGGAACACGAAGGCGATGGCGGCGCGCAGGCAGGCAGCGCTCCTCCCTCAGTAGTGATGGCACGCACAAGCGGTGAGGCGCGGGGGTTGCTATTCTTAATGGCAACATGGCGAAACCGATTGTTCTGACGATTCTTGACGGCTGGGGATACCGGGCCGAGACAAATGGAAATGCGATTGCACTGGCGCGCAAGCCCGTATACGACGGGTTGCTGCGCGACTTTCCCAGCACGCTGATTCATGCCAGCGACCACTTTGTGGGACTGCCCGATGGGCAGATGGGAAACTCCGAGGTGGGGCATTTGAACCTGGGCGCGGGGCGAATCGTGCGCATGGATATGACGCGCATCGACCTTGCGATTCTGGATGGGAGCTTGATGCTCAATCCGGTGCTGCTGGCTGCGGTGGATTATGCGCAGCAAAAAAACAGCGCGGTCCACTTCATCGGATTGCTGTCGGATGGCGGCGTTCACTCGCATTCGCGGCACCTGTATGCGCTGCTGCGGCTGATGGCGCAGAAGAAGCTGAAGCGCGTTTATGTTCATGCGTTCATGGATGGACGCGACACATCGCCCACGGGCGGCGCGGGATACATCGAGGAGTTGATGGCGCAGTTCCGCGAGATCGGCGTGGGGCAGTTGGCCAGCGTGAATGGGCGCTACTTCGCCATGGACCGCGACCTGCGCTGGGAGAAGGAGCACCAGGCGTTTGATGCGATGGTGACGGGGCATCCTTCGGGCGGAGAGTACGCGGACCCGGTGGCCCGCGTGAAGGACCTCTACAACACGGGCATCACCGATGAATTTATTCCTCCGTTTACGGTGGTGGATGCGGCGAAGCACGCCGTGGGTTTGATCCGCGATAACGATGTGGTGATCAACTTCAACTATCGGGCGGACCGCGCAAGGCAGATTACACGCGTGCTGGCGAGAAACTCCGGCCTGACGGCGAACGGCGGGATCGACCTGCCGAAGGCGGCGGAGCTGGAGACGGAGATTCCGAAGGCGAGTGTGCCGGCGAATCTGTTTTATGTTTGCATGACGCAGTACGACAAGAAGTACACGCTGCCGGTGGTGATTCCGGCGGAGTCGATGGACAACCTGCTGGCCAACCTGATGGCGAATGCGAATCTGCGCAACCTTCGCGTGGCCGAGACGGAGAAGTACGCGCATGTAACGTACTTCTTCAACGGCGGAATCGAGAAGCCGTTTCCCGGCGAAGACCGCATTGTGGTGCCATCGCAGAAGGTGGCGACGTACGATCTGGCGCCGGAGATGTCTGCGGCGGGGATTGCGGACGTGGTGGTGAAGGCGGTGGCGGATACGGCGTTCGACGTGATCATCATGAACTTTGCCAACGCGGATATGGTGGGCCACTCGGGCAAGATCCCGCCGACGATCCGCGCGGTCGAGGTGATCGATGAGCAGTTGGGACGCGTCTACAAGGCGGTGAAGCAACGCGGCGGTGCGCTGCTGGTGACGGCGGACCACGGCAACGCGGAGATGATGATCGATCCGGTGACGGGTGGGCCGCAGACCGCGCATACGACCAATCCGGTGCCGTTCATTCTGGTGACGGACGCGCCGAAGGGGACGATTGAACTGCGGCCGGATGGGAGTTTGCGAGATATTTCGCCGACGATGCTTGGGCTGCTGCACCTGGGCAAGCCGAAGGATATGACGGGGGGAGATCTGCGGGTGGCGACTGGGGGATAAGTACGAAGTGACAATTGTTACTTCGTGCTTTGTCAGCGAGTGAGGCTCGCCAGAAAGATCTCTCGCAGTGCGCTGGCGTGGCGGAAGGATGTAGTTTGAATCAGCCGCTCGAAGACCTCGCTGCCGTCGATCCATCCGCGTTTGTGAGCGCGGGCGATCAGGCCGAGTGTGCCCACGGTTTCCAGCCCGCGGACACGGGCGGCCTGCGTTCCTTTGCGCTCGTCGATCACCAGTAGAGTGGCGTGAGATGTCTCCGCAAGGAGGATGGCCTCGCGCTCACCTCTATCGAGTGTAGACAAGAGCGGATCGTCGGAGGCTGGGACGAAGGCGACGTCGATCCACACTGGCAACTGCGATGCCCACTGCTTTACCGGTTCGGGAGCGGCTTCGCTCTGAAGCTCCGCAAGGACTGCTTTGGGAATCAGCATGTGGCCGTATAGGCGATGGAGTAGATCTACCAGTTCGATCTGGATCAGGTAGTTTACGGGTGAGGTGTCGGCGACGACGACGATCATCGTCCGAGGAGTCCGGCGCGATCAAGGCGATCCATCGCTGCGATGTCGTGGCGCAGGTCGTCGGCATCGTAGGCGTGATCCATGATGTTGCGATCCTTCAAGAACGTCTCGAACAGGAAGCGATCCATGCCAAGAAGGGTTGCGGCCTGATGTTGGGAGAGGCTCCCGGACTTGTAGCCTGCGAGGGCGAGCGCCTGAATTGCTTCTCGGCTTGGGTCTTCATGCGTCGCAACGTCGTCAGGCAACTCGACCGTGATCGTCATATCCAAACAATATCACCGCCGAGCTGGCTTGTGTAGGGGAGATTGCCGCGTCAACGATGGTGGACGGAGCTTCAGAAGTCGCGGCGGCCTTCGAGGGCGCGAGTCATGGTGACTTCGTCGGCGTACTCGATGTCGGAGCCGGCGGGGACTCCGGTGGCGATGCGGGTGATGTGGAGCGTGGGGTTGATGCGGCGGATTTCGGCGGCTAGGTAGGCGGCGGTGGCTTCGCCCTCGGTGGTGGGCGAGGTGGCGAGGATGACTTCGCGGATGGTTCGGTCTACAAGTGCCTCCTGCGATTCATCCGCACCGACCGGCTCGGTGGGCACGAGGCGGGTGAGGAGGCTGGCAATGCGGAGCTGCTCCGGGCCTACGCCGCCGATGGGCGAGAGCGTGCCGTGGAGGACGTGGTAGACGCCATTGTAGCTGCGCGACTTCTCGATGGCGGCGATGTTGGTGGGCTCTTCGATGACGCAGACGGTGTGCTGGTCGCGGGCGGGACTGGTGCAGTAGACGCA
>PLOT01000159.1 GCA_003142215.1 Granulicella sp. | reverse complement strand
ACAAACAGCGATCAAACGGCGTATAAACGGCAATCTCTCGATCGGCAGAATCGGCGCACACTCCGTCCTCTCCCGTCCTCCGGGAAGTCCGCCAAGCAGAGCGCACACATTCCAGCCGCTCGGCAATCTCCGCTACACGCGGAAGGTGTCCGGCTTCCAGACGACGATGGCTTCCTTGATCTGTTCCTTTGTCAGCTTCTCTTTCAGCGTGCGTACCACCAGAGCTGGCAGTTCGGCGTCGGAGGCAAAGCGCAGCCCGATCAGTTGCGATTCCGTCAGCGCTTGGCTGGCTGCAAAGGCTTCCGCCGACAGCAGCGCTTGGAGCCGCAGCCGTTCTTCCAGCCGGATGACGCGGTCCTGCACCTTCAGCGCGTATGCACGGATCTTCATTGCGACCATGAACAGGATGATCGCCATGACGACCCACCAACCAAACAGGAAGTGGTGGTTCGACGGCAAGTGCCAGTCATGGACCAGTTTGTAGGAGGCAAAGACGATGTTGAGCATCAGCATCACCATGAAAAAGTTCCATGCGGGGTCCTGGCGTACGTGGTTCTTGTAATTCTGTGCAGCAGGCATCGGTTGGTTCCTTTCTGTCTTCCAGAATTCGCAAATTCGCGGTACATTAGCCGGACGGCGAACGGGTGAATCTCCGGGCATGGTGATAATACACATACAGATTGATTGTGCGCTGCATATTCTTCTCAGGTAGGCTCGAAGACATGGCGAAAGATGGGAAAATCGACAGCGGCGCGCGGCGGATCGGCGTGCACCTCAGCACCACCGGCGGATACTGGACGGCGGTCGATCGCGCCGTCGAGATCGGTGCCAATACCTTCCAGATCTTCTCCTCCAGTCCGCGCATGTGGCGCGCCTCGGCTATCAAACCGGCCGACGCGAAGAAGATGCGCGAGCTGCGCGCCGAGTTTGAAGTCGGCCCGGTGGTCATCCACGCCAGCTATCTTATTAATGTCTGCAGCCAGACCGAAACTGTGCGTGGCAACTCCATTGCGGCGTTTCGGGGCGAGGTGGAGCGCGCTCTGGCTCTTGGCGCTGAGTTCCTCGTCCTGCATCCCGGAAGCTGGAAGGGGCTCACCCGCGACGAGGGCCTGCGCCTGGCCGCGGAGTCCATCGAGCGCGCCGTCGCGGGCATCGACTTCGCGGGCAAGGACTTCCGCATCCTCATCGAGAACACGGCAGGTGCGGAGTTCTCTCTCGGCGGAAAGCTGGAACAGGTGGCCGAGCTGGTCGACCGCCTGCGCCCCTGCGCGCCCGTCGCCGTCTGCCTGGACACATGCCACATCCACGTCGCCGGCTACGACATCGTCTCCGACCAGGGCTACGCAGACACCATGCAGCAGGTCGGCGCAACCCTCGGCTGCGACACCGTTCGCGTCTGGCACTGCAACGACGCCAAGGCCGCCTTCGGCTCCAGGCTCGACCGCCATCAGCACATCGGCGAGGGAACCATTGGCGCGGCGCCCTTCCGCCGCCTGCTGCACGATGCGCGCTTTGCCCACTGCGCCTTCATCGCCGAGACCCCGGTCGACGAGCCCGGCGACGAAGCCCGCAACGTCGCCACCCTCAAATCCCTGGCGGCGGAGTGAGGCTGCGGCAGCGCGATAAACCGCAGAAGAAACTTGTTTCCCTATAGTTAGCGGTTCAGCTGTATCCTTGCTGCCATAGTTCAGGAGAGAAATTATGTTGACGCGAAATTTGCTTCGGGTTGGTATGTGTTGCGTGTCGATGTTCGCAGTTGCATGTCTGTTTTCGCTGTCCTCGACGGCTGCGGCGCAGAGTACAGCCACCTGTACGCCCGGTAGCATGTCCTATACGAGCTATGGCGTGAATCAGAAGGTAGGCGCGCCGTTTACGGGAACAGTGAAGACTACCTTTGAGCAGACGCTCGCGAATGGCAATCGAATCCATAACGAAGCGCAGAGTGTCATAGCCCGTGACTCCGCTGGCAGAACCCGCACGGAGATGGCGCGAGGATGCGAGCGTGGCGAGGATGGACAATTTCACCCACAGCTCGACGTCCAGGTTTACGATCCGGCGACGCACACGCATTTGAGCTGGCAGGTGGGTGGCAACTGGGCTAAGGTCGTCCAGGTCTTCCACGAGGACTCGATTCAGCCCAAACCGCCAACGCCTGAGCAGCAGGCCGAACAGCAGCGGCAGATGAAGCTCGCACAAGTACAACAACAGCTCGAACAGAAGAACAATAAGCAGGAACGACTCGGGACGCGCGATATCAATGACCAGGTGGCGAATGGAACGCGCTATACTCGGACAATTCCTGCGGGAGCGGAAGGCAACGATCAGCTGATCGAAACAGTGCAGGAGATGTGGAGCTCCAAGGACCTCGATCTAATGCTTCTGGGGATCTCCGACGATCCCAGGCGGGGCAAGACAACATACGAGTTCGAGACACTGACGCTCAGCGAACCAGACCCTTCCCTCTTCGCGGCCCCTGCGGGGTATAAGGTGGTCGATATTCATCCGGATCCAGTGACAGGGTTGGTAACGCAGTGAGCCAACCCGGACGCGATTCCAGATTCCGTCGGTCCTCATCGTGATTAGTGAGAATGGGAATGATGCGGTCACGCAGCGAGACGTACTGACGCGCTTGCGGCGGAATGAGTCTGCTGGCTGCGCGATAATCGCAGAAGAAATTTGTTTCCCTATAGTTAGCGGTTCGGGTGTATCCTTGCTGCCAAGTTGAGGAGCGAGAGTATGCAGGTGCGGAATCTGGTTTTGGCTGGACTGAGTTGTGGGCTGCTCGCAACAACGGCGCTTGGGCAGGAGGGGCCAAGCGACATGCTGATTCCGCCCGCGTTGTATGCGGTGGTTGGCGCGCCGTTCACGGCTACCGTGGAGTGGACCAGCACCGGGACCAAAGCCGATGGGACTGTCGTGAACCACCGGCGAGTGAGCCGGATCATGCGCGATTCGGCGGGCCGCCAGCGATTCGAGGACGGCCAGGACGAGGCGGGCCCGCAAGCCGGCGCGGCCCCCGCAGTGCGCCTCTACGATCCCACCATCCACTTCTTCGCCAGCCTGGATGCCACAACCGGCGTGGCCAGGATTTCTACGATGGGAGCGACCTCGGCGGCTCCGCTGCGGGTCCCAGCGTCTGGGAATACGGCAGAGCCTGCGAAGGAGCAGGAGGTCATGCCGCAATCCGAGAGCCAGCCGGGCGCAGTCGTGAAGCGAGAGCCTTTGCCGTCGCGCGAGATCGTTGGCCTTCATGCCGAGGGAGTGCGCACCACAACAACCATTCCCGCTGGAAAAGATGGCGCCCCCGCGGTCACCGTGGTCGACGATGTGTGGGAATCGCCGCTGTGGCGTATGCAGCTGTTGCACATTCACGACGACCCGAGGACGGGACGCAGTCAGGCGCAGATGATAGAACTGGCGCGAGAAGAACCCGATGAGGCGCTCTTCTATCCGCCGGGTGGATACACCAAGGACAACTGGGAGCTAGAGAACAAGTTTAGCGTTGTACTGCCCAAGCCATCGCCCTTGCCAGCGCCGATCATCGACGACAATCTGGCGGCTGCCGCCGATCGGGTGATCGCCGCGGAGACAGCGCACAACGAGAATCTCAAAGCGCCGTATCACGAGCGGTATGAGCTGACGACGTTCGACTACAAAGGGCAGAAACACACCGGGTCGATGGAGTATTGGATCAGCCCGGCCGGCTACCGCATGGAGAAACACACCGACACATACAGCGAGGTGCATGTAACGGATTTTGCCAGCGGACGGCGCTGGGAGGCCTACCAGGGGATCGAGCCGCTGCGGGTGCGCGAGTTCAATTGGGACAAGATTCTGCCCACCACTGTGAGTCAACGCATGTTGCATGGCGGCGGCACGATTCCCGGACTGAAGCCGGAGCCCGCGGCGGATGGGAAGCTAACCTGTTCGGAGATCGCTGGGACGGCGCAGATGTGCTTTGAGCAGAGCACGGGGTTTCTCGTGTCGGGCAGGCTCAACGCGCAATCTGTGGAATACCAGGGATGGAAGAAGGTGGACACCTGGAAATACCGGGCGAGTACGCTGCGTATCCTGCACGACGCCAGCCTGCTGGTGGAGGCGAAGCTGGCCTTGGCCTCGATGGAGTTCCCCGACGATGTGTTCAGGCAGCTCGACGGGCTGCGCGAAGTGGCGCCGATGAGCCGTTCGGGAGACTACATCGCATTGCGCGCGGTTCCGCAGCATAAAATCCTGGCGCGAGGAACTTCGGTAAACAGCCGCGGGCTCAGCGGCTACGCGCAGGTGCGCGTGTGGGTGGACCAGTACGGCTTGGTGACGCAGGCCGAGGTGGAGGACGCCGACGACGCGCAGATCGCGGCGGCGGCCCTGCAATCCGCCCAGAAGACGGTCTTTCAGCCGTGGCGAGAGAATGGCCAGCCGTCGGCATTCGAGACGACGATCTTTTCCTCGTTTTAAACCGCGCCGCCGCGAACCTGGATTGCGCTGGCTTGCTGCTCAACAATAACCGCGCCGAATTGCTGGCAGTTCGAGGAGTGAACTATGTTGCTGCGGAATATCTCCCCGGTTTGCATGCGCAGCGGACTGCTTCTGGCAGTTGCCGCTCTACTATCTCTGCCACCACTCGCCGCGGCGCAGAGCTTGGATCCCAATACATCCGTTCGGTACACGGAGTGTACTCCGGGGATGAAAAGCTACTTCAACTACCCGGTGTTCTACATTCCGGGAGTACCGTATACCGCAACAGTCAAAGTGACGGTCGAAAAGAAACAGCCCGACGGCACAACAGTACGTAATGTCTCGCGCATACTCAGCGCGCGCGACTCCAATGGTAAGGCGCGGTACGAGGAATCAGGCGGGTGTTTTCGCGACAAGGATGGCCGGACGTTAGATCTGGTAAACGTTACAATTGGCGACCCCGTGGCAGGCACTTCTCTGCAATGGAGACTGGGGCCCAATCCACAACAGAAGGAGGCACCGCTTCTCCATCAGCCCGAGGCGTTTGCCGGTTCGCAGGTACCACCGAGCATGCGCGAGTGGAACTACGAGTATGTACAGACGTTCCCCGGACAGCCGACCAGGACCATGCGAGGGGAATCGATTGGAAGCAAGGTGATCCATGGCATCGATGTGCAGGGGCAGCGAATCACGGCCACGACTCCGCCCGTCGAGCAGGGCAATACGCAGCCAACCGTCGTTATTCATGACTGGTGGATCTCAACCGCACTTGGGGTTGTGATAGCAGGTACGACAGACGACTCGGTGCGGGGACACACCGAGATGGAACTGGAGAACTTCACGCAGGGTGAGCCGGATCCGTCCGTGTTTCAGGTTCCCGCAGGCTATACGGTCAAAGATCAGGCGCCCACACGCGCCTCGACTCCTTCCACCACACGCGCCTCGACTCCTTCCACCACACAGCCCTCGAATCCTGCACCCACAGGTCCATATCCCTGCACCAATGTGACACGGAATATCCAGGACTCGCGCTTCGCTCCCGGCCAACGCTGGAGCTATAAAACCCGCCCTGAGGATGGTGGCTCAACTCTTACCATCATGGAAATCGATCAGGTGCCCGAACTCGGGGTCGTCGTCTGGGTATCCGTCGACCATTTCTACATTCCGGCTTTTCCCATGGGCTCTGGTGAACGCTTCGCCAGTGGAGGTTTCACGGTCACGCGTGAGGCTCTCGAAGCCAGCGTCATCCAGCTCATCGACAAGCCCCCGCTCACGTCTCTCCCTAACTATGGCTATTGGATACGCGACTGCGTTGCCCTCACCTACCGCACACCGATCGCCGACATGCTCAACACCCATGAACTCAAACAGTGCCAGGACAATGCCACGCGAACCAAGCAGAACCCCAGCCAATGTCGGGTGGGTTTGTAATGGACATCACTGATTGGCGCGAAGTCGGCCGACAGCGCATGTTGGTTCGCCGCCGAACAACCGGGCGTTGCCGACTTCTTTACAATCATTAATATGGAAGAGTCGGCACAGAGCACGAGTGAGCAGCAGCGCTACAACCCCGCGGAGATTGAACCCAAATGGCAGGCGCGCTGGGACGCGGATCCGGCGCTCTATGCGGCCGAAAGCTACGACAGCGCCAAGCCGAAGTTTTATTGCCTGGAGATGCTGCCCTATCCCAGCGGCCAGTTGCACATGGGCCATGTGCGCAACTACGCCATCGGCGACGCGCTGGCCCGCTTCATGTGGATGCGCGGCGCGAACGTGCTGCACCCCATGGGCTGGGACTCCTTCGGCCTGCCTGCGGAGAACGCAGCGCTCAAGAACATCACGCCGCCAGCCGAGTGGACGCTGGCAAACATCGCTGCAATGCGGCGGCAGATGCGGCGCATGGGGCTGAGCTACGACTGGGCCACCGAAGTCACCACCTGCCTGCCCGAGTACTACCGCTGGAACCAGTGGTTTTTTCTGAAGATGTTCAACGCGGGACTGGCCTATCGCAAGAAGAGCAAGGTCAACTGGTGTCCCCAGTGCCAGACCGTGCTGGCCAACGAGCAGGTGATCGATGGAAAGTGTTGGCGGCACGATGAGACGCTGGTGGAGCAGCGCGATCTGACACAGTGGTTCCTGCGTATTACGAAGTACGCAGATGAGCTGCTCAATGGCCTTGACCGGATGGACGGCTGGCCGGAGAAGGTCCGCACCATGCAGCGCAACTGGATCGGGCGCAGCGAAGGCGCGCTGGTGGACTTCATGGTTGCAGCGAGCGAGCAGAGTGTGCAGAAGATCACCGTCTTCACCACGCGCGTCGACACCATCTTCGGCGCCACCAGCGTGCAGCTTGCGCCGGAACACTCAGTCGCGAAAAACTTTGCCGCCGGTAATCCGCTGCTGGCCGCGCAGATCGACGAGATGCTTGCGCAGCAGAAGGCCGCGCGCGAGGCCGGCGACCTCGGCGCGATTGAAAAACACGGCGTCGATACAGGCCGATTCGCAATCAATCCCTTCAATGGCGAACTTGTGCCGATCTGGGTTGCAAATTACATCTTGGCCGACTACGGCACCGGTGCCATCATGAGTGTCCCCGCGCACGACGAGCGCGACTTCGAATTCGCCAATAAATACGGCCTTTCCGTGCGCCGCGTAATTGTTCCCAATCAAGTTGCAGATGATTCGCAGGTCTTGCCCTTCCTCTCCGAAGACGATGCCACGCTGGCCGATTCCGGCCAATGGACGGGCGAATCGTGCGCCAAAGCGCAGCAAAAAATGGCCGCCTTCGCCAAAGCAAATGAATTTGGCACTGCAACAGTTACATATCGCCTGAAGGACTGGGGCATAAGCCGCCAGCGCTACTGGGGTACGCCCATCCCCATGGTCTATTGCACCAGCGGCCACACGGGCACGCAGCCGGGCGGAGTGGTCCCGCTGCCCGAGAGCGCGCTTCCCGTGCTGCTTCCCGCGCAGGTGGAGATCACCCAGCAGGGCGGCTCGCCGCTGGGCCGCGTCGCGGAGTTCGTCAACACCACCTGCCCGGTCTGCGGTGGCCCGGCCCGCCGCGAGACCGACACAATGGACACCTTCGTCGATTCGAGTTGGTACTTCTACCGCTACACGGACGCAAAGAATGCGACCGCGCCCTTCGATTCCGCGAAGGCGAATTACTGGTTCCCCATCGACCAGTATATCGGCGGCGTGGAGCACGCCATCCTGCACCTGATCTACTCGCGTTTCTGGACCAAGGTGATGCGCGATCTCGGCCTCATCCAGAACGACGAACCTGCGGAGCGCCTGTTTACGCAGGGAATGGTGATTAAAGACGGCGCGAAGATGTCGAAGTCGAAGGGCAACGTCGTCTCGCCCGACCTGATGATCGAGCGCTACGGCGCGGATGCCACGCGCATGTACGCTCTCTTCGCCGCGCCGCCCGACCGCGACCTGGAGTGGCAGGAAGAAGGCGTCGCCGGCATCAGCCGCTTCCTCGGTCGCGTCTATCGCCTGACCACGAAGTACAGCAAGTCAGCGGGTCAGCAAGTCAGCAAGTCAGCTTCGCAAGCCGCTCCGAGTGCTTCGGAGGCCAGACTCCTGCGCATGCTGCATCAGACCATCGCCAAGATCACCGACGACTTCAACGGGCGTTGGCACTTCAACACATGCATCGCCGCCATCATGATTCTGGTCAATGAAATCGCGGCGGCAGAGCCCTTAATGGATGAGGGCAAGATCTCCGGCTCCATCATTGCGGATGTCTTCCGCACACTCACGCTGCTGCTCGCGCCGTTTGCGCCATTCCTTGCAGCGGAACTTTGGGAGCAACTCGGCGGAGAGGGCGCGGTCTTCCGTACCGCCTGGCCCATCGCCGATTCAGAGCTTGCGCGCGAGGCCGAGATCGAAATCCCCGTCCAGGTCAACGGAAAACTCGCTAATGTTGTCACCGTCCCCGCGGGTAGCGATGAGGCAACCATTCAGGCCGCGGCGCAGGCCGACGCCAAGGTCGCCGCGCGCATGGCGGCCAAGACCGTGGTCAAGGTGATCGTGGTGCCGGGCAAGCTCGTAAATATTGTGGTGAGGTAGATGGCAGCCGACCGCGCCGCACCGGTGCGTGGAACGCAGTCATTTGTGCACACGCTTGCGGTGTGCTGGAAGCGGCCTTCGCTGACTGCGCTGGAGGTGCTGTGGCGTTGGGCGTTCGGCGTGCCGGCAGTTATATTGATGACCTATGAAGCGCTCGGCGTCTGGCGCACCGCACAGATCGATACAACGGCGTTCCGGCAGATCTCGCTGCTCGACCCGATGAGCGCCGCCGCGACGCTGACGCAGGTGGGCATGCAGTTGCTGCCGCCGCTCCTGCGCGTGGCCCAGTGGATGGCACCGCTGCTTCTGGTCGCGTGGATCGTCGTCTCCTCGTTTGGCCGCGTCGCGGTGCTACGCCGTTTCGATGCGCAGCTTCATGCGCGTCCCGTCACGCTGATGCTGCTACAGGCGGCGCACATGGCTGCGTTGCTGGGCAGCTTTGCGCTGTGGTTTGTGTCGCTGCGGGCGGCCGCGGTGGTCGCGTTGAATGGTCCGATCGCCGCGGGCCACGACCCCGACCTGGTACTTTACTGTGCAATCGTCATCATTGCGACGCTGGGAATGTTTACCCTGTGGGCCATCGTCAGTTGGGTGTTCTCGGTTGCCCCGCTGCTTGCGATGCTCGGCAATCTGGGCGCGACCGCCAGCCTGGCCGCCGCCTTTCGCCTTGGGCCGCTGCGCTCCCGGCTGATCGAGATCAACCTGGTCATGGGAATCGTCAAGATCGCGCTGATCGTTCTGGCAATGGTGTTTTCTGCCTGCCCTCTGCCTTTCGAGAGCGTGGCAACGACGCAGTTCATGGCCTGCTGGTATGCCGCGGTCACCGTCCTCTATCTCATCGCATCGGACCTCTTCCACGTCGTGCGCCTGATGGCCTATCTGGAGCTTTGGAAGTCCCGCGACCACGCTGCACTGCAGACTCATCCCTGACGAAGGCTCCCCGCCGGAAATGATTTCCAACCGTCCATCGGCTCTGCTAGCATGGCGGGCGATATGAAAACCTTCGATTCCGCCCGCCGCGATCTTTTGAGACTCAGCAGCATGGGTCTTGCCGCCTCAGCCGTCTCCGCCATTCCCGCGTTTGCTGCGTCCAAAAAACCAGCCGCTGCACCGGCGCTCTCGCCACTCCTCTTCGATGTGCGCACATTCGGCGCCACGGGCGACGGCAAGACCGTCGATTCGCCCGCCATCAACAAGGCCATCGAAGCAGCCGCGGCAGCCGGCGGCGGCACGGTAGTCTTTCCCGGGGGAAACTACCTCAGCTTCTCCATCCGGCTGAAGAGCCACGTCGATCTCTATCTCTCACAGGGCTGCGCCATCATTGCCGCCGACTCACCCAAACCCGGCGAGACCACCGGCTACATGGGCGGTACCTACGACGCCGCCGAGCCCAAGCCCGCCTACGACGCCTATCAGGACTACGGCCACAACCACTGGCACAACTCGCTGCTCTGGGGCGAGGGCATCAGCGACTTCTCCATCACGGGGCCCGGCCTCATCTGGGGCAAGGGGCTGAGCTTCGGCGCTGGCCCTGGACGTCCCCCCGCCGGTGCAGGCGCTTCTGGCCCAGGCTTTGGCCCCGGCAGGCCCGACGCACCCGCAGCATCTGGCGCACCCGGCGCGGCGGCAGGCGCTGGCAGATCCAGCGCGGCAGCCGCACAGGGCGGAGCAGCCGCTCCCGGCGCAGCAGCAGGTGCCGCAGCAGCAGGCACAGCCAGACCCGGTGGAGCTGGCGCAGCAGGTCGTGGCCGCGGCAACTACACGCAGTTCCAGGCGGAGCAGCCCGGCGTCGGCAACAAGGCCATCGGCCTCAAGAACTGCCGCAACGTCATTCTGCGCGACTTCTCCATGCTCAAGGGCGGCCACTTCGCGATTCTGGTCACCGGCGTTGACAACCTCACCATCGACAACCTCAAGATCGACACCGACCGCGATGGCATGGACATCGACTGTTGCAAGAACGTCCGCGTCTCCAACTGCACCGTCAACTCCCCGTGGGACGACGCCATCGTTCCCAAGTCCAGTTTCGCCCTCGGCTACAACCGCGCCTGCGAGAATATGAACATCACCAACTGCTTCGTCAGCGGCTGCTATCAGCTTGGCACGGTCCTCGACGGCACATGGAAGAAGTTCACGATGGAGGCCGACCGCAAGGTCGGAGGCACCGGGCGCATCAAGTGCGGCACCGAGTCCAACGGCGGATTCAAGAACATCACCATCTCCAACTGCGTCTTCGAGGGCTGCCAGGGACTCGCTCTCGAAACGGTCGACGGTGCGTTGCTCGAAGATGTCGCCGTCACCAACATCACCATGCGCGACATCATCAGTTGCCCCATCTTCCTGCGCCTCGGCGCTCGCCTGCGCGGGCCCAAGGGCACGGGCGATCAGAGCACCGTCGTCGGCACGCTGCGACGCATTCTTCTCTCCAACATCACCTGCTTCAACTCCGCCGCCCGCTTTGGCTCCAACATCACCGGCATCCCCGGGTTCCCCGTCGAAGACCTCAAGATCTCCGATGTCTACGTCCAGCACGTCGGCGGAGGCACCGCCGACCAGATGAAGATCGAGGTTCCCGAGGATGAGAACAAGTATCCCGAGCCGGGAATGCTTGGCCCGCTGCCCGCGCATGGCTTCTACTTCCGCCACGTCAACCGCCTGGAGATGAGCCACGTCGAGATCGCGCCCGTCGCACCCGACGCCCGCGCCGCCATCTATCTCGACGACGTGCACCGCGCGGACTTCTTCGCCATCACCGCGCCCAGCACGCCGCCCGCCTTCTCCTTCAACAAGTCCACCGACATCCGCGTGATGTGTAGCCGTGCCGCGCCGGATTCCACCACGCCGTAATTAACTGGGTTCTCCGCATAGCCTGTTAACATAGCCATGTGTGCAGAGCGCGGGCCGCGATGGCGTGCGCTCTAAAGGCGGGCGCGGATTGCTCTATTGGCTGCTCTATCAGAAGCTGTTTCCATACTTTAGCGTGTTCCGGATCTTCCGGTATCTGACGTTTCGGACGGCGTTTGCGAGTTTGACGGCGCTGCTGATCGGCATGTTGATCGGCCCCTATGTGATTGACAAGCTGCGCGAGTTCCAGATCGGCCAGTATGTGCGCGACGATGGGCCGCAGAGCCACCTGAAAAAGGGTGGGACGCCGACGATGGGCGGTGTGCTGATCGTGATTTCGATCCTGGTGCCGACATTGTTGTGGGCGGACCTGTCGAACCCCTATGTATGGGTGGCGATGCTGTCGACACTGGCGTTTGGAGCGATCGGGTTTGCCGACGACTACATCAAGGTTGTCCGCAAGCGGAGCAAGGGGCTGACCTTCTGGCAGAAGATCGGCCTGCAGTTCATTGCCAGTGGAGGGGTGGCGATGGCGCTGGTAGCGATGCAGAACAAGCGGATGTATTCCACGCGGCTGGTGGTTCCGTTTCTAAAGAACTTTCGTCCGAATCTGATCGTGGATAGCATGCGGCATGTTCCACACATGGCATGGCTGTCGTTCTTTCCGTTTGTGCTATTTGTGATGCTGGTGATTACGCTGATGAGCAACGCGGTGAATCTGACGGACGGACTGGACGGGCTGGCGATTGGATGCACGATCATTGCGGCGGGCGCGCTGACGGTGCTGACGTACGTGAGCGGGAATGTGGTGTTTTCGGGCTACCTGGACATCGACCACATGCGGCTGGTGAGCGAGGTGACGATCTTCTGCGGGTCGCTGGTGGGGGCTTCCATCGGCTTCCTCTGGTACAACGCCCACCCCGCCGAGATCTTCATGGGCGACGTCGGCTCGCTCGCCCTGGGCGGTGCCATCGGCACCGTCGCCGTCATCATCAAGCAGGAACTGCTGCTGCCCTTCATCGGCGGCGTCTTCATCCTGGAGGCCGCCAGCGTCATCCTACAGGTGGGCAGCTACAAGCTGCGCGGCGGCAAACGCATCTTCAGGATGGCACCGCTGCACCACCACTTCGAGCTGCTCGGCTGGAGCGAGTCCAAGGTCATCACCCGCTTCTGGATCATGGCCCTCGTCTTCGCCCTGTTTGCATTGACCACGCTAAAACTGAGGTAAGACAAAAGACAACCACGGATTAGCACGGATGAATGCGGATTAAAGACAAAAAGCTAAATTGGCCGGTTATGATTTGTCTTCGATACCATGGACGCTCGATAGGAGAACGAGAACAATGCATGCACACATCGCAGTATTGATTCAGATTCTTATCTTCACAGCAGTAGCTGGAATCTATCTTTTCTTTCGACCGACACATATTTTGCTCACAGCGGATTCGCTTGTGATCCACTCCGCATACAAGGACGATGTCTATGATCGGAAGAGTCTGGTCTATAAACGGCCCGTGGAGAAGGCTATCTGGAACAGAGGACTTTGCCGCGAGTTTGGCATTGGATGGCCCTTCCCATTGGCCGGTAAATTTTCTAGCCCAGCCTTTGGAAAGATTGTGATTGCGTCGATAACTCAACCGAATATTTTGCATGAGTTGCGGGATGGAGAGAAGACGCTCCTGCTGCAACTCTCCGAGGAACAGGTCAAAGAACTTCAATCGCCTCGTCCAACGGAAGAAAGCTAAGAAACGATGGAACTGAAGAATAAACGCGTGTTGGTGGTTGGCCTGGGCAAGTCGGGAAAGTCCGCGGCGCTCTTTCTGCGCGCGCTCGGTGCGCAGGTCACCGTCTCGGACTCGCGCAGCGCGGAGGCGCTCGCCGGTGAGATTCCCGCGCTGCTCGACGCCGGAATCATGGTGGAGACGGGCGGCCACGGCCTGCTCACCTTCCGCCGCCAGGACCTCATCGTGGTCTCGCCCGGCGTCCCCTACGACACGCCGGAGCTCGTGCAGGCGCGCGCCTTCGGGTCTGCCGGGCCTCTGATTATCGGCGAGTTGGAGCTGGCCAGCCGCTTCCTCCAGGGCCAGATCGTCGCCATCACAGGCTCCAACGGCAAGACGACCACAACCTCCCTGCTGGGCAAGATCTTTGCCGACTCCGGCGGCCCAACGCTGGTCGGCGGCAACATCGGCACACCGGTCATCGACCTCATTGCGCAGAGCACGCCACAGACAACCAGCGTGCTCGAGGTCTCCAGCTTCCAGTTGGAGACGGTGGTGGAGTTCCGTCCGCACATCGCCGTGGTGCTGAACATTACGCAGGACCACCTCGACCGCCATGGCACCTTCGAGAACTACGCCGCCATGAAGGCCCGCATCACGGCGCAACAGACGCCGGAAGATTTCTTCGTCCTCAACGCCGAGGACAAGCCGACCCAGATGCTTGCCGCGCAGACCAAGGCCCAGGTCTTCTGGTTCAGCGGGCGCCGCGCGATCAAGCAAGGCGCATTCGTGCATGGCGAGAGCATTGTCTTCCTTCCGCGCGAGGGCGCGAAGCCGGAGCCGGTACTGCCGTTGGCGGAGATTCCGCTCAAGGGTGCGCACAATGTGGAGAACGTCCTTGCGGCAGTCTGCGCGGCGCGGCTGGGCGGAGTCTCTGCCGAGTCGATTCGCGCATCGGTCGCCAGCTTCAAGGCCGTCGAGCACCGCCTGGAGTTTGTGGCCACCGTGCGCGGCGTCGCGTTCTTCAACGACTCCAAGGCCACCAACGTCGATGCCACAAAGAAGGCCCTGGAGGCTTTCGCCGGCGGCGTTCATTTGATTCTTGGGGGAAAAGACAAGAACTCCGACTACACCGAGCTTGCCGATCTGCTCCGCGCCCGCGTCAAAACTGTTTACACAATTGGTTCGGCGGCGGAGAAGATCGAGCGCCATCTGGCGGGAGTCGTCAAGATAGTCTCAGCGTGTACGCTGGATGCGGCCGTGCGCCAGGCCGCGCAGTTCGCCGTCGCCGGCGACGTGGTGCTGCTTGCACCGGCCTGTGCGAGCTTCGACCAGTTCACGGGGTACGAGCAGCGCGGACGGGTCTTCAAGGAACTGGTGAAGGGACTGGCGGGCGCTTCGGTCTAATCCGGGTGCTTCGGTT
>PLOT01000090.1 GCA_003142215.1 Granulicella sp. | reverse complement strand
CTGAGGTCTCCGGAGGATGCGGCGACCAGCTCCCGCACCACGATAAAACCAATCCCATGACTGTCTCTCGATGTCTCCCTGACACCGCTGAGGACTCGTTCGAGCTGCTCTGGAGCCATTCCACAGCCGGAGTCTTCCACCGTCAGCCTCACCCGGCGAAGCTGCTGCGGCCTGGGACCGTCCAGGCGGTGGGAGACCACTCCCACACCGATGCGGATTGCGCCCGGCGTCTCGTCCGCGGCTCCATCGGCAGTGCGCTCGAGGACGGCGCTATGCGCATCATGGGCAATTCCATCTTCATGCGGATGGGGCGTCTGGACTGACGCAATCATCGCGGCCGATGAGTTGCGGACCAGATTGACCAGAATCCGTTCGACGGCCTCCTCGTCCACCAGGACCGGCAGCGAGGCAGCAGGGCCGTAGCTGATCTCGATTGCGCGGCCGTTCGCCACCCGGCTCAGCAGGCCCGAGCATTGCATGACGATCTCCTGCAGACTCACCGGCTGCGACGAACTCGCCGGCCCCACTTGATTCCCGGCCGGTTCAGCTTCGTTCGGCTGCATCTCAACCAGCCGCAGAGAACGGGGATTTCCCGCCTGCCGGGTCGCGCTTGCGTCAAAGCCCTGCGGCTCCCCTTGCACATGCCATGACTGCATCAGCCGTTCGATCAGCGCGCTGCTGCGTGAGCCCAGCAACCGCAACTCCTCCGCATAGTGATGGTGCTCTGGATAGAGCACACCAGGCATCGAGAGCAGGTCGCAATAGAGCCCAATTGCTCCCATCAGGTTGCGCGCGTCGTGAAGCAGACCTTCGTTCTGGGCCACCTGCGGGCCGTGCCCAGCGCCACAGGCGGAAGGCTCGCCGCGAAGCGCTATCGAGCCCGGTAGGCCTGGCGCCAGGCAGTGAATCGGGAACGGCGCGGTGAATGACTCGGAACGGCTATAGATTGCTGAGGCGTCGGAACTCTGCTTAGATTGCACGCTATACTCCATGGACAACGCCGGAAATAGCCACTTCTCTCCTGTGCGGGAGATTCAGGCGTCCACTTTGTAATCAAGTTGCGTGCCAAACTGAAACACGAGTTCTAAGAAAAGTCTGAACAAGGCTTCAATATTCCCTTGGCGGCTGAAGCCACATTGAAAACAGGCGGTTTGCGGTGGGAAGACCCAAGGTTAAAGCCTCGGGCCACCAGTCCACTCTTTTCAAAAATGTGGGTTTGTGCAGCGATTTCCTGAGTGGTTAATAAAGATGGGGAGAAAAGCTATTTCGCAAGTCACGTTCCGGCTCCGGGTTTGCGATTTTGAACCTGGCGAGCCGCGCTACTGTCCGGCGGTCTTCGCCGCCTCAGGCTCTCCCATCCCTTCTGTCTCATGGATTGTGAGTACCAACGTACCGTGATCGCTGCAATTTCTCCTCAAGTTTCGTCGCACGGAAACCTAGACTGGTTTCACTACAGTTCTGCCCCGAGAGCGCCTTATGGAAGGGAATCACGCACAGGCACTTGATACGCGCCACCCGGAACCCCCGGCGCGCAAATATATCTATCGCTCGGTTGAGCCGGTGACGGACTACGGCCATCCCATGCGCAGAAGCACCGACGTCTCCCACGGATTTCAAGGAATTACCGGACAGATCTGCCCCCGGCCGTTTCTGCTGAACTTCCGTGTCTACCTCAAACTCAATTAGCTTCCTTTACTGCGCAGAACGGGAACAGACCCTCGACCCGTGGCTGCATGGAAGACAAGTCCTTCCCCATTGCGAAAAGAGCAGGTTTTCGGACCAGCCGACGGCCATGCGTTTTCCAAGAGTGCGGGCATGGATTGCCTGCGTAGTGGCAGCTCGTGACAAAATGGTATGTAAACCATCATGCCAAACGAGATCATCCCAACATCTGTGTCCACATCTGAGCCTGCAACTGAATCTGCTGCTGAAACCGCCGCTGAATCTGGCGTTGAAGCCGCTACAGAATCAGCCGCTGAAACCGCCGTCGATACTCCCGCTGAATCGTTTGCCGAGTTGCTCGATCAATTTGAGCACACGCACTCGCACAAGGCGGAGGGCGGAGGGAAGCAACTGGAAGGCACCGTCGTCTCGCTCGACGCCGAGAGTGTGTATCTGGACATCGGCTACAAGTCCGAGGGAATTCTGCCGCGCAGCGCGTTTGAGAACAACGCCGACGGAGTCGCGGCGGGAGAGAAATTCCCCGTCTCGGTGAAGGGACGCAACGCCGAGCGGTACTACGAGCTATCGCGGCACAAGGTGGTGCAGCCGACAGACTGGGCCTCGCTGGAAGAGGTGTTCGCGCAAAAGACTCCGGTGGTGGGGATTGTGACCGCAGTGGTGAAGGGCGGACTGACGGTGGATGTGGGCGTGCGCGCGTTCATGCCCGCCTCGCGCAGCGGCGTGCGCGATGCCGCCGAGATGGAGAAGCTGGTGGGGCAGGAGATCACATGCCGCATCACCAAGCTGGACGTGACGGACGAGGACGTGGTGGTGGACCGGCGCGCGATCGGCGAGGAACTGGCGCGCGTGCAGGAACAGGGCCGCTACTCCGAGATGAAGGAGGGCGACATCGTCAGCGGCGCGGTTCGCAGCTTTGCAACCTATGGCGCGTTTATCGATTTGGGCGGCATCGATGGCCTGCTGCATATCAGCGATATTTCATGGAGCCGCGTGAAGGCTGCGGAGGACGTGCTGGCGATCGGCCAGGAACTGCAACTGAAGGTCCTCAAGGTGGATGCGGAGAACCGGCGCGTCTCGCTTGGGCTGAAGCA
>PLOT01000120.1:592-11463 GCA_003142215.1 Granulicella sp. | reverse complement strand
GAGACCTCAGACTCGTTCAGGTAATTCTTGGCAACGGAGACGTCGCTCTTCAGAACCTTTCCCTTGGGTGAATTCTTCCAGGTGGTGAGCCCCATGTATGGCTTGGTACTATCGGCGCGTTCAAAGACAATCTCCGCTGCGGTCTTGCCAACGCTGGCGAAGTGGAGCCGGTTCTGAACAATTTGATAGAAGAGTTGGGTCTCTTCGCTACTGCTTCTATAGTCGCTGCTGCATTGTTCAAAGACGTCGGCGATCTTCTGATAGGCGCGGCGCTCACTGGCGCGGATCTCGCGAATCTTCTCAAGAAGTTCGTCGAAGTAGTCCTGACCAAAGCCGCGGCCATTCTTCAGCATCTCGTCGTTGATGACAAAGCCCTTCACTACGAACTCACGGAGAGTGTTCGTAGCCCAGATGCGGAAGTGAGTAGCTTTGAGCGAGTTCACGCGGTAGCCGACGGCGATGACGGCGTCCAGGTTGTAGAACTCCACGACGCGGGTGACCTGCCTGTCGCCCTCGGACTGAACTGTTTCCATTTTGGAAATAGTTGCCCCGGTCGTCAGTTCAGCGGATTCGTAGATGTTCTTGAGGTGCTTGGAGATCGCCGCGATTCCAACGCCGAAAAGTTCAGCGATGGCGCGTTGTGGAAGCCAGAAATTTTCGCGCGCAAAGAAGACGTTGACGGTCACTTTGCCGTCCACGGCATTGTAGAGAACGATGCGATTGGGCTGCCCCGAAGGCAAGAGGTCGTCGATCACGCGGTCGCTACCTGTGTTCTTTATAAGTTTCATCTATCGGCCCGATGCGCGCCCCGTTGCGCTGAATCATGCGGTAGGCGTCCACCCCTTCCGTCTTCCGCTCCGTCCGCGACGTACCTCTCGACCGCGTCACGCACCACCCACGCCAGCGACACCTTGTATTGCTGCGGGACTTCTTCGAGAGTTTCGTCGAGATCGGGCGGAAAGCTGATAGATGCACGGAATGCTGCTCCCTGCTCGGGGTACGTCTCTTTCCTGTCTTCAGACTTTGAGGTATGTTCCATGCCTTCACCACATTACACCACGGCCAAAAGACAAGGGCCAGGTCCGAAGATCTGGCCTTTTCTTCTGTGCTGATTCCATTCACTTAGCGGAAGAGATCGCGGAAACGCATGGAGAAGAAGATGGCGCCGTGGTCTTCGCCGGGCTGGCGGAAGATGTTGGCGGCGTAGCAGAGGGTGAGCGTGAGGGTGAGGAGGGTTGCGGCGAGCCTGACGCATCGCCTCCGGCCGGCCTGCGAGGCCGGCGGGGTGGGGCAGTGCTGCGTGTTGGGCCGGGCGGTAAGCTCGGATCCCACAGCCCGCATCGATGTGTGAATGCAACGGCGTTTAGCGTTAGTAATCGGATCTTTTGCGAGTAAATCATCTTCAATGAGCGCATTGGCCTGCTATCACCAACCGACAATCGTAGTTTCCGAGAAAGCCGACTTGCATTATGATTTTCCAGGCCCTTCATTTAGCCGATGACTAACACTCACGTTGGTTCAGTAATACCGGGGCTGATCAATGGCCGATCCAACGTCATCTCTTCCCTGGGGTGACTACAAATGGTTCAACCGATCTGGTTGTCACATAGCGGGTATCAACTGCATGTTGGACGGTTTGCGTGAATGCGGGCAATGGGCAGAAAAAATCCTTCTCGCTACAACCGGGAAGAAATACGGGAACGCGCTCGGGAGGATTGCTCAGGGTGAGAGTGGCAGACGACCGCATCTGCTCAAGCGTCTGCACCGTGAAGTAGGTGCGAACGGAGAATTGCCCTGTCTTTCGGTCACGCCAAAGCTCGAAGATGAGCGCTCCGCCGGGAGGCGTGTCGTCGCGCCGCCCATCGGCGATCCAGGTCAGGTTCAGCAGACCTGCAATATTCGTCAGATTTGTATCGTGGCCGATCAGAAAGAGAGCACGATCTCCTGGCTTGCCAGGGATTCCGTGAATTGCCTTCTGGGTAACCGCCTGCTCGATCGACTTGTCAATTACGGTCAGCAGGTTCGAGGCTGCGATCTTCGCAAGGACGGGTGTGCGTTCGGTGAAGTCAGTGGCGGCAGAGTGCAGTTCCATTAGAGACCGGAGCTTTGGAGCATCCACACAACCCCAGCCGACGCTGGATGTCTCCATTCCTTGTGTGTACTCCAGCAGGAGGTTCTCAACCAGAGTCGATGCTGTGTTCAGTGGACTCCGCAACTCGGCAACATGGCCACCGCTGCCCGGTGTCAACGTGGCTGGAATGTCGAAGAGCGATGTGCGCATCTGAGGTGGAGAGACCGGGGTACCGCAGGTCGCAAGGATCGTGTCCAACGTCCCAAGTTGCGTGCGATAGACCTCCGTAAGGTTGGCTGGATCGCCGCCGATACGTCCGGCAATTGCAGCAGTAGCCTGAGCTGGTGTGTTGACGCCCAGTTGGGCTTGAGTCGGGTGAAAGTGAAAGAGCGGATCGTTGGTATCTTCCGGACGGAATTGTACGTCCGTGCGGCAACCCGGGAAGAGTCCCTCCGCAAGCGCCTTTCCGGTTTCCCTGGTGCGCTGGTCGGAGTCCGCGTAAATGCTGACCTTGCTCGCATCATCACATCCGTTCAAGCTAATGAGCCCTTCGTTCGCCAGCTCCATCCGGTCATACGCGCCGAACAGCTTCATGAGTTGATAGCCATGCACAGTCAAATAACCCGGCGGCACATCCCAGGCCGGCCATGGTGCGAGCGAATAAGGATTGTATTGCTCCGGCATCCCCGTGGAAGAGCGGACCCCGTGGCGGCTAAGGTAGACAACGAACTTCAGGTCGGATGCTGTGCCCTTTGAAGAAGGTATGGCTGATTGTGCTGCTGTGAAGGCCGGATTGAGACAGATTAAGCAGGCAATGGATATCAGCCATCGTGACATCGTGTGTGTCATTCAGTTCCTCAAGATTCGTTCGCGTACGAGACTGGTTGTATGCTGGATTACCATTTGCTTGATAGAGGGGTACAAGCCATCGAAACGACATGCGCCCCGCCAAGAAGCAGCTTAGGATTCTACCGAAACTACCGATTGTGACCCAGGGTGTAGCGGAGACCAGCGGTGTAGGTCGGCTTATAGTACTCACGCTGATTTATGAACTGCGTGCTTCCCTGGTAGTAACCGAAGACTTCGTTGTTGAGGTTGAGTCCGTCGACCACCGCGCTGATGCCTTTCCATACGCGGTAGCTCGCCTGCGCGTCGACTTGGAAATGGGTGAGGGTGAAGACATCTCCCGAGGGCCCTTTGGTTCCCAGACCGCTCGGATCCGCGCCTGTGACCAAGGTCGGCGAGATGTACATGTACTGAAAGAGACTTGCCTGGTCATACGCCAGACCAACGCGCGCCGAGAACCGCTTCGTGTCGTAGGTTGGGCTGATCTTCCATGTGTTAGGCGCCTGGTCGATCATCGTCGGGGAATCGGTACGCAGAGGAAGGCCCTTCTCACGCGACGCCGTGTAGCTGTAGTTGGCCGAGATGCCAAGACCGCGCAACACACCGGGGAGGAAGCTCAGATGTTGCTGGTAGCTCAACTCCAGACCATAAATCTGGGCGTTCTGCCCGTTTGTGTACTGTGAGATCGCGTCGCCGGGATATTGTGCAAGCACGGATTGCACTGACACCGGGAAGTAGCCGGTAGGGAAAGCCGATAGATTGAGGCCACCGGGGATCGATGTCTGAACCTGTGGCGCGCTCAACTGTTTGAAAAAGAATCCGGCTTGAATCAGACCCAGCGGGCGGAGGTAATTTTCGTAGAGCAGGTCATAATTATTGGCGTGCTCTGGACGCAGGCTCGGATTGCCGATCGACACTGACACAGGATTGGCGGTCGAGTCCTCGGTAATGTATGGAACCAGTTGATAAGGGTCGGGCCGGGCGACGCCGCGCGCTACAACCGCACGCAGCGCGGAATTCGGCGTCAACGAGTAGCGCGCCTGCACGCTTGGCAACACGTCCACATACGAAGGGTTGTTGTTGACGCCATTCGCTGTGTAGCAACCGGTGGGGCTCGCCGGCAGGGGCGTCGCACAAGGAGTGCCTGACGTAGGAGCAGTCTTGGTGGTGGGATAGAAGGTGAGGTTGTATCCAAAGGTCATCATCTGCGTTCCTTCCAGACGTAGGCCGGTCTGGAGATGCAGCTTGCCGAAGTCGATGGTGTTCATCAGATAGCCGGAGGTGATGCGCTCAACATAATGGAAGAGATTGGGGAAGGTATCGCCAACGGTCTTTTGCTGGTCGAGATTTCCCTGGTAATTGGCCATGGTGTAGTTCGCCGCCGAGGTGAAGTTCGATACCTGCCCGTACTGCCCCCCGAAGAAGTTTCCGCCGAAATAGTCAGTGTTGTTGAAGGTGTCCAGAAGTTGCGTCATCAAAGGTGCAGTACTTCCAAAAGTGTCGTAGACATTCTCTGTTGAGTCCGAGCTCTTGTGGCCGTTGCTGATCTTGAAGCCCGTCTCGAAGACGCCGAAGTGACCGTTGGCGCTGTAGTTCTTGGCAAACGAAGTCTGGGCTGTCAGGTCGAGCTCGGCATCAAGTCCTTTGGAGATGGTGATGTCCTTGAATTGCCAGTTGGCCGCGCTCAGCAGCGGAGATGTGTTCGTGTTATCGCAGTTGCCGAAGTGCGGATGGTATAGGTCGGTTTGCGCGGAGGGAACGTAGTTGCAGAACACCGTCGGGCCAACCCACGAGAAGTCCGCCTTGGGATTGCCCGCCGAATCGACCTCATAGGAGCGCGAAGCCGAAATCTGATAGGTGAACAGCGAATCCTGATGCGCGGTGCGGCCACCGAGAATCAACGTACCGACCGAAGCGTTTGGACGCTTGCTGGAAGTATAGAATTTGGGGCTCGACGACTTTGTTGCGGGGTTAGGTAGAACAGGGTTGGCCGCAGTGCCAGTGATTGCCGTCGACACCGGCGAGTAGTACCACTTATCGCCCCAGTCCTTCAGATCCGAATAAAATCCGTGCGCATAGATGCCTGTGTTGTTGTTGACGCGATAGTCCGCGCTGCCGTCGAAGCCGTAGCGTGTTCGATAGTAGCGGTACTCGCGAATGGTGTTGCTGTCATAGAACGGCATGGTCATGGTCGAGAGAGGATCAAGAGCCGGCTGGATATTGTCGATACCGCGACCGTTGTAATCGAAGACCGCGTTGCCTAGCAGGCCCAGCCGCTTGCTCGCGCCGAAGCGCTTTCCGGTCGTACCACCAAACGCATAGGAGCCGCGGCCGTTCATGATGTTCGTGTATCCGCCGTTACCGTAAAGGCTGACGGTAGGCTGGTCGCCGGCCTCCTTGGTGCGCAGGTTCACAGAACCGCCGATGCCGTTGCCGTCCATGTTCGCGGAGAGCGTTTTGTTCATCTCGACCGCGTCGACCATGTCGGATGGAATCACGTCCAGCCGCACCTGGCGCACGGAAGGCTCAGGCGCCGGAATGGTGATGCCATCCACGGTGGTATTCGTCAGGCGCGGCTCGGTGCCGCGCACCTGGATGTAGACACCCTCGCCTTCGATGCGGTAGAGCGTGACCGATGGAAAACGTCCAATAGCATCGGCCACGTTGGCATTGGGCAGGCTGGTGATGACCTCAGCGGGAAGCACCTGCAGCAGGTTGTCGGCGGTGCGTGTCTCGTTGATGGCCTGCGCCTCGCCGTGCGGACGCTCCGCCGTCACCATGATCTCCTCGCTCGCGGAGGCGACTTTAAGCGTCAGAGCCAGATTCAGGCTCTGCCCACCGGCGACTTCCACATCCGACGTCTGCGGCTCAAATCCAACGTAGGAGACCGTCAGCGTGTATTTGCCGGCAGGGACCTCGGGCAACCGGAATGCGCCCTGATCGTTGGAGACAACCGTGATCGCCAGTGGCGAGAGCTTCAGTTGCGCGCCAGGAACCGCTGCTCCCTGCGAGTCAACGACCGTACCCGCAATCAACCCTTTAGCTGATTTAGTTGATGTTGCGGTGCTCAGTTCGGCAGTGCTCGAAGACGCAACGAGCGTCTGGGCAATAACCGGCGAAGACAGCATCAGCTGGGATACTAGCAGGCAGACCAAGGACAGCATTTTTTCTGTGAACCAATCAATTTGTGAGAGGGAGACGAAGAGGGAGTTGGATCGATGGATCGAAGTAATACCTTGCATGTGAGCCTCGCAGAACAGAATCAGTACGCGCAATCGTCGCTGATCTGTTTAGAGCATTTCCCGTAATAGTGTATTCTGGTTTTGGCGATTTTCTGCGGCGAGTGACGAGATGGGGAGACCCTATGGGGATGATCTGCGCCGTAAGTTTTTGAGTGCCTACGATCAAGGCGAGAATTCTCTTTCGCAATTGGCGTCGCGGTTTCTGGTCAGTGCGAGTTGGGCGAAGAAAATCTCCGCACAACGCAGGCGAACGGGCCACGCCGAGCGGGTACCCCACAAGCCCGGCCGCAAGCCACATGTCGATGCACAAGGACAGCAGCGGGTCGTCGGCTGGGTCGCAGCCGAGCCCGATCTGACGCTGGCCGAGATCCGCGCGAAGCTCGATCACGAGGCCGGTGTAATCCTGAGCCGTGGACGTGTCTGGTATCTGCTCAAGAAGCTCGGTTTGCGGCTGAAAAAAAGTCGCTCCACGCCATCGAACGCGACTCGGAAGCCAACCGAAAGCGGCGCGAAGAGTTCATTGAAAAGATCCGCACGATATCGCCGGAACGCCTGATTTTCCTGGACGAAAGCGGTGTCACCACGTCGATGACGCGGCTCTATGCGCGCTCGCTTGGCGGCTCTCGCATCTGTGAAGGAACACCCGACGGCCGATGGAAGATGCTGACCATTTTGGGCGCGCTCAACACGCGCGGCGTGGTCGCCACGATGACGATTGAAGAGGCCACCGACGGCGATATTTTCCTCGCCTATCTGGATCACTGTCTGTGTCCGCAACTGCGCGCAGGCGACGTGGTGGTGATGGATAATCTGAGTTCGCACAAGGTCGCCGGAGTGCTCGAACGCATCGAAAAGTGTGGCGCGGAAGTGCTCTACCTGCCGCCCTATTCGCCCGACCTGAACCCCATCGAAAAGGCCTGGTCGAAGCTCAAAACGCTGCTCCGCTCGGCCAAGGCTCGCAGCAAAGAAGCCCTCGACCAAGCCATCGCAGAACTGCTGCCGCTCATCACCGCTGACGACGCAAAGGCATGGTTCAGGCATTGCATAAACAGTCTATAGAATTACAGGAAATGCTCTAGAAAACTGAAACCGGATAGATCGAAGGTAGGCGCGCAGTGTGAATGCAGATTCATCGTCCTGTAAATAAGTCCTGAGATGGCATCGTGACCCGCTTTCACAGTGCTATAACAATCTGCGGCTAGCGTAAGAGTTTGAGCGCCTATAAAAACCAATGAAAACACCCACAAATCTGCGCATTCTCGTCATTGAAGACGATCTGCGCATGGTCGAACTGCTGCGCACCGGCCTATGGGAGCACGGCCACACCATCGTCACGGCCAGTACGGCCGAGCAGGGGCAGCAGCTTATAGATGCTGAAAATTTCGATGCTATAGTCCTCGACATCGGCCTTCCCGGCCGCAGCGGATACACCATCGCACAGCATCTGCGCGCGCGCCCCAACCGTCCGACCATCGTCATGCTCACGGCGCTCAATCATGAGGACAACATCGTCTGCGGCCTGGACGCCGGCGCCGACGACTACCTCACCAAGCCCTTCTCATTCCCGGAGCTTGTTGCGCGCATCGGCTCTGCAGCCCGCCGCGCACGTGTCGCTGCAACCGACGAATTTTGCTTTGGCCCCTTTCGTCTCGACACCAGATCGCGCCGCCTCCTCTGCAATCGGGTTGAGGTCAACATCACCCGAGGCGAGTATCTTCTGCTGCGTGCGCTCGCACTCGATCGAGGTGAGGTGGTCTCGCGCCGCCAGTTGATGAAGGCCGTCTGGGGCACCACCGTCGTCAGTCACGGCGCGCTCGATACGCTGGTCAATACCCTGCGCGAGAAGCTCCACGCGAAACAGCCTGGCCTTATCTCTACCACACGCGGCGTCGGCTACTCGCTGTTGGAAGACGCGGATTTGTATTTGCCGGCTGAGTAACAGAACACTGCAACACTGCAAAGGAGTTCTATCTAATCGCATCTCATCTTTCTCTTCGAGTTAGGCTCACACTCTGGTACTCGCTGGTCTTCGCGGCCGCCCTCTTCTGCCTCGGCTTCGCCGCGCTTTGGATGGTGCATCACGCCATCGACGATCTGGAGAACAATGAGCTGCAGCAGCGCGTCCGGAGTGTTCGCCGATTTGTTGAAGCCCGACCCGCGCACGAAACGCCTGATCAACTACGCAACGCCATTACTGCGGCCTACGATGTCAGCCACGGAAATAAGTGGGAACAGATCATCGACGAGCACGGCAACTGGCTCTATCGTTCGCCGCACGTCGCCTCTGTCTATCCGAAGCTCGTCCTGCCACAGCAGGCATCACAGACCGGCGTCTACTTCACTTACACCGCGGAGTCGATCCACGTCCGCGCGCTTATCGAGCCCATCACGGTCCACGGCATACGCTACACCGTGCAAACCGGCCTGACACTCAGCAAGACGCTGGCCATCCTCTCCAACTTCAGCATTCAGCTCTTTCTGCTCACCGCGCTTGGCCTGCTCCTGTCCTCACTGGCCGGCTATTTCATTAGCCGCAAAGCCCTCACGCCCATTGCCTCCATCGCATCCGAGGCGCAGCGCATCAACGACAAGAACCTTAACAGCCGCCTGCCCGAGTTGCACACACGCGATGAACTCGCCACCCTCTCCAACACGCTGAACCAGATGCTTAGCCGCATCGAGGCCGGCTACCAGAGTGTCCGATCGTTTACCGCCAACGCGGCGCATGAACTTCGTTCCCCCGTCGCCCTACTGCGTGCCGAGACCGAGGTAGCCCTCGCCTTTCCGCGCGACGCCGCTTACTACCGCAACACCTGTGAGCGCGTCCTGCATAGCTCTGTGCAGATGACACGCCTCATCGACCAGCTTCTATCGCTCGCCCGCGCGGACGCCGGCGTTGAGGTTCTTCGCCTCGAACCCGTCAACCTTCCCGACCTCATCGAAGAGGTCGCCGAAGAGTGGGCCGAGCGCTTCGCCGAAGCTCAAATTCAATTCAGCTACGAACTCGATACGCCCGAGCTTTGGATCGAAGCCGACTATGTTGCGTTCAAGCGCTTGCTCAACATCCTGCTGGAGAATGCGTGGCGTTATACACCCTCCGGCCAGTCCGTCACCCTTGCGGTGCGCACTCAGGTGCAAGGCCTCGATCACTCTGCCGCGGAGATCAGCGTCACCGACACAGGCCTCGGCATCTCTGCCGAAAACCAGAGCAGAATCTTTCAGCGCTTCTGTCGCATCGCCCAGCCACTGCACGGCCACTTCACCGGCTCAGGTCTGGGGCTCGTCCTAGCTCAATGGATCGCCGAGCGCCACGGCTCTGCCATCCAACTGCAAAGCGCTCAGGGCAACGGAAGCCGCTTCTCGCTGCTCTTGTCCAACCTCCCCGCAGATCAGAAGCCGACCGGGCATCCATCGATTCAAACGGATGAGGCACTCCATGTATTACCTACGAAATGACTGCTGTTGGGTCAGGACGCCAAGGAAAGAAGCCAGCATGGGCTGCCATTCGACTGGCTTTCGCCTAGTTCGATCCTACCGATCCGTAGACTGGCTCGGCAATTATGGTCAAAAGGCGACTTTACAGGTACGGCGTTCTGACATGGGAATGAAATCAGCCGCTCTTCGTAATGACAAGTAATCCGCGTGCCAGAGCGCGAACGCCGAACTCGAAGCCGTGTTCGAAAAACTCGCCGGCAACGGGAATCGACTCCAGCAGGTTGGGGAACTCGCTGGGTGGCAAGAGCCGCAGCGTAGCTTCGATCTGCTCCCAATCAGGCGGCTGGTTGACTTCCATGGCCATCCCCATGCCCACCGCGCCGCGCACCATGGCTGCGATCACCTGCATGCCCGCGAATGCCTGGGCCGGCGGCAAGCCGGCATCGCGCAGGATCGCGATGAGCCGTTCCACCGGTCGCATGGCCGCGGGTGTGGCTGGGCCGTGGGCGAGCAGAATGGGCAACGCTTTGATGTGGGCCAGCATCGTGTCGCGATAGGCGCGTGCCGCGCACAGAATTCTCTCCTCGGGCGGGTTGTCCGGGTTATCGACGGATAGGTCGATTCCGGCCATCACCGCCTCAATGATCGCGTCGAGCAGCGCCTGTTTGTTGGGAATGTGATAGTAGACCGCCATGGGATCGACGCCCAGTTCCGCACCCAGCCGCCGCATGGAGAGCCCCTTGAGGCCGTCGCGGTCGACCAGCGCCAGCGCCGTGGAGACAATCTGCTCGCGCTCCAGTGGCTCCTCTGGCCCCTCCCGGCGTTTGCTGCGTGCCGCAGCGCCCGACTTGTGTCGGATGGCGCGCGGAGTGTTCTTGCTTGCTGGCATATTCTCCTTTCGCAGCGATAATCGCCTCGCTCGCGACCCGTCGATTATACGGCGTAGAACTGGCAAGTTGCTTTGAAAACAGGGGATAGTCTCTCCATTGGCCCGCATTACGCTCCATTCCAAAGCCAGTTGACAATCTAATTCTACAGTGTAGAATTAGATTAGCCAAGCAGTTCTACGATGTAGAATTCTATGGACCAAAGGATTGCCCCATGCGCATCACCATCCTCAATGGAGATCCCGATCCCTCGTCATCATTCCAGACGTATGTCCAGGATTTTGCCCAGCGACTTTCGGCCTCGGGCCACGCCGTTACCACGCTCGATCTGCGTGAGCTCAACCTGAAGGGCTGTTCCGGCTGCTGGGGCTGCTGGGTGAAGACGCCGGG
>PLOT01000120.1:0-507 GCA_003142215.1 Granulicella sp. | reverse complement strand
AAGCTGGGACTGCTGCTTGGCGCGGGTGGCGACAGTGACCCCGAGGACTACGAAATCACTACGGAGATGTGGCGACGGATGGCGCGCGACCTGAAGTCGCAGTTCGTCTTTGCCGCCGTCTCGGATCGTTCTGCCCAGGAGGTTGCCAATGAATTCTCTGGTGTTGCTTAATGGTTCGCCGCGCGGCGAGCGCTCCAACTCAATGAAGATGCTGTCCCGTGTAGCCGAGGGCTGGCAGCGCGGCGGCGGACAGGCACCCGAGGTGCTGCATCTGGCTCACCGCACCGGCTTCGACCGCGCCGTTAATGCCTTTGCCGAAGCCGATACGCTGGTCCTGGGAATGCCTCTCTACACCGATGCGATGCCAGCGCTGGTGAAGTCGTACATCGAGGCCCTGCAACCGCGCACCGCTGCGGCCGAGGGCACCAACCCGGCGCTCGGCTTCCTGGTGCAGTCCGGATTTCCCGAAGCGAGTCATTCGCGTCCGCTAGAGCGATACCTGCAGAA
>PLOT01000278.1 GCA_003142215.1 Granulicella sp. | reverse complement strand
ATGCTCATTACCTTCGCCTACACAATGGTCAAGTTCTACGACAACCCCATCTGATGGGCGACAATCGTAAAGTTCGACCGGCGACGAACAAAATTCCCGAACATTGACAATCAGACCAAGCGGATTCCGATGCGTTGAGGCGGGGGCGGATTGGTCACAGACAGGCAGGTTCGGAGGTTGTTTGCGTTGATAAACACTGAGGAAAACCAGGAGATTGCGGCGTCCAAGGCAGGGATGGACCCGAAGACAGCGCGGAAATATCGTCGCCATGGCCGGCTGCCGAGCGAGATGCCAGTGGCAGTGCGTGGACGAACCCGTCCCGACCCGTTCATCGAGGTCTGGGACGATGTGCAGAAGTTGTTTGAAGACAACGCCGGGCTTGAGGCCAAGACGGTGTTCGAGTTTTTGCAGAGGCAGAACCCCGGTCGCTTTCAGGACGGGCAGGTGCGCACGTTGCAGCGGCGCGTGAAGGTTTGGCGTGCAACCGAGGGTCCGGCTCGGGAGGTGTTCTTTGCACAACAGCATCCTCCGGGTCGGCTGGGAGCGTCGGACTTCACGCACATGGAAGAGTTGGGCGTGACCATCCAGGGGCAGAGTTTTCCGCACCTGATCTATCACTTCGTTCTGACGTACTCGAACTGGGAGGCAGCGACGGTGTGCTTTTCAGAGAGCTTCGAGAGCCTGAGTGAGGGATTGCAGAACGCGTTGTGGCAACTGGGCAAAGTGCCGCATCGCCATCGCACCGACCGGCTTTCGACGGCGGTCAACAACATGAGCGATCCGGCCGAGTTTACGGATCGCTACCAGGGCCTGATGCGTTGCTACGGTCTGGAGAGCGAGAAGACGCAGGCCGGTCATGGTAACGAGAACGGCGATGTGGAGCAGCGGCATCATCGCTTCAAACGGGCAGTGGCGCAGGAGTTGATGCTTCGCGGCAGCGTGGATTTCGCCAGCGTGGACGAGTACCGGCGTTTCCTGGCAGCGATGTTGGAGCGGTTGAACGCCGGTCGCAAACAGCGGTTGGCCGAAGAGATGGCGGTGATGAAGGAACTGCCGGAACGGCGCATGGAGTCAGCCAGGCGCGAGCGGGTGAAGGTGGACTCGGGCAGCCTGATCTATGTGGACCGCAACGCGTATTCGGTGCCGAGCCGGTTGATCGGTGAGCAGGTGGAAGCGCGACTGCACGTGGACCAGGTGGAGATATGGTACGGCCAGAAGAAAATGGCGCAGATGCCGCGCTTGCGTGGGCGGCACAAGCATCGCGTGGACTACCGGCACATCATCGACTGGCTGGTGCGCAAGCCGGGCGCCTTGGAGCACTACCGGTACCGCGACGAGTTGTTCCCGACCAGCCGCTTTCGTATGACCTTCGATCTGCTTGAGGAGCAACTCGGCAAGTATCAGGGCAGCAAGGAATACCTGAAGATTTTAGAGTTGGCGGCCAGGAACAGCGAGGTCAGAGTCGACGCGGCGTTGCGTGTGCTGCTTGAAGCAGGCGAGGAACAGATCAGCGCCGAGGGGATCGAGGCCGTGCTGGGAGTTGACAGCGCCGTTGTCGTTCGCGATGTGCAAGTGACAGCGGTTGATCTGAGAGTTTTCGATCAGTTGTTTACTGAGCAGGAGGTGCTGCAATGAGCGCGGTTCCTCAGATCAGAACGGCGTTGATGGAAAACCTGAAAGACCTGCATCTGCCGGCGATGCGCGAGTGCTTCGAGCAAGCCGCGCAACAAGCGGAGAAAGAGACACTCAGTTACGAACAGTATCTGCTGCAGTTGACGCAGCGAGAGTGCGAGTCGCGGCGGCGAAACCGCATCGCGACACTGTTGCGGGAGTCGGGACTGCCAAGGGAGAAGACGATGGCTAACTTCAACCTGAAGCGTTTACCTCTGAAGGCCGCGCGGCAACTGAAGGCACTCACGGATGGAGGCTTCCTGGATCGCAAGGAGAATTTGCTCATTTTCGGTAATCCAGGCGCCGGCAAAAGCCACTTACTGTGCGCCCTGGCCCACGAACTGATCGCTCAAGGACGCAGGATGAAGTACACGAGCTGCACGATGCTGGTGCAGGATCTGCTGGTGACTAAGCGTGATCTACGCTTGAGCAAGGAGATCAAGAAGCTGGGCCGCCACGACGGGTTGATCATCGATCAGATGGGTTACGTTCAGCAAAGCCGCGAGGAGATGGAGGTTCTGTTCACCTTGCTGGCCGAGCGATACGAACGCGGCAGTGTTCTGTTGACCAGCAATCTTGCGTTCTCGAAATGGGAAGAAATCTTCAAGGACCCGATGACCACCGCGGCGGCAATCGACCGGCTGGTGCATCACTCCGTCATCGTGGAGTTGAATATCCCCAGTTATCGCATGGAGGAGGCTATGAAGAATCTGGATTCGGCCGCAGATACCAGCGCGCATTGACTCGCAAAACAACAAGGATGCCGCTTCGCGGCGGCGTGAAATATGAGTTTTTCAAGGCANNCATGGGCGATCTATCGTCCGGTGGGGTTTTAAAGACGAGCCGGGAGCGAAGCAGCCAGCTATTCCTTGGCAGGTTGCACTCCTGCATTGCCTGCCTCCGCTTCGCTAGCCGGCTTCATTTTGGAGCATCCGGCTGCAACTGTAAACACGTACCGCACAGAAAAGGTGATTGGCAGGGCCTCCGCTTCGCCCCTTCGGCGCTCCGCTTCGGCACTGCCAGCAGCAACGACACAAGAGAGGAGAGAAAGAAGTTACAACAAGTATCGGGAATTTTGGTTGTCGCTAACCGGAAGATCGCTTGACGCCAG
>PLOT01000123.1 GCA_003142215.1 Granulicella sp. | reverse complement strand
TGCACCACGGGCTGCTAACCGTCTGGCAGTGCGAATTGAAGGACCCGCAAAAATTGGAAGTGCGAATCGATGAGTTTCTTGCGGACTGAGAACAAGAGCCGAAGACGGCCTATCGGTGTGGACCTCTTTGCAGGGGCCGGAGGACTGTCGCTCGGCTTCGAGCAGGCCGGTTTCGAGGTTAGGGCGGCTGTGGAGATCGATCCTGTGCACTGTGCCGTCCATGAGTTCAACTTCCCCAAATGCACCTCGATTTGTGCCGATGCAACGAGACTTTCCGGGGCAGATATTCGCAAGGCGGCAAAGCTGGGGAGCGCGCGTATCGACGTTGTATTCGGCGGTGCTCCCTGCCAAGGCTTCTCTCTCATGGGAAAGCGAGCGCTGGACGATCCGCGCAATCGACTGCTGCTGGAGTTCGTTCGCCTGACAATTGAGATGAATGCAAACTACTTCGTCTTTGAAAACGTAAAGGGACTGACCGTTGGGCGGCATAAGCAGCTTTTGCAAGAACTCGTAGAAGCGTTTCAACAGAACGGCTACGATGTTCTGCTGCCGTATCGAGTGCTCAACGCAGCGGACTTCGGAGTTCCACAGGATCGGCAGAGACTTTTCCTTATCGGTGCGAAGAAAGGGCTTCCATTGCCGAATTATCCGATTCCTTCCGCCGCTCCGCGCATCGGCGTTTGGGATGCGATCGGAGACCTGCCCGATGTGGATCGACTCGACGATCTTATCGACAGCGATTCAACAGACGCGGCTAAGTTCGGCAAGCCCTCTCGCTACGCGAAGACTCTACGGGGGACACTTGCAGACGCAAGCGATTTCTCCCATCCCAGAGTCTGGAACCCAAAACGACTGACCTCCAGTATGCGCACGGAACATACGCACCTCTCGATACTAAGATTTGAAGCGACACCGCATGGCAAAGTCGAGCCGATCAGTCGCTTTCTGAAGCTCGATCCAAACGGCCTGTCGAATACCTTGCGAGCGGGAACGGGCAGCGATCGGGGAGCCTTCACTTCACCGAGACCGATACACCCCCATACGCCCCGCTGCATTACGGTGCGAGAGGCCGCGCGTCTCCACTCCTACCCCGATTGGTTCCGGTTTCATGCAACGAAGTGGCACGGCTTTCGGCAAATCGGCAACTCGGTACCGCCCTTGCTCGGTCGCGCCGTGGCATCTGCGGTATTGCAGGCCATGAACATCGTTCCCGATCGCCCACAGGCCAGCCTCGATCTCGGTTCGGAGTCCCTGCTCAAGATGACGGTTACCGCTGCCGCTCGTCATTATGGCGTATCCGGGGGAGTGGTGGGCAGGAGACTCCGCCCCGCAGACCGGCAGCAATCCGATCAACTCGCACTGGCAATGGCGTGAGGAAGAGCATGACAACCAAGACATCCAAGACGGTCAAGTCCACGCAGTACGTCTCAATCATCCTCCATATCTTCCAGAAGCACTGGAAGAAAGGGTTGGAGGAGTTCGAGTTTCATCGGGACGAGATGGTAGAGGCATCCGAGGCCACAGGCGTGAATCGGCCCGACAACCTTGGGGATATCATATACAGCTTCAAATTCCGAAACGCGCTGCCCGCCGCAATCCTCTCAACCGCTCCCAAAGGGAAGAGCTGGATCATAGAGGGCGCGGGTCTAGGCCGTTATCGTTTCCGGCTCGTCAAGGTAGGCGGAACGATCTTCAAGCCGAGGCAAAACATCGCTGCAATCAAAATACCGGATGCGACTCCCGAGATCATCGGTGCGTACGCACAGGGTGACGAACAAGCCTTGTTGGCAAAGGTACGGTACAACCGCCTCATCGACATATTCCTTGGCTTGACGACATACTCACTGCAGAATCATCTACGCACGCATGTGAAAGGTATGGGTCAGATCGAGATCGACGAGATATATGTCGGCCTCAACAAGAATGGTGCGCATTTTGTAATCCCCGTTCAGGCAAAGGGCGGCTCGGACAAGCTCTCGCCAGTCCAGACACTTCAAGACACCGCCTGTTGCAGAATCAAATTTCCTGATCTTATCTGTCGACCGGTCTCGGCCCAGTTCATGGAAGACGACGTGATCGCTCTCTTTGAACTTACCGTGGAAGACGAAAATGCATTGATCGTGGATGAACGCCATTACAGACTTGTGCCCGGCGATCAGATTGACGCCACAACAAAGCGGCAATACGCCGAACGGTCATAGCTAGCCCAAGACGCGGGCGGCGTCCTTGGCGAAGTAGGTGACGATGAAGTCGGCTCCGGCGCGGCGGATGGAGGTGAGGGACTCGAGGATGGCGCGGTCGGGCGAGAGCCAGCCGCGCTGGAAGGCGGCCTGGAGCATCGAGTACTCGCCGGAGACCTGGTATGCGCCGAGCGGAACGTCGTAGCGCTCGCGGGCGGCTCGGATGACGTCCAGGTAAGGCATGGCGGGCTTCATCAGAATCATATCGGCTCCCTCGGCGATGTCCTGGTCGATCTCGCGCATGGCCTCGCGGAGGTTTGCGCCGTCCATCTGGTAGCTGCGGCGGTCGCCGAACTGGGGTGCGGAGCCGGCGGCCTCGCGGAAGGGGCCGTAGAAGGCGGAGGCGAACTTGGAGGCGTAGCTGAGGATGGGCGTGTTCTGGCACGATGCGGCGTCGAGGGCGGCGCGGATGGCTTCGACGCGACCGTCCATCATGTCGGAGGGTGCGACGATGTCGGCCCCGGCCTGGGCGAGGGAGACGGCGGTGCTGGCGAGCAGGGGGAGGGTTGCGTCGTTCTCGATGGTGTAGGAGTCTTTATCATCCAGGCCGCGGGCGCCATCTTTGCTGACGATGCCGCAGTGGCCGTGCGATGTGTACTCGCAGAGGCAGACGTCGGCGATGAGGACGAGCCCGTCGAGGGAGCGGGAGGATTTGAGAGCGCGCAGACCCTGCTGGACGATGCCGTTGGCGGCGTAGGCGCTGGTGGCAAGGTCGTCCTTTTCGGCGGGAAGGCCGAAGAGGAGAAGGCCACCCAGGCCAAGCGCGGCGCAGGATTCGGCTTCCTTGACGGCCTCGTCGATGGAGAGGTTGAAGACTCCGGGCATGGAGGCGACCTCTTTGCGGACGCCCTCGCCGGGGCAGAGGAAGAGCGGATAGACGAGCGCGCAGGGATGAAGATGCGTCTCGCGGACGAGAGAACGCAGGGCTGGAGTGCGGCGCAGACGGCGCATACGCGTGGCTGGAAAGTTCATACTTAGAAACTTAACACCGATTGGCACCGATTGAACCGATAAAGACGGGAGACAGGAAAAGAACGGCCACGGATTGACGCGGATGAGCGATACGCAGCGCGGGCGCAAATGGTTCCGCGCAAAGCGCATCGCACGGACGCATTGCCAGATACCATAGCAGATGTGAGCCTGCTGCCGAACATTCCGTCGCCGCTGGCCGAGGCCAGCTCTGTTGCGCTGGAGTGGCCGCGGTTGCGCGAGCTGATTGCGGGCCATGCCACATCGCCGCTGGGACGCGCGTGGGTGCTGGCGCTGGAACCGTGCGCGGACCGGGCGTGGATCGACGGGCAACAGAGGCGGACGGGCGAGGTTCGCGATCTGCTGACGGGCGGCGGGAGCTTCGAGTTTCACGGGCTGTTCGATCCGACGGGTCTGCTGGACCAGGCGCGGCTCGAAGGCGCGGCGCTGGAGGCGCAGGAGATCAACGCGCTGCTTACGGTGGTGGAGCGGGTTGCGGCGTGGCGCACGCTGCTGATCTCGCCGGCGGGCCGGGCGCGCATGTGGCCGGGGATTGCGGAGCTATCGGCGGCACTGGTGGAGCACGACTTTGCGCCGCTGCTGCACGCGCTGCGGGGAAAGATCGAGCCGGACGGCTCGCTCTCCGACGACGCGAGCCACGAGCTGCGGCGCATTCGGCGCGCGATGGAGCGGCAACACAGGGCGATTGAAGAGAGCCTGAGAAAGTCGCTGCGGGCTCTTGCCAGTGAGGGATCGACGCAGGAAGAGCTGATTACAGTGCGCGGCGAACGGTTCGTGATTCCGGTGAAGGCGGAGTTTCGCAGGCGCGTGCCTGGGGTGATTCATGGGTCGTCTTCGTCGGGGCAGACGGTGTTTGTGGAGCCGCTGGAGACGATCGAGCAGAACAACGAACTGGTGCGGCTGCTGGACGAAGAGCAGCGCGAGATCCATCGGATTCTAGTGGCGATGACGCGGGCCATCGGCGAACAGGCGGACGCGATTCTGCTGGAGACGTCGATTCTCGCGGAGGTGGAGAGCCACTTTGCGCGGGCGCGGTTTGCCAACGAGCTGGTTTGCGTGCGGCCAACTTTTTGCGATCCCACCCATGACGATGAAACTGTCATGGATGGGGCACCCAAAGTTAGCGAGTCAGCGGGTGGCTTGTTGCTGGTCGGGGCGCGGCATCCACTGCTGGAGTTGCGGCTGCGGCGGTCGGGCGCGGCGGCGATTCCAATTACGCTGGCGCTGGAGCCCGATGCGCGGCAGTTGATTATCAGCGGGCCAAATACAGGCGGCAAGACGGTGGCGCTGAAGACCACGGGGCTACTGGCGCTGATGGCGCAGGCGGGATTGCCCGTGCCGGCGGAGGCGGCGACTCTGCCGCTCTTCCGTGCGATCTACGCGGATATTGGCGACGCGCAGTCGATCGAGTCGAACCTGTCGAGCTTCTCGGCGCACATTCTCAACGTGGACTACATCGCGCGCGTGGCTGATGCAGACTCGCTGGTGCTGTTGGATGAACTGGGCTCGGCAACCGATCCCGAAGAAGGCGCGGCGCTGGCTGTGGCGATTGCCGGGCACTTCCTCAACGTGCGCGCGTGGAGTTGCATAACGACGCACTTGACCTCGCTGAAAGTGTACGCGGCCAACCGGCCGGGAGTGTTGAATGCTGCGGTGGGGTTCGACCAGGCGACGCTGTCGCCGACCTACCAGCTTCGGCTTGGGGTTCCGGGAGCGTCGGCAGGGCTGAACATTGCGGAGCGGCTGGGGTTGATGGCGGAGATTGTGGCGGCGGCGCGGGCGCAGCTTACGACACAGGCCGCAGACATTGGTGTGCTGCTCGACCAGTTACACGCACAACTGACCGCGGCCAGCGGTGAGCGCGAGGCGTTGCGACTGCGCGAGCGGGAGATTGCGCGCGAACGGCTGCGGCTGGAGACGGAGGGACGCGCGGAACAGAAGGCGCGCACCAAGGAGCTGGAGGCGAAGCTGAACTCGCTGATCGGAGACTTTGAAACCCAACTGCGTGAGATGGTGAAGGCCATCGACGATAAGGCGGTGGCAAAGAAGATAGCGCGCGACTCGTCGGCGAGGATTGCGCGGCTGAGGCGCGAATTTTCCGAGCAGTTCAACTCGACTGTGGTGGCGCACACGACGGGCGCGGACAAGAATGACCCGGCGGCACAGGCGGGCGGACGCAGGGTTGCGCCGCGCGCGGTGAAGGTTGGCGACCTGGTGAAGCTGAAGAGCCTGGGGCGGCAGGCGCTCGTGGAGCGTGTGATCGACGCGAAGAACTTCGAGGTTTTAGTTGGGACGATGAAGATGCGCGTGGCCGAGAGCGATATTGCGGAGGTGACGCCTGTGGCTGCGGCGACTCCGTTGGAGGCGGCGAGGCGGCGAGGCGGAATCACGGTGCAGACGAGTACGGATTCCGATTCTTTGCCGATGGAGATCAACGTGATTGGGCGGACGGCGGAGGAGGCACAGGATGAGGTATCGCGCTATCTGGATCGGGCGTTTATGGCGGGGCTGCCGCACATCCGCATCGTGCATGGGACTGGGATGGGCGTGCTGCGGCGGACGCTGCGCGAGTTTCTGAAGAACCATCCGCAGGTCACCAGCGTGACCGAACCGCCGCACGACCAGGGCGGACAGGGCGCAACCGAGGTGGAGTTGAGGCAGTGAGGTGTCGCTAGGATTTTATGGATAGTCGTTATATTTATGCGGGATGTATTTGGGATTTGCCTTTGCCTTGGTAACGCTGCGAGTATCTCGATCCTACGATGAAAATAGACATACACGCCGATGGGGCAGATCTGTTCAGCTAGATCGACACGGATTGACCCCTGTGCCGAATTGCCGCCGCATCACTCAGCCGGGCTGAGCTTGGCCCAGATGCTGGCATTGAGGCACTCGACCACGCCATCGACGATGAGGCTGAGGCCGGCGGTGAACTTGGTGGAGTCGGCGATCTGCTTGCTGCTGACCGCGTCGGCCATGTTGATGCTGGAGCTGACGATGGAGAGTGCGGCGTCCTTCTTCTGTGCGCCGGACTTTGCGCCGTAGAGAGCTTCGACGCCCTGCACCAGGCTGGGGAGAAGGGAGATGCCGCGAAAGAACAATTTAAGGAATTCCATGTGTTGCCTCCGGATGGTTATGTATTGCCGGTTGATGTTTGCGAGCACGAAATACGGAGATTCTGGCTGCGCCAGAATGACGATTCACAAAGTGCTGCGCCAGAATGACGAGCTATAAAGGCCAGAATGACGACGCTACAGAGGCCAGAATGACTGTCGTTTGCGGTTTGTCGTGTTTCTTTGCGGGATCATCGCCTTCCGATGAACAAGTCGATGGCGACGTGGGCGATGGTGAGCAGGGCACCGAACGCTGCGGCCATTCCTTTCAACCGTTGCACGATCTTCTCGTGCTCATGCATTCGGCCTTCGAGTTGCGCGAGGCGACCGGGCTGTCCGATTCCCATGACTTGTTCCATCTGGCTCTTTAGAACACTCAGGTCGGCCAGAACCTGTCCCTCGAATTCCGTCATCTTGCTGCTCCTTGTATTGCGATGTTGCGTATCGGCTAGTGAAAGCCAGTGACCCTCAGCGGCTCAATTAGCCGACTGGAAGATTTGTGAAGACGGCGCTGGAGAGCCGCGAGTAGAGAGGCGGGTTCGATGCGTCGAAGCTGCGGATGTAGTAGCGCTCCACCTGCGCCGAGCGCGGGATGGAGAAGCTGCGGACCGGGCTGCGAAGCACCAGGTTCTGATCCACGCAGGGGCCAAAGTCCCAGTCGCGCAGGCGGACTTCGAAGCCGCCGCCCGAGGGCGGGTTGGCGCCTGCGTCGATCTGTAGCGCGGTTGTGGTGGCACTGGCCACGGTCAACTCCTGCAGGTTGGCAAGCACTGCTCCCGGCGCGGACTCGGCTGTTGGCGGCAGGAAGGAATCCGGCGCAATCGCCTCGGAGAGCGTCATTCCAAGACCCTCGGCCCAGTCGTTGGCAAAGGCGATGCGGTAGGTGAGCAGTTCTGGCACTGCGTTTCCATCGACGATGGCGACCTGGCGGACGACGACGTTGAGGGTCTGGCCATTGGCGATGATGCTGAGAACATCGCCGGGCCATACGTCTGCTGTTGGATTGATCGCTGCATAGCTGCCAGCAATAGCGGCGGCGCGGCTGGAGGCGAAGCTGAGTACGGCCTCGGCGGCGCTCTCGCAGTCAGCGCTGGAGCGGGCGAGCGGGCGTAGGACCTTGCCCAGCCAGCGCGCGGTCCCCGGCATTCCACCGGCGCCCTCGGCGGCGACGCTGGCGGCGTCTTCAAGACGGGCGATGGCGCGGGAGCGGGTGCGATAGGAGACGGTGACAAGTTCTCCGGCGACGGGAACGCGTCCGGCGAAGAAGGTGATTTGTCCGGTAGTAGAACCCTTGCAATCGACGCCTTCGCCTGCGATTCCAATGAGGCGCGTCTGGGTGGCGCCGCCGGGCAGCGTGCTGACGACCCATGCGGAGCCGGTCTGGGTGACGGAGTAGAAGCCCACGGAGCCGGTGAGCTCGACGCTGTCTACTGCTGCAAAGGTGCAGCTTGCGGGCGAGTTGGCGGATGCGCCGTCGTAGAGGACGGTGGCGGGTGTGTTGGACGCATTGCCGAGGTCCTGTAGGTCGAAGACAAGCTGCATCGGCGAACTGACGAGTCCGCCGCCGAATGCCTCGATGACGCCATCGACGCGGGCGTAGTAGGTCTGAAGGACGCGTTGCATCTCCGGACTATGCAGCCGGATGCGGAGGGTATAGGTGTGGCCGGAGAGCAATGTGTAGGTTGTGCCGACTTCAGCGCCGTTGACGAAGGGCGTGATGACGGTCGAGCCCGCGCTCTGGCGGACGTTATATCCGGCGAAGCAGTTGGAGCGCTGGGTTGTGCCGGAGTAGAGGCCGCAGAGGACTCCGTCGGAGGGCGAGGTGAGCTGGACGTTGCCCGCCTCGACGATCAGCGAGCCGCCCATCTCGATCGGATCGATGGCGGCGAGCGTGGTCTGGCCGTCGAAGCCATTGCCTCCGGAGAGGACGAGGCCCGCGCCGCCGAGCGAGAGATGCGAGCCGGGATCGGTGACGTTCCATATCTGCGTGTTGAAGGCGGACTGGTTGAAACTCTCTGTCAACAGCGTGGGTTTGGGGATGTGGAACGGAGCATCCGAGAGAGTGAAGAGCGTGGTTGTGCCATCGCCTGCGAAGAGTTCGGAGACGTATGCGGTGGGCTCGATCGCGCCGCTGAGAGTGACGTCGTTGGCCAGTTCCTTGACCATCGTGGTCTTCAACGCGGCGACCTGAAGAGTTCCATCGCCCTGGCCCGCATCGAAGTCGAGCGAGTGAGTGATGGAGCCGACCGGGTTCATGCTGAGCGCGCCATTGAGCACGCGATATGCAGCGTAGGTAGAACCGGCGATGCTGCCTGCGTTGGTGGACCAAGGCTGCGAGGGTTGGGGCGTGAAGACGCCGATGGGATTTCCGTTCTGCACCTGCGATGTGGTGAGCAGACCGGCGGCCGTGCGCGCGGTCAAGCTCTGGAGGAGCGAGCCGGCGGGCACGGTGAAGCCGTCCGCGGTGAGGGTGAGAGACTGCTTGTCGAGCAGCCACTCATCGCTGATGGCAGAGAAGGCGACACGATAGACAGGGCCGGCGAGGCCGACGCCGACGTAGACAGGGACCGGCTCGGTGGCGAGGTATCCGGTGAAGAGCACGGTGCCACTGCCTGCCGTGACCACGACGCGCCCGCGCCGGACAGGCACGGACAGCGCTGTGGATGCGCCGGGATTGGCAGGCGCGCCAACATCCAACATCCCGGTGCAGCGCGAGGGCGTGTTGAGTACGCGCTCGATAGTCAGTGGCGCATCCGCACAGAGGGTCGCGCTATAGTCGATGGCACCGTTGCCATCGGGATTGTCGATGGTGAGGATCACGATGCCACCACCGTTCCGAGTTTGGGCAGCCCACGCATCTCGCGCACTTCATCCACGGACAAGACGCCGGCCTTCAGAAGCTCGGTCTGGATCTGCAGCTCCTCCATCTCGTCGCGCGCCGCGAGGTCGTTGAAGCTGAATTCGAACTCGCGCCAGCCGAGTTTTTTGGCGAAGAGGTCGCGCGTGATGTGTTCGGCGAGCAGCTTGGCGACAGGAACGACGGCGCTCTGGAAGGCTTCGTCCGCCATCTCGCCCGCAGTGGACTTATTAACGTCGGACTGAAGACCAAGCAGCATGGGCGGAAGTTCAAATGCGTTGGCGATCATGCGCAGCAGGAACTCCTGCCACTGGATGCGCAGGTCGGCGTCGGTGCCTCCGGCGAAGCGAAGGACCTCGGGCTTCTGCTCGCTGCTGAGAATGGGAACGCGGCCCGTGCCCTCGATCTCGTCCTGCCACCAGCGGATGAGGCGGTCATGCTGCTCGGGCGTGGCCTCGTTGAGCCAGAGAGCGTATTGCACGACAGAGTTGCTGGCGAGACGGCCGGCATAGCGGTTCGCGCTGAGGAACTGGTTCACGGTCTCGAAGGCGACCTCGAGACGGCCCAGACCGAACGGCGTGTGGCTGCGCGGGTTCAGGCGGATGTACATCAGCTCGTCGTCGAGCAGAGGGATGAGGTTCTTTGTGGCAAGGCCACCGCGCGCCTGCGCGTAGCGAGGCTTGGCGGGGTCTCCATCCCAGGTGACGTCGATCTCGATGGTGGCGCCATCGACCGCCCAGAGATGGAAGGGACGCAGCTCGTCGCCGGTGGACTCCATCTCGACCGCGCCAAAGCCGCCGACGAGAAGGTCCTCGAGGACTTGCTCGAAGATGGTGCGGAAGCTGTCGCTGACGTTGGGCTCCTCCAGGCAGCGGCGCAGGACCTGCATGCGCTCCGCGGCGTCCGGCACATCGTCGTTGCTGTAGCCGCGGCGCAGCTTGATCTTCCAATCCATGCTGGCGATCTTGTCCTTGACGACGTTGATCGCGCGCCGCGCCACGGGCGTCTCGGCAAACTTCCGCAGGTTTGCGGGAGTCGGCTTGGGCGTTGCATTCTGTCCAGTTCTGCCCTGGTTGTATGGACTCAGGATCGAGGGCAGCATCGCCGTCTTCCTCTCACCCTTTGTCGCGTCCCCCGCTGCCGCATCCACTCCTGTCAGCCTCTGCCATGCATCCGTCACTCTTGTTCGAAGACCCACGTCCTCACCCCTTTCAATCTCGTTCGTGCAATAAAAATGGCACAGCCAATTCGCTGTGCCTTCCGATACAGTTTTCCGGTTCAAACTCTAAATACTTAACACCGATCTACACCGATTTGACCGATCTATAAATGAATCGGAGTCAGACAAGAATCGACGGTCTGCAATCGATTGTTGTCTTCGTCTCAATCGGTTTGATCGGTGTAGATCGGTGTTATGCCTTTCTCCTCAGAGCCGCAGGTCGATCCGGGCGGTCTGCGCGGCGCGGGCCAGATCGTTCATCGTCAAGACGCGAATCTGTTGGCTCTCCATGGTCTCCACACCGAAGCGGTATCGCTCCACGCTCTCATTTTCAAACTCATGTTTCTCCTCATCTTCATTTGATACGGCGCGCAGCGGCTCGACCACGGCGGTCAGCTCCAACCTGGCACCCTCCACGCGAACGACTCCTTCGCGCAACCGGGGCGCGGTGTATGCAAGGACCTTGGCCGCCTCCACGTCGCCATCGAGCGATACCGCGTGAAACATCTTTACCACGCCGTTGGGCCTGTACCCACAGTCGATCTTCATGGGATCGCCCGGCAGCGTGTATAAGGAAGCGGCAATCCTCTTGCGCATCAATGCCCATACGCCGGCACGCTCGAAGTGCGTCCGCATGGCCCCGGCGATCACCGCGCGTCCGGTACGTTTTCGCTCCTGCTTCACACGCAATGGCTCCACATACAACTGCATCAGCAGCTCCAACTCTGTCGCCAGATTTTCCGCCAGACAGGCGCGCGCCTCCGTCATCTGGATGGAGTTAGAAAACGTGTCCTCGATGACGGCGATCATCGGTTTGTTGTTCGCAGCCCCCAGTCGCAGGCGCGTATCGATCTCGCCTTCCAATGCCTCGAACATCTCTATATCCGCATCCGCATCCATGCAACGAACCCGGCTCCAATCCCGGGTGAAGCGGACTCGCGCGCTCTCCTCCCGGCCTGCCTCTCGCAGCAGGACGCCAATATTCGTGTACTCGCCCTTTACCGCATCCGGAACATAACGGATGAGGAAGAACTCGCATGGCACGCGGTCATTCACCTTCGACCTCCTTCTACAACGGTCAGCAATTCAAGGGCCATTGCTGCCAACGATAACTCTTGAAGCGCTCGTCCCCAATCCCCTGGGCAACGGCGCAGTTCGAATGCACCGATGCAGCCGGAGATGGAGCAACGGGCTACATCACGAACTTTCCTACTGCATCTTCCGCGAACTGTGCTGGAACATGAACACTCAACTTTTTCTCCCACATAGGGAACGGTTCCCGATTTGAATCCCGAAACGACCCAATCAACTCTCGCAGCCGCCCGCGTCGATCCAACATTAGCTCCGTCAACCGCTCAATCACAGCTGTATCCCCCCCGTACCATTCGGGAGGAACAATCTCCGCGATCCCCCATAACGTCTCCGCTTCCATTGTCTCCATGCGGCTGAGCCAGGGCTCAAAGCTCTTCCAGCCCGTCACTCCCGCATACACCCGGTTGCGGGCGTAGACTCCACGCAGCGGCGTGTCGGGGAAGGTCCACTCCCCGGCGTTGAAACAAAATCCCTGGTCGATGAACGTCGCGCGATACTTTCGCTCGCGCGGCTTGCGATCGAAGACCGCCTGACGTCCATTGCAGTTGCCGGTCCACTTATCGAGGGCCAGCATTCCGGCAAACTCCTGCAGGTTTCGCACCTCATCCAGTTGCTGTTCGGGAAGGTAGTCCACCACCTGGCCGGGCATCAATCCACCGACGAACTGGCTGCCAAACTGCAATCCTGGGCGATACTTCTCTCTCTGACCGCGCGGCAATTCGACATGCATGTCGCGAGTGTTCGCGATCAACCACTCCGACACCTCGACCACATCGCTGGACGGAACCGTCAATCCAACCGTCTGTGCCAGCCGGGTGGCGAGCAGTTCATTGGCCAGCACGCGCACATGCTGCGGGTTGTTCTGAAACTTGACAACCCACAGCTTGCCATCCGCTCCGAGCATCAACTGACTCTGCGCTCCGCCCCGCATTCTACGAATCGCCTGAACCGCAAGCACCGCCAACGAACCTCACCTCGCTCTTGAAGAATACTGCACTGGGTGCAGTTTCACAGTTTCCAAACTCCGGGAAAGGAATCGCAAAGTGGTTTTCCTTCCACCCCAGCGACGAGGGTCTGTCGCTGGGGGTCCCGGTTGAGGAAAAACCACGCGAGTTCTTTCGTCTTGCGCAGCCCTACTGTGAAACTGCTCTAGGCTGCACACATCCTATTCGAACCGTTCTGCAACCTCTCCGCCCTTACCGCCTGAGCCAACGCCATTGCCATCACGCAGTCGTCGTGTGTGCCGCTTGCCGCTCCCGTCTTACCTCCAGGATGACTGACAAACGTCCTGCACTCCTCCAGCAGCCTCCCGCTCAGAAACAACCACCCAGACTCCACCAGTAGCGCCCCCATGCGGCTGATCATCCCTGGCTTCGAACCCGCCGAGGTCAGCCATCCCGCCACTCCCGTCTGCTCGTAAACTCGCGCGTAATGTTCAACCGCGTCCAGATACGCGAGTACTCCAGCCCCATGATTGTTTCGCTCCACGGCAACCAAGGCCCCGCGACCAGATCCTCCGTATTCGCGGCCCAACGAAGCGGCGACACGCGCCAGCTCCAGAGTGCCCAGTCGCTGCTGAAGTTCGGCGCACTGCACCCCAGTGCCCAGGTCGATCACCTGCACGGCAGCGAAATCTCCATCCGATCCGCCTCCCGCAGTATCGACGGCAACGATGTATTCCTTCCCCGGCAACGGCGGCAGCCAGATTCGCAATGCACCCTCGCGCCGCGTCTCCACGGGATCTTGCACTGCAGCCAGTCTCCGCTCCACCGCCTCGATATCGAAGCAGCACTCGCCTGTGGCGCGAAAACAAAGCTCAGCATCCTCGGCGAACTCCTGCGTCCGAAGTCCCCGGTAGCTCGCCTCCAGACCTCGACGAAAGCCGATCTGCGCGGGGATCAAGCCATGTTCGCGCATCAGTGCAAGCTCATCGTCGCGCAGATCCGTGACCGCTGCCGACACATAACCTGGTTCCATCCACCAGGGATAGAAGTGCTTCACCACTCCCTTCTCGCTCGCCTGCCGCCACTCTTCATAGAAGCATCCATACGCCCCATTGGGGGTACTCTCGATCACCATCTCGCCGTCAGGAACCAGCGCGGCCCGCAGTCCCGCCAAAGTCGCCGCCGCGTCTCCGGGCCAGCGCGACAGCTCACTGCAGTGCATGTTCTGCACGGTCAGACCCCGGCCGGCACTCTCGTCCGACGCGCTCAACACGCGGAACTCGCTGTCCAACTCGGGAAAGACCATCTGCCCAACGTTCGCCCGGCTCCGCCGGAGACATCCCTTGCGCAAGGACTCGGGAAGACACTCCCAGAACCGTTGCACCATGCGGAAGATCCCTTCCGCCGCCTCGCGCGTGTGGGCAACCTGCACCGTCAGCACACCGCGGGCGGTAATGGTCTTCAGGAAGAATCGTCCCGCTACCCATGTTGTCATGCCCATCTGGCGCGCCTTGATGACAATGTTCTGACGTCTCCGCTCACGCTCGAATCTGGCCTGCACCAAGTTCGCGTTCAATGCACTTTCTTGACCGGCGCGGTCTCTAATCCTTAGCATCAGGCGAGCAAGCCAGACCGTACCTCCGCCCGGGCCGCCACGCCGTCCCTCGAGTTCCTTTCCCAACGCCAGCAAGTCTTCAAGACCATACCCCACCTCTCTCATTGCAACACCATCACCCATGCCTTCGGATTGGCGAATCCCATCATGCAAATCGCCCAGCCGATAGTTGTGTAAATTCAGACCAAAGAGATTACTAGAGCAGTTCTGCATTTCATCGCCTCTTCAGTAAGCGATGCATGTATTGTTTCCTGGTCAGTCGTACTTCGGTCAGCAATGTAGTACACGGCCAATGAATCAACTTCCAATCGAGTATGTTCGGTGCATCGGTCTTTCATGTGGTAGACAGCCTGCCCAACCGTGCCTCGATCACCTCAGCGGCCGGCCATTCGGCGGCGTGTCGATGAGACTGTTCAGAAACCAGGTGAAAAGGGGCGCATTGCCCTGTCCTCCCAGCGCAGTCACCGACATTGGACTGACATACTGGTTGCTGCATGTGCCTGTAGCGAAAGTCTGACTCATGGTTGGCCCAGGAGCGCCCGTAAAGGTTGCCGTGCCGCAGACCTTCGCAAGATAGGCCGTGAGCGTCACGCCGGTCCCGGCCGGCGATGTAAGCACCAGCGTGGGAACCGAGGTGCATCCATGACCAAGGCCGACAACCTGGCCGTACGGGTCCACCAGCGGCAGCGGATTTCCCCATGTTGTAGTGATGCCGTTCGGCACGCCGCCCGAAGCCGTCATAACGCCATCGACCACACAGTTTGCGCCTCCGCCCGTTGAGGTGAAGCCCGTCAGGTTGGCGTAGCCTGTGCCGCCGCTATAACCCACCGAGACGCCTCCGGTGAAGTAGGGCGTGATGAATGCAGTCATCGGCAAGGAGTCCCACGCAACACGCACGTCGGTGCCAACCCCGGTTGTGTAGAGGAACATCGGGTCTTTGCCGGTGCGTGTATAAAGTGGCCCTGGCCCCGATTGTTGCGGAGTGCCGGAGACGGCGATCATAGGCATGGAGCCGTTGTTTGTGTAGACGTAAGCGGCGTCGGCGCTGTCCGTGGTGTTGGCAGTGCCAACGTACTGCGCGCCCACATATCCCGAGCAGGGTATTATATTGGGATAATTCACAGGCGGCGGGTCGCAGTATCCTCCTTGCGTGTAGACAGCTCCGCCATTCGCCGCATCGCGATTCCACAGTTGCATCCCCGTCAGCGACGAGATGCTGTCCGCTGGGCTTCGCATAAACTCGGCCAGCCCATCCAACTGTCCTGCCAGAAACACCATCACCGGACTGGCCGGGTTCGCGGCCATCACCTGCCTGTAGACCGAGAGCGCCGTGGGATAGCTTGCGGGCGACTGCGGAGTGGATGCATTGTAAGTGGTCAGGTTCGCCGAAGTACATCCGGGACTGCTGGAACCATCTCCCGAAGCGGACACGCCAAGCGGCACATCGGACAACCCCGCTTGATCGAGCATCTGGCGGAAGAGAGCGGCGGCATATCCTCCACCCTCCTCCTGCACAGCGCCCTCGATCTGCACATATCCGGCGCGCTCCGCGGCAATCGCTCCCTGCATCGCCCAGAAGTTGTCCTCGTCGCCGCATCCATCGTCGTCGAAGAGGAACGCGACACGGTTCGCGGGAGCAGCGCCCAGCAGCCTCTGGTAGAACTTTGTCCAATAAAAGAGGCTCTCGATCTGCGTTTTATTCAGGACTCCGGGAAAGATAGCGAACTCATCGATATAGGTTGGAGCCTGCGTGCTTGCCGCTCCGGCAATTCCGTAGTAAGTCCCGCCGCTCACATATCCCGGCACCATCTCCGGGTAGCTGGTAGAGTTCATCGAAGTGCCGGCGAGCCCTGGAGTCAGAGTAACTCCCGTCCCGGTGGGCGAAGTAAGCGTTATGGTTGGAACGCCGGTGCAGCCGTAGTCTGCGACATAGCTGACTCCATTCGGAACTCCACCCGAAGCTGCGAGTGTTCCCGTGAAGTTGCAATTCGCGCCGCCGCCGCTCGAAGTAAACGCCGTGGAGTTGGCATAGCCCGTGCCTCCGCTGTATGCAAGCCCCACATCTCCAAAGCCGAACGCAAAACTGCCCGTAAACGGTGTTTCTGAAAGGCCCATCGATCCGTCGAGTCCATTGATATACAGATCCAGCGCGGAGGTGGTGGAATACATCCCACTCGCTCCCGTCCCGCTGTCCGTCACTACGATGTTGTAGTTATAACCATTGGGCATTGCATCCATGGCGCTGCCCGTGCAAATGCCATTTGTCACGCCGCCAGAATAAGCCCCGTACCCCGGAGTCACGGCGCTGGAATGACGGCCAAAGCACAGCTGAGATACCTGCCCGTTTGCTCCAGTGTTAGTGTTGGCGGTCATCAGGAGATAGAGTTCCCAGTAGTTTCCGCCGGTCACGTCGCCCTTGCTGGCCAGAACAAGCATACCCGTCCTGCTCCAGTTCAACTGGTCAACCTGCACCATCATCGACCAGGGCGTGTTCCACTCGATAGCTCCCAGCGTGTTATTTGGCGCGGCATTCCATCCGTTCCACGGAAATTCAGCCGATGTATTGTTGAGCAGCGTGCTGTCGAACCCAGGCTGGCGCGGAGTGACGGTGCCAGAAGTATAAGAATAAGAGTTGCTCACTACACCGCTTATGGTATAAGAAGCGGGTGACGTTCCATAGGTAGCGGACCCACTCGGCAAAGATGAGGAATTGTAATAAAGTGCTGTATAAGCACCTCCAAGCGCATAACCCGGCTGAGTGCCAGAGGAGGCCCAAAATCCTAACAACTCTCCCGCCGTGACAGCAACAGAAGTGAAATTTGTTGGAGATGTAAAGGTCTGGATAGCGGACGTTGACGCTACGTTTACCACAAAAGAGTGTTGTATGGTCCAGGAAGTTCCACTGCCGCTGGCAACCACAATGGTAAGAGCTTGTCCAGCCGTAGGAAGTGTGCATCCTGCGCTCACAGGGCAGAACTGAATTGAGATAGAAGTCAGATTTCCACCCACAAGCGGAGCAGAGCTGAGGGAAACCTGGTTATTCCAATCTCCATACGTTGGGCTGGGAAATGAACCTACTGTTGTAGTTGTGGTACCTGCGACATTTCCCACAAAACTCGAACCGCCGATCTGGTCCTTGAAGCTCGTGGTCTGGTCGTTGAAGTTCAGATAGGTCGATGGGTTGGCAAGCAGCACAGTCGGCGCAAAGCCACTCTGCGGGTTGGAGTCCTGCGCCGCGCAGGGCCACGTCAGGCAAAGGCCAATCAGGATAAAGAAAAATGAACGAATAGAAGAATATGCCGCGCGGCGCATTATTGGCTCCTTCCCGTCAGCAGCGTTGCTCCCAGAAAGTTTGCATCGCCGGCAGCCGTGTCAGATAGCCAGCGAGAGATGCGGAAAGTAACCTTGGTTGGCGTCGTCGGGTTGGATGGACAGCTTCCCACTCCAGGCCCGATCAGGCTGGAGAGCGTCGCCGTCGTCACCAGACCATCAGATGTAGAACTCACCGCGGTCGTCAGGGTCGCCCCACTAGTGAAGGTTGGAGAGTAGCTGGATGTCAATGCTGCGCCAGCCGGGATGCAAGCTGCCTGCGCATACCAGATCACATTGCCCGTGGTGGCGGCGCTGAAGAAGTCCAGCGAGATGCCGGTGCCCGTCCAGTAAGGTGGCTCGGATACTGTCAACTCTGCGTATTGCGGCAGCACGGGCGCGGCCTGAAACGCCATATAGCCCTGCGCACTCGCCGCCGGATTGATGCTGCCCGTCTGCGGCTCATTGTTGTCATAGCGCGTCCACGCCGCCGCAAACGCCGTACCGCCATCCGACACCGCCGCCGGATAGAACTCGACGGCCACTGCGGGAGCCGCTACCACCGGCCCCGGAACATACTCATTCAGGCCAGCGTTCCAAATCTGAACCTGTCCATCCGTTGGCGCAGTCGCTGCAACAGCCTTGCCCTGAATCCCAGTGACGACTGGAGCGGCGTTCGTGCCGCCAATATCCCCGCCAATCTGCACACCACCCGACCCACCCCCGCCACTTGGTACCATCCAGACCCCATCCTCACGCAGAAACCTGGTGCTTCCGGCGGTAGAACCGGGATCGGGAACTATGCCAGGAGCATGAGTATTTCCCGAAGGTCCAAACAGTGGTAGGTACGCTGCCGAGATTGTGCCAGAGTTGATACTCGCTCCGTTTACAGCTCCATTAAGCGTTGTTGCATTCAAGGTTCCCACATTGATCGTTCCCGCAGTGAACGCCTGTGGGGTGAAACTGTAGGGTGCGTTGCCACGCAAACCTATCGACAACGAACTGGTCGTTGGGGAGTAGGACACTAGATCGGTGCTTACGTTACTATCCAACTCGAATAGGTTGTATCCAGAGTTCCAGTTTCCACATCCGTGCATGTTGCAATGAATCGCGAAGACGGCTTGTTCGCCAGCAGTCAGGTTCATCGTGCGGTTCCAAATCCCGGTGGCTTCATATGCCCCATCGGGAACGCCATGCGTGCCGCCATATCCAAGGTAGTTCGATGATGGCGCCGCATTTTCAATTGACCACCCTGTAAGTCCCGGTCCATTGTTTTGCTGATATTGCAACCCAGCCCGCATTTCGACGGATGGTCGCGGTACTGACTGTCCCACATACTCCATGTCTGCGCTGACATACTCCTGGTAATAATGCGGCTCTTCCACTGGGTCGTTGGCCGCCCACGCCACATTGTTTGGCGCAAGAGTCATCTGTCCGTCTACGCTCTTAGCCGCCTGGTCGAATACGCTCAATACCTCGGCCATCGGGTAGAATGCAAATCCACCTGTGAGAACGGTGATTGTTCCGCCAGTGCTGGAACTATTTGCGCCGCTTTGCGCGTAAGTGAAAGAATTTGTGCCGGTAGTGGCCACTACATAGTTTCCGTTGTAACTGCTGTCGGCGACTCCGGCGATAGTGACAGTCAACCCATTCACGTTTGCGGGAAGATTCCCAGACGTGGTCACGGTAACCACATTGCCGGTCCGTGCCGTGGATGCGATGGATGCACTCACATTGAGAAAGCCGGAGGTCAGATTCATAACTCCAACCACAGGGGTCGTACCGGCTGCATAATACAGGCCGGTCGCAGAAGTTGTCCCAACCACCGGAAAGAGCTGACGGATCCCGTTCGTTGTATCTACGGTCTGCTCCAGTCCGTAGCCGCACAGTCCCCCAAATGCCAGCGTAGCCAGAATCTGATGCGGCTTGTTCAGCGTCATCTGAAGGTGCGTCGCATCGACGACGGTATAGGGCGCCATCTCGTAGTTATCCGGAGCGTAGCCAGCGGTCTGATCGACAACACAAGCCAGGCCGCTTGAAGCTCCGATCGCCGCGGTATTTGTCGCATATCCCGAAGGCACGCCGCTAGCGGCAATCGAAAAGGTTACCGTTCCGGGAGCCATATTGGTGGCTTGCGATGGAATTACCTGACCGGTACTCAGGAAGACACTTACCGGAAAATTCGTTCCCCTGAATTGAGCGGTTGAATGGGGGCCTCCTGCGGTTCCGCCAATAAGTGCCCCGCCCGTGCTGGCGCTTGTGATCGTCTTCGCCGGCTTCGTGTCAATAAGAAATCGGCCATCACCCTGCGTCCCGCCTCCGGAATTCTGCGTAAGCATTACAGTCGTTGAGCCGGTCGTGCAGCCAGAGACACATGTTCCCACAAAAACCCTGGAATCCTCGTGTGTCTGCAGATCGAAGGGATGCGCCCCTTCGTCCGAGGAGTCGCGGATGCCGCCGGACGCGTTGATAAAGTGAGAGCCGATCAGGCAGTCTCCTACGCCAAAGCAATTGATCGTCTCGGGAACCAGGCCATGCTGTCCCTGGGTGTTGTAAGTTCCTTGCACCGACAGAGCGCTATATCCCATCTTGAAATATGGACCGGGACTTTCGATCTGTTCGGGAAAGAGGTTGGAGCCGCCGGCAAGTCCTTCCTGTGTGATCGCCAGACCAAACGCGCCAGGTTCCTGATTTCCAGTCTGCTGGAACAGGCTAGCCTCACTCTGCGTGGACACATCGTCGATCGCCTGAGCGGTGGAAAGACCGTGGTTCACAACGTCGATCGGGTTCAGATAACTGTCAACCTGCCTTCCACCGCGCGCGTCCTTCACATGGGTCTGGCTGTTGAATGCAGCGGTGGAATACGATTCATTGGTGTAGTCCTGTTCCGCCTTTACTTCACATCCATTTGTGCAATCCGGGCTGGCTACAGCATTGGCGATCCCATTGTTTCCCCGCCCGTTCACATACTGGCTGGCATACTCCACTCCGTTCAGGTTATTGACTTCCAACTGAGTCCCTGTCGGTTGCGCTACGACTTGCGTTGCCGACGGTAGTGTGGAGACCACCTGCCCCAATCCGCCATTCAATGCTGCGACACTCTCATCCACATAATTCTTGTCCGCCGCCTGCGTCGCGGACACCGGATCGGCTGGCAACACAAGCGGTCCAGTCATCGTATCTCCGGCCTTGAGCACATAAGGCGAGGAGTCCAGAGAATGCCCCGATACAGCCGCCGCAATCGCAGTATCCACATAGCTCTTGCTGACCGTCTGCATCGCCACGGAGGTCGGAAGCACGGTGCTTTCGATCGCACTCACCTTCACTGCCGCCTGGCTGACAGGTACCACCCAGTACTCGCGGCTCACACTGCCATCGTCCAGATGAAAGACCGCCGTATAATAACTCCCGATCGGCGTTGAACCAGCATTCGGAATCAGCTGTACGCTGAGCGCTCCTCCTGCCCCAATGGCCGCGGACGTACTTCCACTTGGGATTGAATTGCCGTTGCTCGTGGTAAACGCAGGCCAACTGATCAGCACGGTTCCCGTGGCCACAGTCCCATCCGCGTGATAGATCGTATCTGCCACCTGGGTGGTTGCCACCTGCGCCACTCCGGCTACCGTCATCACCGTCAGCAGTATTCCAATTAACATCCAACTTCTAGGCTTCCAATGCATCACTCTCTCCTCATATCCGCAATCACGCACCTAAACCCCCCGCAATACCGCCGGCAGATAGCTCCGGAAGCACAAAACTGTCTCACCATCGTTGGCGTCCTTCACCGGCAGCGCGCGAAATGCACCTGCCAGCCGGATCCTCTCCAGTGGGGCTGCCAACGCTTCTTCCGTCTCCGTTGAACCCTGCATCGCCTGCAGACGCGGATAGTGAGCCAGAACCCGGTCCCCCTGAGCGCCCGGCATGACAAAGAGCCCGGACCATTCCTGAAAGAAGCTCGCGCCCTCGCGATCGCAAAAGCCGACAAGCTGGCTCACCTGCATTCCCGCCGTCGGAACCCCCGCCGGCAGCGCGCTTGCTAGCTCCAGCACGCCAGCCTTAATTGCAACCACTACGCCGACATTCAGCGTCACTCGCCGCACATAGTTCACGTCTCCGCCCACCGCACTCGCGGATTGCACATAAGCCGAACTCACACCCGTTCCGACATATCCAAGCTGGCCGGTGTAATCGACATCCACGGCAACCAGACTGCCAACACTGAACCCGGCCGCCGCAGTTCCCACGTTCAAGCTGGTCGCGGTTGACGCCGGTCCCGTACCGGTTAGCAAGGGGACCGGCGCCGCAGCCACACCACCGCTTCCGTTGGGCGCTGCGCCCGCAGCCGTCGTCAACAGATTGGTCTGTTGCGATCCCGATGCCAGCGTCACCTGTAGTTTTCCCCAGGTCTCGAATGCAAGCGAAACCGTCGCCTCAACCTCCGTACGAACCTGCCCCACTGTCATCGCAGGGGCGCCAGCCCGAAGTGTATCCACCTTCGTCCCGCACTTCCTCGTAAATCCGGAGACCCACCCCAGATCCACCCAAGGGGGCGGTGGCGCATGCAGATCGAACCTCCCAAGCTGCGCCGCATCGAACAGCGTTGGCACTCCAGAAGACCGGTTCACCGGAGCGAAGTAAGCGCGCACCCGTCTCGTTACCGGAGCCACGGACGCCTCAACTCCAGCGCCTGTCGTCGTTGTACTCACAGCTCACCCGCCTCCTGGTACGCAAAAACCTGCACCGTTGTTGTCCGTTCCAGACGCTCTTCCACAGCTTTGGCTGCGCCGAATACCGGGTCTGCCCAGAACACGTTGGTTCCCATCGGCGTGGCTGCGACACCAGCTCCCGCCGCTGAATAATTCATCTTCCCGACCGTGTGCGGCTCGGCACCCAGCGCCGCCGCCAACTCCGCATCCATCGCTGCCAGCAGGCGTCCGCGATCCATGCCGCAATTGCCCGAGCTCCCATCCGTTGCGTACTGGATGGAACATTCCATCGCCACCAAAGGCAGCGGTCCCGTGTTATTCACCTGTAGTCCCGTCCATTGCAGGCGAAACACATCCACGGGAACCCACTCTGATGGCAGTTCATTCTCGTCCACCAGTGTTCCCGGTCGCACCACGCCGCGCACCACAATCGTCCGTGCCGGATTCAACGCCGCCAGCCGGCTCTGCAGCGTCATGTAAAACGTATCTTTCTCGTTCTGCATTCTTCCTCGCTCTCATACCAACCACTCGCAGAATCGACAATCCCGCGTGTCCGCTAGATCATCTGCTCCAGCGGTGCGCGCAGCACCAGCCGGTACACATAAGGCTGTCCAAAAACCTGCTCTTGTGTCGCCGATTCGATCTCCAGTAGCTCGTCATCGGATAGAACGCCGTAAGCTGCCGCAAACAGTACGCTCGCCGATGCATACGTCAGCGACCCCACCAGGTTCTCAATCACGCTCGCCGACACCAGCATCTCCCACTTCGCTGCCTTGCCCTCAGCCACAGTCGCACGCGCCTTGCGATACACCACCGGCCTAAGAGGAAGGTCCTGAAACGCCGGCGTCGCAATCCCCAACTGCTCGGTTACGTCCGCCGCAACCGCTGGAGCTGGAATCCGCAGCAGCACCGTCCGTCCACCCATCGCACGCAGCAAAACGTCTGCCGCCCTCACCGCCGCGCCCGTTGCACTCACCAGATCGCTCATCGCATCACCCGATCCTTTGCGCCACATAGGGAGCCAATATCATCTGCACATTCGCGTCGATCAGCGACCCGGCGAAGTACTGCATCTGCAAGGTGTCCATCTTGCTGCCCTTCACATTCATGGCTGGAGTCGCCTGCGCGTTCTTCACAATCTGCGCGCATGCCACCTTCACCGATGCGGGCACCACTGCAACGCCCGCCGTATACGTCACCTCGACCTCGTTGTAGCTCATCCCAAGCACGTTCATTGGGAACGTCAGATCGCCCGTCACCGCATTCAAGTCCACATTGGTCAGATCCAGCGCGCTCCAACTCCCCGGAATACTGAACGCCCACGCCACCTGCGCCAGCATGGGGTCCTGTAGTTCGCCGCGTCGCGGTCGGCCATACCGAACCCGCACCCCAACCAGCGGCGTCGTCGCAGTGCCGAGCGGAGTCAGTGGAAGATAGCTCAACCGCACCGCCTGTGAGTCAGCCGTCAACCGCATTCGCTCCACATACTGAGTCACCAGCAGACTCGGCCTCCGGCAATGCGCTTCGATCAGCGCGGATGCCATCGTCACCCAGTCGTCGGTCGTCTCCGCCGTCAATCCATACTCGACATACTCCGTTGGATCCAAGTAACCCATCGCACTCCGCCTCCAAACCTTTCAAGACAATCTCTTCAGAAAAAAGAGGGGGCCGGCCACCACGACCGGCCCCGCTCTCAAGGGCGCAACAAAGGTTCTCCGACGCGGCCCGGTGTTGGTCAGCCCCCTGACCAACACCGCTCCCTCGCGGTAACTCAGCGACGCAAGCAGCCATTCACGGGCACGTCGAACCTTGTCGCGCGTCGTTGCGGCTGGGCGACACCCTTCGTCCAACCGCAAGCTCATACTGCATAGCCAGCAGGTTCATGCCGCCTAGCGGTCGACCAGCACCTGGTAGTGTGCATAGTTCGCGCCCTTCACCACCATGGCACCGAACTTCACCACCACATACTGCGAGGCCAGCGAACCCGGAACCCCAAGCTGGAAGATCCGCGGATTCGGGTCGCTCAGCCAGTGGTACTCGATCAGGTCCTCGGTCACGATGTACGCCGGCAACACCGCCGAGCCACTACCCGGGGTCCCGGTATAGCTCAACGTCCACTCCGGAATCAGAGGAAGTTCGCCCGCCTGCGTCGACAGCGTCTTCACCGTGAAGCCCGCACCGATGTCCTTGGTGTTGAGCACGACATTGAACTCGGTCTTCATCTCGCGATCGATCAGGTCGAGAAGCACCGGGTTGGCATAGATGGCCGTCGGACGAACTCCGAAGGAGCTGTTCGACACCATCTGTGCAATCGTCGATTTGAAGCCGTCCACAATGCTCTGCGTCGTCCCGATCGACACCGTGTTGCCGCCACCCACAATCTGGGCCGCCGCGCCAAAGTACTCCGCGGTCGTCGGAGAGCTCAAGCTCGTGTCCGTGCCGTTCCACAGGGCAACATCATGCGTCCGCAGAACGCCGTCCACCGTATCGGCGAGGTCCTTCGCCTGCAGATATGCAAACTGCGACTGCTGCTGGCCCAACTCCATATCGAACAGGTTGTAGTTGATCTGCGCCACCAGCGCCTTCAGCGGAACGCTGTTCTCCACCCGTGTCGGACTGACGATTGGCGCAACAATATTGCGCGGGTCCACAAAACCCGAAGACGCAGAGGGAGACGGAATCGCCCGCTCCTCAAAGTACCGTGAAGGGTGGCCGGTTGCCGGAACCTGCTTGATCCTCTGTCCAAAAATGCCGCGCCGCCGAACAATGTCCAGAATCTCCGTCTGGTACAACGGAACTTCAATTGCTCCCGGCCCAATGTAATCTGCTGCCGCGTGAATCTGAGTAAACTTCGCGTCCATCCTTATCCCCTTTAAATTCAAGAGACGTAGCCTCAGCCACGTCTTCTCTTCCATTGTTATGTAATGATCCGTCTCACAACCAGGCGCAACGCCAATCCGGTTGCATTCAGCGAAGCAATCGATTCGCCCAGCCCTCTTAGCCCAGCAGTCCGGCCCGCATNNCAGTTGCGACTTCACGGCGATCCTCTGCTCCAGGCTCAGGCTCACCAGCGCAGCGTCAAGCGATCCGGCCTCCAGGGAATCCACCGTCACACCCTGTTTTGCCAACAGATTCGTCATCGCCGTGGGCAAAGTCTTGCGGCCGGCCGCGGGAGCCTCAGTCACCCCTCGTGCCTGCAACTCCGCAATCTTCAACTCAGCCGCAGCCAGCTTCTCCTCGAGTTCCGCCTCGCGCCGTGCCTCAACCGTAGCCACAATGCGACCGATGCTCGCCTCGGCATCCTCGGCAAACGCGCTCTGCCTCTCGGCCAGCCGCTCCACCGCCTGCTCAAGCAGGCTGGCGGCCGCGGCCAGCCGATCCACCGTAATACCCAACTCGTCCTTCATCTCCATCTCCATGCTCTCTCCTTGTTTTTCCCGCCAACGCTTTCCTGTCGGCGTCTTCCCAATCGACACCCCAGGCCTTGTCCGTGGCTTACCCAACGCCTCGACAAGCTCGCCACACACACCGGCCCCTGGCCCCACTGAACTCCGTTCAAGCCGTCGCGCCCGATGTTGCGGCCGTTGCAGGTATCGTCTGAACATTGAGGATGGCCACCACAGCGGAGACCAGACTCTCTATGTACGATGTGCTTGCCCCCGTGATTCCTGCCTTCGCAAGCAGAGATGTGACAACAGGCCCAACCAGAGTCATCACGGTTGCCAGCTTCTGCGTCCCCGTGCCGCTCTGGACACCTGCCGCAGAATACTTCTGCTCGACTTCGATCACTGCATTCTGAATCAAGCCGGTCGCATCAGCCAGCACAGTTAGTTCCGGAGCTGCTGCTGGGAACAGCAATCCAACCAGCTTCTCTACCGGAACCGCATAGGTGACAGCCCATTGCAGCCCCTTTTCAAATCCCTTTCCAATTGCTTCCAATACGCCTGTAAATGTCACGTTTCCCTTTCGCTTGTCAACCTGTTTGGCTTCCCCACAACCACCGCTCTGCTACCGTCGCGAACCCGCCAGGCGGGACGCTGTGTTCCGCCCCCCCACAGCAACGCGTCCCAGCCGGAAGCTCGTTCCCCGGTACGCCGCCTTCTCCCGCAGCAGGATCGCAGCCCCCGTAAACGTCGCCCGCGTCAGGGTCCATACCGGCGCTCGCATATCCGCTACATGTGCCTCCGCAAGCTCGTAGCTCATTCCCATCGAGCCTTCAATCCCCAGCCGCTGCTCAATCTCGGGAAAGTCTCTTCCGAAGACAAATCCCGCCACCGTCAGTTGCCCTCCGTCCAGTTCGGCAGACGTGATGATGCCACACTTCTGCCGCGCATCATGCCCATCCCACCCCGCCTTGTAGTCCACCGCCATACCCATCAGACTCGGCAGCGCCGCCTCGGCGGCAGCTCGCGTCAGCACCACGCGGTGGCCCCTGGCCCCGCTTGGTGCTTTGTCGCTTGCCACGTCCACAAGCGTCAAGACCCCTTCAAACGGAAGACGGTTCGGATGCCCATGCACCAAAGGAAACTCAACCGCCATGGCATGCATTGCCATCTCGTTCGGATTCCACGACCTGACATTGCTTCCCGCTGCCCCAGCCCTCGCTACACCGGCACACCGCCGATGAAGTTCCGCCGCATACTCCATGCCACCTCCTCGATTGCCCTTGTTCGTCGCCTGCCTGCAAGTTCATGCCGGTCCAACTCACCCGTTTCTTCTTACCTCGCCGGCGCGCTTCCGCAGGTCCTCAAGCAGATGTTGCTCAAAGCCCCAGATCCTGCGTCTTGGTCTTTCGCACCACACTTCTTCCGGGTTCATCTGTAGCCGGCCATCCACCGTTCGGCTCTCCCAACCGCGGCACCCAAAAAGCGAAACGGGAGCGGCAGCCTCGCGGCGCCCTCCCGTTTCCTTTAACTCACATATACAGAATAGCAGGTTGACCAAAACTACTATGCCAACTTTTTGAAATTATTTTCTCTATTTGATTCATCAATTTACGTCAAAATCTCCCTCTCCACCCCCTTGACAACATTTCAAGGGCTCCAGCATTTTCACGCTGAGAAAGACTTTCGTCAGGCAGTCGACCGCCTGGCCGTACCGCCGGACCACAGTTCTCGGCTTCAGCCCCATCAACTCCGCCGTCTCGCCCAAGCTGTACTGTTGCAGGGCGATCCGCGAAATTAAATGTTGTTGTTCCACCTCAAGTTTCTCCAGACACTTCTCAACGTCATGTAGATAGATCACAACGTCCTCGAAGCTCTCAACCCGATAGCTTGTTACCCGTCCGTGAAACATCTCCTGACCCAGTAACGACGGCACTTTGCCTGCCTCCATCGACATACGCACATACCGTTGCAGCAGCGCTTCCGTGTACTTCCGGTAAAACGCCATCTGGGGTTCAACAGGCTTCCTGGGCTCTTCTTCCAGACTCCCTTGAACGGCTTGTTCGTTCCCAATGGCCCAGACAAACGGCAGGATTACGGCAGCGGCGCTCATCGAGCACCTCCTGTCTTCCCACATCTGGCGAAGCAGGATGAAACCCGAGCTAAACGGCGAGGCCGTCCTCCCGGGTGCCTTCCTTTCGCTGCTGGAAAGTTCGACAGATGGCAAAAGCATCTTGAACAATACACGCCATCCCGTATCCCCCTCCGAAACCATAACGCTCCACATCCTTCACATACCTTCAGTTCCAAGCGCAAGTAATTCATTTTGTATACTCCAGGGCGCAACCATCCCCTGGCGAGCCTCAATATTTTTCAGCGGTCGGAGGGGTTCGCTCAGGTTGCTATGAGGTGCCGATACTCCCTCCGCGAAGCTCTCCCGGCCCCATCGGTGCAGTGTCGACTCCTATTTGTCGTCGTTCTTTCCGCCGTCTAACCTACCCAGGAAAATATTTCGCCTTCACCCTTGCATTCCATTCCACTCATCCAATAGCACCGGAACACGCAAATCCTGCCGCGTCTCCCAGCTCCTTCCCAATATAGGAATAGAAAGTCTAAAAGTTATAGCTTTAGACAACCTTTGTGTCAACTATAATATTATCTCCACTAAAATCCATAAGAATCAGTCAGATCACGACCAGATTGTCAAGAATACATTGCGCAAAGTAAATAATTTGCTTAATGTTCGTCATGCAAAATGATATGGTTCGGCAACAGGAAAATTCCTCCCTATGAATTTCCAAGATCTCCACGAGCTTCTCCGTCGCGAACTCCTCCGCCGTATCGAACTCGGCAGCCTCACCGGCACCGGCCTCGCTCGGCAGGCGGGTTTCCGTCAGGCACACATCTCTAACTTCCTCAATCGCAAGCGCGCCCTCTCTCTCGCCGGGCTCGACCGCGTCCTCGCCGCTCAGAACCTCACGGTGGATCAGATCATGCCCCTTGAACTCTGTGCAGCCTCCTCTCCTCCGCCGGCCGATCCCATTGAAGAAGTCCCTGTTGTCTCGCCTTCCACCGCGATGGATGAAGCCCAGATCCGCCCCGGAGCGATCATTGAGACCATTCACGTCTCCGCGTCCCGCCTGCAGGAAAATCGCGCCCGCCCATCCTTGAAGTGCGCACACTGGCAGCGATTCCTCGCCGTCCGCGCCGACGCCCAACAGATTGTCGCAATGGATCCCATGATCGCTGCCGGGGCCATCGTCGTCCTGGATCGCCACTACAACTCGCTCGCGCCCTACCACGCCAACCAGCGCACCCTCTATGCCGTCCGTTGCGGTGCCGGCCTCGTTCTTCGTTTCGTCGAATTCGATGATGGAAGGCTCATTCTCCGCCCGCTCTCTCTTGCCTTCCCGGTTCAGCTTCTTGCGCTCGGATCACACGAAACACCGGCGGACTACATCGTCGGGCGTGTCTGTCTCGTCGTCTCTGAACTCTGAGCCGCCCCGGTATCACCACGATTCGGATGGAGTGCCCTTCTCATCTCGCCCAGGCGATTGATAAACTGTGTAGATGCATTCGGGTCTTTATGGGAAGTGGATGACGGCGTGGGAGACAAAACTCACAACGCGCGATACAAATCGAGTTGTCAGGCCCCTCGAATGGGGTTTCGACTGGCTTAAAGACTTCAGCGATGCCCCATCTTCAGTGTACTTCAACGCCCCAGAGACGCCCCAGCCGGCGGAATGCATCTCAGCAGAATCTCCGGCCTCTCCCGCCTCCCAGGATCTCAACCGCATGATTGCCCTGAACCAAGAGATCGTCCGCCGCTCGGATGATTTCTTCGGCTACCAGGTGCCGCGGGACTTTCGCCTCGAGCTTAGACATCCAGAGCTCTTCCCGACCAACGTGAGACCGGAGACCCTCGTACATGAAGCCGAGATGAAGCGTCAGGCCGCCAACGGCGAGATGGCCAAGGCCCAGTTCCTCCGGTTTACCTCCGCCGTACGCACTTCCTATCCAGAAAACGACCAGATGAACGCGAGATGGTACCCGGCACCCGAGCGCAAGCAATCTGCCGGACGCCCCACAAGACCGAAGCAGGCCATCATCGTCCTGCCGCAATGGAACTCCGACGCAATCAGTCACAACGTGCTCTGCAGCCTCTTCAACCGCTTCGGAATCTCGGCCCTGCGCCTCTCCCAGCCTTATCACGACATCCGCCGTCCGGCAGAGCTTGAGCGCTCCGACTACGCCGTAAGCGCCAATATCGGTCGTACCACCATCTCCTGCCGCCAGGCCGTCATCGACATCCGCAGCTGCATGGACTGGCTTGAAACTCAGGGCTACACCCAGTTCGGCGTTCTCGGAACCAGCCTCGGCTCCTGCTATGCCTTCATCGCCGCCGCACACGACCCCCGTCTGCGCGTCTGCGCCTTCAATCACGCCTCCACCTGGTTCGGCGATGTCGTATGGGAGGGCCAGAGCACACGCCACGTCCGCGTCGCGCTGCAAGACGCTGGCCTCACTCAGGACCACGTCCGCCAGATATTCCTCGGCGTCAGCCCCATGTCCTATATGCAGCGCTTCGCCTCCACTCCCAAGCGGGTCCTCGTCGTCCACGCCACATACGACCTCACCTTTCCCCTGCATCTCTCGCTCGAGATTCTGAATGAATTTCAGCAACTCAACATCGACTTCGTCTCCAAAGTCCTTCCCTGCGGCCACTACACCACCGGCGAGTTCCCATACAAGTACCTCGACGGATGGTATCTTGGATCGTTCATCTACCAGGCGTTCAGGGATCTCGCGGACCACAGTTGACCCGCCAAAAACTCTTATCGCTTCGCCGCACTTGGCGTAAAATCACATCGATGACCCGCTCTCCCAGGACGAAGCGCTTCCGTCTCGGCCACCGAGACCGAGGTCGCTCGTAGCCCAGCGTGCGGACGCCTGAGTGCCCCGCCGCCCGCTCCGCCCCACCGCACCCCATTTTTTGATACGCTCTCCTCGTCCCGCCGATTTGCGTCCCTCTCAGCTTCCAGACGCGCTCCGTCCCTCAATTCGCGCCCAGTGCTCCCACACGGCCCCGTACTCCCATTCAGAAAATGGAGAAAACGATGACGACTCCCGCCAATCACCCCGACAGCTTCCACTCCGCCGCCACCCTCACCTCCGGCTCCGCCACCGTCCGCCTCTTCCGCCTTCAGGCCCTCACCACGTCCGACCCCACCATCAATCTGGCTCGCCTGCCCTTCTGCCTGCGAATCCTCCTCGAAAATCTCCTCCGCCATGAGGATGGGCGCACCGTCACCGCAGACGACATCCGCTTCCTCGCCCACTGGAGCCCCACAGCCGAGCCCTCCCGCGAGATCGCCTACATGCCCGCACGCGTCCTCATGCAGGACTTCACCGGCGTCCCCGCCATCGTCGATCTGGCCGCCATGCGTGACGCCATGCGCTCACTCGGCGGCAACCCCGAACGGATCAATCCCCTCCAGCCCGCCGAGCTGGTCATCGACCACTCCGTCCAGGTCGACGAGTACGGCTCGCCCAACGCCTACGACCTCAACGCAGCCCTCGAGTTCTCCCGCAACCGCGAGCGCTACGCCTTCCTCAAGTGGGGCCAATCCGCCTTCAACAACTTCTCTGCCGTACCGCCGGGTATGGGAATCTGCCACCAAGTCAACCTTGAGTACCTCGCCCGAGTAGTCTTCACCACTGAACCCGATGCTGACGGCTCCATCACCGCCTGCCCGGACACCCTCGTCGGCACCGACTCCCACACCACCATGGTCAACGGTCTCGGCATCCTCGGCTGGGGCGTCGGCGGCATCGAGGCCGAGGCCGCAATGCTCGGTCAGTCCGTCTCCATGCTCATCCCGCAGGTCGTCGGCTTCCGCCTCACAGGCCGTCTGCGCGAGGGAACCACCGCCACCGACCTCGTCCTCACCGTCACCGAAGCTCTCCGAAAGCACGGCGTAGTAGGCAAGTTCGTCGAGTTCTTCGGCCCTGGAATCACCGAGCTGCCCCTCGCCGACCGAGCCACCATCGCCAACATGGCACCCGAGTACGGCGCCACTTGTGGGATTTTCCCGGTAGACCAAGAGACCCTGAAGTACCTCCGCCTCACTGGCCGCACCGAAGCCCACATCGCCCTCGTCGAGGCCTACTTCCGCGAGCAGGGCCTCTTCCACACCGCCGCCTCGCCCGAAGCCGAGTACTCCTCCACGCTCTCGCTCGACCTCGCCACCGTCGAGCCAAGCGTCGCCGGCCCCAAGCGCCCGCAGGATCGCGTCCTCCTCTCGCAGGCCGCCGCCAGCTTTGCCCAGCAACTCCCCGCCCTCCTCGGCCCCAACGCCAACCAGTCCGCCGCCCGACAGGTCCTCCGCTGGGAGGCCGAAGGCGGCCACGCCTCCGCCAATAACAACCCCGCAAGCAGTCTCGGAGCGCCAGACCCCAACGCCGCCGCACCCAGCAGCGTCAAAGCCCGCTTCGGTGTCGATCCTGACCCCTACCTCACCCACGGCTCCGTCGTTATTGCTGCCATCACCTCCTGCACCAACACCTCCAACCCCTACGTCATGATCGCCGCCGGGCTCCTCGCCAAAAAAGCCGTCGAGCGCGGCCTGCGAACGCCCCCATGGGTCAAGACCTCGCTTGCCCCCGGCTCCCGCGTCGTCACCGACTACTACAACAAGTCCGGCCTCACCCCCTACCTCGACGCTCTCCGCTTCAATACCGTTGGGTATGGATGTACCACCTGCATCGGCAACTCCGGCCCGCTGCCCACCGACGTCAGCTCCGCCATTGAAGCCCACTCGCTCGTCGCCGTCTCCGTCCTCTCCGGCAACCGCAACTTCGAGGGCCGCATCTCCCCCGAGGTCCGTGCCAACTACCTCATGTCGCCCCCGCTGGTCGTCGCCTACGCCCTCGCCGGTCACATCAGTCACAACTTCGCCACCGAGCCGCTGGGCAAGGATCAATCCGGCGCTCCCGTCTACCTCAAAGACATCTGGCCCACCCAGGCCGAGGTCTCCGCCGCCGTCGCCGCCTCCATCGACTCCCAGATGTTCCGCAAACAATACTCAACGGTATCCCAAGGCGACCGGAACTGGCAGCGCCTCACTTTCCCCTCCGGAGACACCTACCACTGGGAGCCCGACTCAACCTACATCCGCCGTGCCCCGTACTTCGACGGCATGATGGCCACGCCCGCGCCCATCGAAGACATCCGCGCTACCCGCTGCCTCGCCGTCCTCGGCGACTCGGTCACCACTGACCACATCTCTCCCGCCGGCTCCATCAAGAAGAACGGCCCCGCCGGACAATATCTCGCCGCCCATGGCGTCTCCCCCACCAACTTCAACAGCTACGGCAGCCGCCGCGGCAACCACGAAGTCATGGTCCGCGGAACCTTTGCCAACGTCCGCCTGCGCAATAAACTCGCCCCAGGAACCGAAGGCGGCATCACCCGCCTCCTCCCCGAAGACACCACCGTCACCATCTACGACGCCTCCGTCATCTACGCCGAGCGCGGAATCCCCCTCTGCATCCTCGCCGGCAAGGAGTACGGCTCCGGCAGCTCGCGCGATTGGGCCGCCAAAGGCCCGCGCCTTCTCGGCATCCGGTTCGTCATCGCCGAGAGCTACGAACGCATCCATCGCTCCAACCTGGTCGGCATGGGAATCCTTCCCTTCCAGTTCCTGCCCGGCCAGTCCGCCGCATCCCTCGGCCTCACCGGCAAGGAGATCTTCGCCATCGGCGACGCTCCCGGCCAGCTCCAGTCCATGCTCGACTCCAAGTTCGCCGACGGCCGCATCCTCCCCATCCTCGCCGAGAACACCCACGGCAAGACCATTGAGTTTTCCGCCACCCTGCGCATCGATACCCCACAGGAAATCCTCTACTACCAGCACGGCGGCATCCTCCCCTACGTCCTTCGCCAGCTCGCCACCAAGTCATAAAGCTGTGGCTTGTCGTTCCACTTTTTAGTTTGTCATTCCGCACCCTGAGCTTGTCGAAGGGGAGGAATCTGCTTCTCCTCCTCCGCGGTTGTTTACAGCAGCGAGATGCCCGTCAGCCGTTCGCACTCGCTCCACAGCCGCGCCGCTGCCTGGTCGAGCGCCTGGGGCGCAACCTTGGCCGGGCCCACATCGCCTCCGCGCATCTCCAGCAGGCCCTGCGGCCCGTAGTATCCGCCATCCACCACGTCCGGCGATGTCGCCGCAAACAGCGTCGGCACCGCGCCCTCCGCCTCGCTGTTCAGCAGCACGCCAATCGCCACGCCAAATCCGCGCCGCACCACGCGCTCCGCCGCCGAGAACTCCCCCACCTGAAACAAATTCGTGTTGGCCACGCCCGGATGCGCCGCCACGCTCATCACCACTGAGATCGGCGGCACGGCAGCGCGCAGCCGCCGCCCCAGCTCGAATGCCAGCATCAGGTCGGCCAGCTTCGACTGCCGGTACGCCACCATCGGCCCATAGTTCTTCGCCGATTGCAGATCGTCGAAGTTCAGCCGCCCCTGCTTGTGCGCAATCGAGGCCAGCGTCACCACGCGAGGCCTCAGCGGGTGGCCCACAGCCGCGCGCACCAGTGCTGGCAGCAGCACCGCTGTCAGCACAAAGTGGCCCAGCACATTCGTCCCAAACTGAATCTCGAAGCCATCCTTCGTCTCCAGCCGCTTCTTCGGGGCCATCACGCCCGCGTTATTGATCAGCAGGTCGAGCGGCTCACCCAGCGCAAGCTCCGCCGCGCCAAACGCGCACACCGACTCCAGCGACGCCAGGTCCAGCAGCACCACCTCCGCGCTCGCCGCCGGAACCTCCGCGCGCAGCCGAATAAGCGCCGTATCGCCCCTGGCTTTGTCCCGGCACGCCAGCAAAACATGCGCCCCCTTGCGTGCCAGCTCCAGCGCCGCATGGTAGCCAATCCCGCTGTTCGCCCCGGTAATCAGCGCCCGCCGGCCCACCTGACTTGGAATCTCCGCCGCCGTCCATCCGTCGCCGATGGCCTTACCCTCTCCGTCTCCGCTCATTCTCTTCCCCCCCCAATCGCATCGCCCACGCCCATCCGTTCACGATTGAGCAGAACCGCAGTAAATAATCCCCGAAGCCACACTCGCTGAGTGGATTTTTCCTCAAGAAAAATCCATCCCAAACAAAGCCATAAACGGATACGATACTGTGGTTCTGCTCTAAAGTAGACCACATGGGCCTTTTCACCAGGAAGATGAAGCAGGAGCACAAAGTCATGCTCCAGCACGAGCGCTCCGCCGGGGCCGTGCAGCCGGAGTACCACCGCGCCACTCCCGAGTGTCCCCAACCCCAGCGTTGGAGCATGATCGATTCAATGACCGCCGAGGTCGAAGTCCTCGAGTTCATCGCCACCCTCGTTACCACCATCAAGCCACGCCTCGTCGTCGAGACCGGCTCCTTCCTCGGCGTCTCCACCGAGTGGATCGCCCGCGGGCTCGAGCGCAACGGCCCACTCCCCGACGGCTCCCGCGCCCGCGTCATCACTTGCGAGTTCGACCCCGTCGTCTTCGCCAAGGCCAAGTCCCGCCTCGCCTCCTCGCCTCTCGCCCCCTGGATCGAACTCCGCAACGAATCCAGTCTGGAGATGCACATCGACGGCACCATCGACCTCTTCTTCTCTGACTCCGACCTGGCCATCCGCGAATCCGAGGTCAAGCGCTTCCTCCCCCAGATCAACCCCCACGGCATCATCCTCATGCACGATGCCAGCTCCCACCTCAAGACCGTCCGCGACGCCGCCCTCAAGATGGAGTCCGAGAGCCTCCTCTCGGTCGTCCTGCTACCCACCCCCCGCGGCCTGGTCATCGCCCAACCCCGCGCCAACCGCACCTGACCCGCACATCGGGTGCGGGTCAGCTTGAAGCCACACAACTCCCCCTGCAGCTTGATTGGAAGGGCATCGCTATAGTTTCAGCCTTGGCCCTGCTCATGCCTGTTCCCTTGTACTTAGGTGATTAGTGTAGAGTCGTCGTCGCTTGCCGCTTCGTCCGTCTCTGCTGCCTCTTCAATCGGAAACTGCGTGCCACGCCGCCGGTCGAACAACTTGCGCAGCAGATAGACAGCAATCGTCAGCCCAATCGCCAGCGAGATCGCCAGCACAACATCGGAATGCTCGTGAACCGCTCTCCTGAACGTGTGCGCGATCTCCGGCCCGTAAAAGACCGTAATCAGCGCGCACACCAGAAACTGGATGAACTTGCCGCTGAAGATCGCCGTGACGAACAACAGTGGCTTCATCTCGAAGACGCCCGCGCCAAACTCGAACAACTTGACCGGCATCGGAGGCGGCATCATCGCCGGAATCATGATGGCCAGGAATTCCTGCTCCTCGAAGCGGTCCCGCATCCGCTCGTAGCGCGCCCGGTTGATGCGCTTCAGCAGGAACAGTTCGCCGCCCGCGCGCCCCACATAGTACGGAATCAGGCTGCCCAAGGCCGAGGCGGCAGCCGCCATTAGGCAGTACAGCAGGAACTTCCTGTGGTCGCTGGCCACATAGCCGATCACCGCCCCATCCATTGTGATCGGAATGGGAAAGATCCCCGCGTCGATGAATGCCAGCCCGCCCAGACCCCAGACGCCAAACGGCAGCAACGCCGCACTGATAATGGTGCCGGCTTTATGCAGGAGTGCGATCGGTCCTATCTTCACAAGCAACTCGATTCTATCGGTCTACTCATGCGCCGTCCGTCCCGCCAGCAGATCGAGCGCGTGGCCAAGCAGCGGCAGGATCGCCCCCAGCGATGTCACGGCGCCAGCCACTGAGCCCGGCAGGTTCACAATCAGCGTGCAGCCCGCCGAAGTCGTAATCGTTCCGCAGACGCCCCGGCTCAGTGCCGCCATCGGCGTCTGCCTCATCCCTTCGGCGCGCATCCGCTCCGCCAGCCCCTCCACCAGCCGCTCGCACACCATCCGCGTCGCCTCCGGAGTCACATCCCGCGCCGCCAGCCCCGTCCCGCCCGTGGTGACGATCAGGCTCGCCCCCGCCGCCGCATGGTGCCGCAGCGCCGCCGCAATCTGCTCCAGCTCATCGGGCAGCGTCTCCCGCACCACTGCATCCGCGCCCGCCGATTCCAGCAGCTCCACCACGACCGGCCCCGAGCGATCCACCTGCAAGCCCTGGTAGCAGCGATCGCTGATGCTCAGCACCACCACCCGCGCTTTCTTCGCCAACACCACGGGCGGCAACAGCGCGCTCGCAACCGAGGCGCGTGCCGGCGCGTCCAGCTCCATCTTCGGCAATCCCTGAGAATCTTTCATCCTCTGTTAGTTTACGTCCAGCCCACTCCCGGCGGTCGAACCGCGAGTCAGGAACTGCGCGCAGTGCGCGGCTTTGTCACGGTTGACAACAGGTTCTTGCCCAGTGCCGCGGAGGCGCTGATGACTCCGCCGAACAACGCGCCGACGACGCCCAGGCTGGCCACATCCTGTCCCGTCAGATAGAGCCCCCGGATCGGCGTTCTGGCTCCCAGCCTGCGCATCTCGAATCGCTCCGGCGTTGCGGCGATGCCGTAGATCTCTCCATGGCCGTAGTTCATGAAGTGTCGCGTCGTGACCGGCGTAGACAGCTCCGCGCAGGCGATGTTGCCCGCTACCGACGGCGCCTGCCGCTCCAGCTCGGCCAGCATCCGATCGGTGAGGCGCTGCTTCAGCGCGTCGTAGTCGTCGCCGCGCCGCCGCCAGCGTGTCTCTCCCCAACCGGAGAATGCCGCGTAAGGAACCATCGCGATCACCTCGACGGTGCTCTTGCCCGGATGGCGGCACTGAAAATCAGGGTCCTTCGCCGAGGGGAAGGCAAGGTAAATGCCAGGGAAGGGTGCGTCTGGATTCTGCGCAAAATCGCGCGAGAATCGTTCGACGTTGGCATCGTGGTCGAAGGAGGGATAGAGCCAAAGGTTGGTACCCTGCAAGCCCAGCGCAGCATCGCTTTGCGTGAGACCAACGTAGAGGTTGAGGTGGGCCGTGGAGGGCGCGAGAGATCGCAGTTGCGTGCGCAGCGAATCCAGCGCGGGAAGCTGCGCCGGCAGAAGCCGTTCAAAGGTGTTCGACGCGCCCGCATCGCTCAGCACCATCGGCGCGCGGAACTCGCGGCCATCGCTCATGCGCACGCCGGCGGCTCGATTGCCATCGAGCAGAATCCCGGCAACCTCGGCGCTGACGGCCACGCAGCCTCCGTTCGATTCAATCTGCGGCGCCATCGCCTCGGCGATGACGCCAGACCCGCCGACGGGGTAGCTGCCGCCGTCGAAGTAGTGCTCGGCCACGGTTGCGTGAATGGCGAAACTGCTCTTTGCGGGCGGCAATCCGTAGTCGCCCCACTGCGCGGTCAGCACGCCGATCAGCTCCTGGTTCGCGGTCAGGCTCTCCAGCACCTCGCGCGTAGTTCTCCGCGCCCAGCGCATGTACGGCGCGCGCATCAGCCTGCCCGCAAGCGCCGCCAGAGAGGCCGGCATCGCCTTCTCTGCGTAGTACAGGCTGCTCGCGCGATTGCACGCCATCACCGCTGCAATGTATCCGTCGATGGCGCGCGCCTCGCCGGGAAACACCCACTTCAGGCCTTCGCGAAAGTGCTCCAGCCCAGCGTACAGATCGAATCTCTGGCCCGCGAAGTTCAGCTGATCGTACTGCTCCGGCATCGCCTGCCACTTCACCTTGCCCGCTGTGACGTGGTCGAAGGCGCGCCGCACCGGCGAGGCCGCGTCCTGCATCTGGCCGATGTAGTGCAACCCCACGTCCCACTCGTATCCTGGACGATGAAAGGTGTGGGTGAAGCCGCCAGCTTCATAGTGCCGCTCCAGCACCAGCACGCGCTTGCCCCCGTGCGCGCCCAGCAGCACCGCCGCCGTCAGACCGCCCATGCCGGAGCCGATGACGATTGCGTCCCATTGCTCGGCCAGCTTTGCCTGTTTGTAAGAGACTCCGTTTGCCATTCCGCTCTCCCGACTGCGTCTTTCGGTTGCCTTCCCGGCCTGAACCTGGGACCAATGTTGACGATGGCAACATCAGGCTAGGCGATCAAGTTGCTTCTGTCAACATTATTTGCTAGAAATTCAAGTGTGACCCGCGCCGAGCCTTACCACCACGCAAACCTGCGCAAGACCCTGCTCGATGCCGCCGTCGCCCTGGTCGGCGAGGTCGGCCCGCGCGCCTTCACGCTGCGAGAGGTCGCGCGCCGCGCCGCAGTCTCGCACAACGCGCCCTATCGCCACTTCAGTAGCAAGGATGAGCTGCTGACCGCCGTCGCCGCGGAGGGGTTCTACCGCCTCACCGCCGTCATGCAGAAGAGGATCGCGCGCTGCAAGTCGCCCCTGGAGCGGCTGCATCGCAGCGGCTGCGGTTACGTCGACTTCGCCCTGCGCTGGCCGCAGCACTTTGTCGTCATGTTCGACCTGCCGCGCTGCCCGCACAACGGCACCGGCGGCGTGGCCGGCGCAGGCGGGCCCATCGTTGGCAGCAACGCCTTCAATGTCCTGCTCGACTGCGTCAGCGCCGCGCAGGCCTCCGGCGATCTTCCCCCCGGCGATCTGTTGCCGCTGGCATGGACGGCCTGGTCGCTGGTGCATGGCATCAGCAAGCTGGCCATCAGCGGAAATCTGCCCCTCAGCCCCCGCGCTACCCTGCAATTCACGCTCAACGCCTCTCGGTCCATCTTCAGCGGCAAGCCCGGCATCTCCTCAAAGGTGAGAAAATAGGGAATAAGCGAAGCTCCCGCCGTTTTGCGGGGTCTATACCCATAGCCGTCGCCAAATCTTGTTTGCGCCGTCTAACCTAGAGCCGCTAACCGTCCCACCAATCCTGGCCAATGCCCATCCAAGAGCTGTTCCCCAAACCGTCCCGCGCCCCAGACCAGACCCCGGAGACGACGGGAGACGCAGCCACCAACCAGAACAGCTCTCCAGCAAGCCAGCCTCTCAAGCTGCGTACCAGCCGCTACGGCGAACTGGAGGAGCATGAGATCATCCATCTGCTCGATTCGCTCGACGACGAGCGTTCCCGCGCCCGCTTCCGCGAATCCATCTACATCTCCATCATCGTCTACCTCGCCCTCGCGTGGTTTCTCTTCTACGGCCCGCGCGTCCTCTGGCATCAGCCGCGCTACATCGACCCCATCGCCCTGATGAAGCAGCACGACCAGGAGCTGACCTTTCTCCAGCAGCACAGCGCGCCCGTTCTGAAGCCCCCGCCGCATCCGCAGATCGACCGCAAGACCATGCAGCAGCTTCAGCAGCAGGCCCGCCTGGCCGCGCCCACGCCGCAGCCTCCCGTTCAGCCGCAGGAGGAAGCCCGCACCACCGCGCCGCCAGTCCCGCAACCCGCCGCTCCTTTGCCCAGCGCGCCAAAGGCCGCCCAGCCATCGGTCGAATCTCCGCTGCCCGCCGCGCCGAATCCCAACTTCGCGCAAAACCAGAGCGCACGCGGAGCAATCCAGGACGCCATGCGAGGAGCGCTCAGCGGCCGCGGAGGCGCCAGCTATGGCTCACCCTCAAGCACTCGAGGCCCCTTGCAGGCCGGCGCGACCATCCTCTCAGACACCATGGGCGTAGACTTCTCCGCCTACATGCGTCAACTCCACCACGACATCCAGCGCAACTGGGACCCTCTCATCCCCGAAGAGGTCCAGCCTCCGCTGATGAAGAAGGGAACCGTCGGCATCCGCTTCACCATCCTGTCTGACGGCAAGATCGGCGCAATGACCCTGGAAACCCGCTCCGGCGATGTCGCGCTCGACCACTCCGCTTGGAACGCCATCACCAGCGAAGGCCAGTTTCCGCCGCTTCCCAGGCAGTTCCACGGCCCGCAACTCGAGTTGCGCGTAGGCTTCTTCTACAACATCCCGCTCCCGGAGTAGCCATTCTAGGATGAATGGGATACTTGAGGAGCACATGCGCCCATCCCACACCTCCAACCCGCGCGAAGCAAAGCCGCCCGGCGCAGCCGAACACCTCGTACGCCGCCGCCAGATCCGCGGCCTGCTCACCCTCGCCCTCGCCGCCATCCTCTTCGCCATCCTCCGTGCAGGCATCCATCGCGTCTTCACCGTTGGCTGGTGGCGCCTTTGGTAGACAGCGCAGAGCCACTCGCGCCGCTCCTCATCGTCGCCGGCCCCACCGCCAGCGGCAAGACAGCCATTGCCCTCGCCCTCGCCCAGCAGTTCTCCGGCGAGATCGTCAGTTGCGATTCGGTCGCCGTCTATTGTGGCATGGAGATCGGCACCGCCAAGCCCACGCCGGCCGAGCGCGCCCGCGTCCCACATCACATGATCGGCATCGCCTCGCCCGACCAACCCTGCACCGCCGGCGACTTTAGCCGCCTCGCCCGTGAAGCCATCCGCGAGATCAGTCAGCGAGACAGACTCCCCATCGTTGCTGGAGGAACAGGCCTCTACCTGCGCGCCCTCGTCGACGGCCTCTTCCCCGCGCCGCCCCGCCGTGAACCCCTGCGTCAAAAGCTCCGCCAGCGCGCTGAACTCCGTGGTCCGGCCCACCTGCACCGCATCCTCGCCCGCCTCGATCCCGCCGCCGCCCGCCTCATCCACGCCAACGACGCGCCCAAGATCATCCGCGCCATCGAGGTCACGCTGGCCGCCCGACAGTCGGCTAGCGACGATGCGCCCGCCGCAGGCTACATCCCCATGACCGACCAGTGGCAAAAGGGCCGCGACCCGCTCACCGGCTTCCGTATCCTGCGGCTCGCCCTCAATCCGCCCCGCGCCGAGCTCTACGCCCGCATTAGCCGCCGCGCCGCCCAGATGTTCAACCCGCCAGACCAAGGAGGTGGCCTGGTCGAAGAGACCGCCCAGCTCCTCGCTCAATACGGCCCGGACTGCCGTCCGCTCGCCTCGCTCGGCTACGCCCAGGCCGCCGCCCTCCTGCGCGGCGAAGTTACCCGCGACCAGGCCATCGCGGCCGCCCAGCAGGGTCATCGCAACTACGCCAAACGCCAGCTCACCTGGTTCCGCAAAGACCCCGCACTCCACTGGCTCCCCGGCTTCGGCACGGACCCGCAGACCATCCAGCAAGCCTCTGCCCTCGTCGCCCACCACCTCAATCCCCGCTAGCCCTCGACGTGGGATACAAGACGTGGGCTACAATGTAGCTCAGAGGTGTTGCGATGCCTGCCAATGCTGTTGTGCGAGCGCGAATTGACGAGAAGACAAAGAAGAAGGCCACCGCTGTGCTTAAGTCGATTGGCTTCACGCCCTCGGCTGCCTTTCGCCTGATGATGACACGCATCGCGAAGGAGCGGAAGATGCCGTTTGAGGCGCATGTGCCAAATGCGGAGACCATAGCAGCGATCGAGGAAGGGCGCCGGGGCGGATTGAAGACTTACAAGACAGTCGAAGCGCTTATGGCCGATCTCAATGCGGACGACTAGCAGGACTTCCCGTTTCAAGCGAGACTTCAAGCGTGTTCGCGCAGGGCAATATGGTAAAGACCTTGACCGGATGTTTACGGATGTTCTCGCCCTGCTTCTTACCGATCAGGTTCTGCCGCTGCGGTATCGTGATCATGGCCTAATGGGAGAATATTGGGATTGTCGCGAGTGCCATCTCAAACCCGATCTGCTCTTGATCTACCGAAAGCTCGATGGCGACATTCTGGAGTTGACCCGACTCGGTTCTCACAGTGAACTCTTCGATTGATGGCAGTTCGCGATTTCAGTGCGTTCGCACGATAACTCCGGCAACCAGCTTGTAGTGCCAGCCGTGGAATGCCTCGCTGAGGCTGACCGTGAGCCATGTATCGCAGTCTGGTTCGGCGAACGTTGCGTGAGGGTAGATCCCCGCCGGCATCAGGTTCAATCGCTCCAGCCAGCGCGGGTCCGTGACGGCGAGGTCGTAGGTGACGTTGTGGCGGCGGAAGAGAGCGCGGAACTTTCGCTTGCCGCGTTCTTCGCGAATCCACCAGTGGATCTCTGACGGGCAAACCAGAACGAGAGACGATTGCAGCGGTTTGGTCTGGATCTCCTCCACCGGCATTCGGTCGCAATAGTCTCGTAGGATCGTTGGAGCTATGTCGGCGGCGGCGGCGATCTTCTGAAGCTGCGAGGCGGTTGCTGGACGCTGGAGGAGGCGCCAGCGAACGGGAGCGATCTGCCAGTCCTCCGGATGGGCGTCGGACGGGAGTGCATAGTGCAGTTCGACCTCGATTACATCGAGAAGGCGGGGTTCGCTACAGTCGTCGAGGGAATACTCAAGTGGTTGCAGCGAACCGTCGGTAGCCGCGCCGCGCAGGCGAATCCAAGTGCCATCGTCGAGGCAGACACCGGCCACGCAACGTCCGCCGTGCTTGTACGAGTTGGCCAGACAGAGGATGGTCTTGCGCACAGGACGCCTCAGAGGTGCGTAATGATAATGTCTCCCCAGGCTTGTTGCAGGTATTCGAGGACGAGGCGGCGGTGGCAGTGCTCTGCCGTATTTTCGCTGCACAGAAGAGCTGTCCGCGCGGCGCGAAACGGTTCGGGCGAGAGCGCCGACTCGATCTGGCGCTCGCGCATTAGCGTGAGGAACTCCTGTTCGTAGACAGCCCAGTCGCCTTTGCGTTTCTTGTATGCGTCCAGCATCTCCTGCGTGGGCGCCAGCAGTGGCTCGTGCTCGTACGCGGCCCCGCAAATCTCGCGCAGGAAGAAGGCGAGGTCGTCGCGCTTGGCGAAGGCAGCCAACTGCGAGGTGTTGTTGAGGCGCACGTCCAGCAGGCGGCGGATGCCTGCGTCTTTCAACGAATTGAAGAATTGGGCTGCCGATTTTTGGGTAAAACCGATGCTGTAGATCTCCATTTGTCCTCGTCCAGGTCGGCGAATAGAGCGGGTTGTGGGTCGGCGAGAAGTTTACCCGAGGCGGCTGCGACCTGCGCCTCGGTCTGCAACTCCCCGTCGCCGCGGATGTGCCGCAACTCGGCTCCGCGCGCAATCAGGACGCGGCCGATGAGCAGACGGCGATGGCAGTGGGCGGGGTCCTCTTCGCTGCACATAATGGCGACGCGGAAGCCGTCGGCTCCGCGTTCGAGGCGACGGATGCCATCGAGAAAGTCGGGGCTTTCGGCAACCTTGGCGTAGCGCGCGTGACCGTCGAGGTCGTAATGGCTCTCGTCTTTGGGGCGTCCGCCAATTGCATCCCCGAGGTAGAGATACTTGATCGCGGCTGCGGTCACCAGGTCGCGCAAGGATTCGCGGTCGAAGTGCGGGGTGTAACGAGAGTAGGGTGCGGAGCGCACATCGACCAGCACCTCGATGCCATGCCGCTGAAGCAGATCGATGAAGTGCTCCGGCGTGTGGGACGAGTGCCCGATGGTATAAAGTTGTCGCATCTTCTACGCTCCGATACCAGCACCTTTCTCTATCATATCGCCGGGTGCCTGCTCTGGCTGTCAACCTGAGCGCGGTGAAGTGAGCGCGATATTTCGCATTTAATTCGTCTTGCGTTCGCCCCCTCCCCCCCTCCCCGGGGTATTTTGGGCGTAAGTGTATTGGACACAGGCGATTATGGGTGTGATGCGCCGCCAAAGTGGTCATTCTATTATAGTTACAGCTAAGATATCCGGAATCAATCAGTTGCGGTGTCTGAGCTACTGGCTACTGGCTACGGCGCGCCTGGTTCGCAATTGCGTATCCCACCCCCACGTCATCCACGAACCTTTCCCCCATACTTTAATGATACGGGATGGAGCATAACTAGTATGCCAACTATTTTTAACTATTAAGTGGTTTGTTTGGTGCTGGTTAGGGAGATTTTCGAGGGTCGAGACCCTTGACATGTGGATTTGCTGGGGTTTTTGCGGGGTCGAATCCCACCCATCGCGAAGAGACCGCGATGGATCAGGCACCCGGGCACCCGGCGGACCCTCCTTCTCGCGTTTCAGGGCAACTCATTGCATAATGTTCAGGTGAGAACCCTAGCCCGCATCTCTCTCGTACTTGTCTTTATCGCCAGCATTACATTAGCTGGTTTCCTTCTGCATGAGACGAAGGAGAAAGAGACATGGGCTACATTAACTGGACTTATGGCAGTGATAGCAGCAGTGATTTCCGTGCTGCCGGCGCTCAGAGTCCTGGAGATTCAGGAAGACGCATTACGTCCGCGACCTACTCCATATTTTGATCTAACAAGCCGTTACAGTTTGCTTCAACTCAGGGTGAAGAACCTTGGTGGCGGGGTGGCCTACGATGTTGAGCTCCATTGGAAAGCTCATCCGGTGGATCACGAGGGAAATAAAGTCACGAGCTTGGACAAGATATGCGTTCTCCTGCCACAGGAAAGCGCATCCACACTGGTTGGAGTTTCTACTCATATCGTAAAGGAACTTTCTCAAGCTCGGTTCGAGGGCGAGTGTTGGTATAAAGACTCAACCGGTAAGAAGTATCGCCAGAACTTTGTTTGCAGCGTCGATGCCAATCAAAAGCAGCTCCTTCACGACAACGAACTTCCCAAAACTTTGAGCGAATTGCAGGAAATCCCCAAAGAACTTGCCAGAATCGCTGATCTGTTGGAAAAATTCAAACCGCTAGAATAGTCGGGTGCCCCACGTCTCGCTTCTGAAATGTGGGATCATTACCATCCAAATCTCCCATTCTGAAATGTACGTAGGCGGGAAACAGGGGGAATTCGCGGGAAATGGCGGGTCGGAGGGGGTTGGTTGTAAGCTGGTGCATAACCATGGCTAAGCCTTCCTCGTTGCTGGACACGCGGGTCATCTATTGTGGCGACAATCTGGAGCAGTTGAAGAAGCTGCCGGATGCGTGCGTCGACCTGATTTATATCGATCCGCCGTTCAACTCGAACCGGAACTATGAGGTGTTCTGGGGCGAGACGAAGGAGAAGCGGTCGTTCGACGACCGGCACGAGTCGACGAGGGCCTATATCGAGTTCATGCGGCCGCGGTGCGTTGAGATGTCGCGGGTGCTGAAGAAGACAGGCAGCTTCTACTACCACTGCGACTGGCACGCGAGCCACTATGTGAAGGTGCTGCTGGATCAGATTCTTGGAGAGAACAACTTCCAGAGCGAGATCATTTGGCACAGGGCACTTTCAAAAGGCTTAGCGTTCAACGGATTCCCCAACAATCACGACACGATCCTTCTTTATGGAGGCGGTGAAAGGACGGTATTCAATCGTCCTTACAATCCGTACGACCCGGATAATCTTGACGAAAAAACCGCTGGAAAATATTCACATCGTGATCCTGATGGACGGCTCTATCAACTGAGCGATCTGACCAACCCAAACCCAGACCGCCCCAATCTGACCTACGAATTCTTAGGCCATAGAAAAGTATGGCGATGGACGAAACAGCGGATGCAGGAAGCCTACGAGGCGGGAATCGTAGTCAAGCCAAGTCCAGGCTCTATACCTCGAATGAAACGGTATCTCGACGAACAAGAAGGGAGGCCCATCGACACTGTATGGATGGATATTCCTCCAATCAATTCGCAAGCTAAAGAGAGACTCGGCTACCCAACACAAAAACCTCTTGCTCTTCTTGAACGCATCATCAAAGCCTCGTCGAATGAGAACGACATTGTGCTGGATGCGTTTTGCGGGTGTGGGACGGCGCTGGTGGCGGCGCAGAATCTGAACCGGCAGTGGATTGGGATCGACGTTTCTCCGACGGCTTGCCGTGTGATGGCGAAGCGGCTGCGCGACGTTTGCCGGATACGCGAGGATGAGAACCTGTGGCTGCGCGGCAAGGGGTTTGTGGTGCGCGACCTGCCGTGGACGGAGAAGCAGTTGCGGACGATTCCTCCGTTCGAGTTCGAGAACTGGGCGGTGATTGCGCTGGGAGGCGTGCCGAACAAGACGCAGGTGGGCGATATGGGGATCGATGGGCGCATCTTCCCGGTGGGTTCGGAGCCGAGCGCGAAGAAGGACGAGCAACTCGACTTTATGGACGACTGGTACCCGGTGCAGGTGAAGCAGATGGACAAGGTGGGGCGGCCCGACATCGATATGTTCGAGGCGGCGATGATGCGGGCGAAGCGGAAGAAGGGATTTTTTGTGGGGTTCGACTTCAGCAGCGACGCGATGCTGGAGATTGGACGGTTCTTCCAGCGGGAGCACATCTCGATTGTGGCGCTGACGGTGCGGGAGATTCTGGACGAGACGATTGCCCTCAGACTTGCTTGAAGATGAACGCAATTTCCTCGGTCGGGTCCTCACACTTCCTCAATTCTTGCCGGCCGGGTATTGCTCGCGACATACCCCTAATTCCTGCTGGAAACGCCGCACAGAGCTCCCATCCGTTTTCTCCCGCGCTTTTGAGGAACTCGTACAGTCCTCCCGAAACGACTCCGTCCATCGGAAGGTTGATGTTCGAGTCAATTGTCATGGTGAATTGATCAAACTCTGCAAGTCCGTAAGTGATCTTCAAAGTTTCTCCTCTTCCCGTTCCTATGGTTCCCGATTGGTATTTCTCATGCTACGACGGTGGGGTTGTGGAAAAGCAGATTCCTCCGCTACGCTGCGGAATGACAAGCGTTGTGGGTTGGATAGAAGAGAACAAGGACGAAGTGCGGGAGTTATGTGGGAGAAAGGGTCGGGCGGTTGGGGAGGGGCGGGATTTGTCGGGATCCTTCGACTGCGTGTCTCACGATGAGGCCGTGAGCCACTCCGCTCTGGATGACAGCTTTTGGGTGGTTGGGCGATGAACAGGCAACGGCGAAATGCGGGGATTCTTCGCTGCGCTCAGAATGACAAGCAAGAACAGGCAAAGACGAAATACGGAGATTCTGGCTACGCCAGAATGACAAGCGTTGTGGGTTGG
>PLOT01000047.1 GCA_003142215.1 Granulicella sp. | reverse complement strand
CTGGCCCTTGAAGGTGATCTCGTAGCCGTTGTCTGCAATCCAGAGCTGCACGACGTCTATCTTCTTTCCGGGCTCGATCATGCCGCGCTCGGCGAGGAAGCCGACGCGGTCGGCCTCGGGTTGTCCGGGCGCGTGCAGGCGGCGCTGCTCGTGGTACTCCGTGATGTAGGGGTTGGGTACGCCATGGAAGAAGGAGGAGGTGCGGCCATCGAGCTGGATGGTTGCGCGGTTGAGCCACGCCTCGCCGCCGAGGGCCGCGACCATCTGGTCGATGAGGATGCGACCGCGCTGGGTGTCTGACTGGCCAGGTGCTGTGGAGGCGGGCGCGGCGCTGGGAATGTCGGAGGCCTGGGCGCGGAGACGCATCGGCGCGAGGAGGAGGGTTACAGCGAGGAGGAGGAACATGGCTGGCAGGGCGAGGCAATTCATGCAGATCTTCTTATTCCGATCGCGCAGACCGCTTTCCGATTGAACGCGCGTGGAGGGCTGAGGACTGTGCTCGAGATGCGGTTCGTTAACCTGCTTCATGCTCCCCCCTGTCCTAGTGTACCGGGCGCATTCGGTTTTTTGGACTGCTTGCGGGGAGGATTGAGGGTCGCGGCTGAAGCGAGACGCTGGGAGTGTCGATAGACGGGATGTCAGATCAATCGAACGGCGTCCTGGAGTAGGGATGATGAGGCGGTTTGCGGCGGTTGTGTTAGTTGCGGGGCTGGTGCTTCCGATGGTTGGTTGCGGCGGCGGCTTGTCTCTTCCACAAGCCGGCGGGGGCAGTAGCGGGCTGATTCTGACGGACTCTGGGACCGAGACGCACTACAGCCTGAGCGTGGCAGATGGCGCGCTGATGCTGACGGCGACTAACAGTGAGGGGACGGCGGTGGCCAATCTGGGACTGATCGACAGCGTGACCGGCGCGCACTATTCGGTGACGGTGACTGACGGCGCGCTGACGCTGGTTCCGGGTTCGAGCACGACGCCGGGGACTTTGCAAATAGGGCTTGCTGACGCTGTGACAGCCAGGAACTACACGCTGGCCGTGGACGGTGGCGCGCTGATTTTGATTCCAAGCTAGACAGGAGATGACATGATTCGACGCCTTGCACTCTCGGTGACTCTGATGCTGCCTCTAGCACTGGTCCATGCCCTGCCTGCGAGTGCGCAGACGAGAACCTATGTGGCGTACCTAGGGAGCTACTCTGCCGGAACGGTCTATAACTTGAACGACATGGTGTCGTTGGGGAACGACTTTTATATCTCGCTGGTGACCGACAACGTGGACAACTCACCGGCGACAAACGCTTCGCGGTGGGCGCTGGTGGGCGCTGGCAGCGGAGTCGCGGGAGCGATCGGAGTAACCGGAGCGACTGGGCCGATGGGGCCGCAGGGACCGGTGGGGCCAGCCGGCACGGCAGGATCGGCGGGAGCGACAGGCGCACAGGGACCCACAGGCGCGACTGGGGCAGCAGGTGCGGCGGGAGATGTCAGCGAGACGCGCACGCTGATGGTAGTTGCTCTCAAGTCGCCGCCAATCGTGAACAACAAAGTGACCTTGCTCTCCGCCACCGGAGCTGGCAATGTCGAGCGCATTCAGTTCGCCATGACCTATAACGACGGTGCTCCGACAGCGGCGAACCTCGGGGCGCAGACGATCATCACGATTGTCGTGGACGGCAAAACCTATAGCTGCACCCTCGGCATGTTCCTGCTGTGGAATGGGTATGCAACTTCAGATGGCGTCGCGGCGACCAGCGACCTGTTCCTGACCAAGTACCTCGGCATAACGAACGCTACCAGCCAATCGAACGAGGTCATCGGCGGTTACCGGCGCATCTATATCAAGTACACCTCCAGCATCAACATCTCGGTCACGGTACCTTCCGCACTCAATGGCCCTGTTTACTCGCAGGTCGAGTACTACCCTGGCGTCGCCCCGGTCGGGCGCTACCCTGCAACACGGAACGTCTTTCATATGGTTGTCAACGACTGGGCCAGCTCCACTATTGCCGAGAACCAGGTCCTCACCGTCATTCCCACGGTCAGTGGGCCGGGAGAGCTGGAGAGCATTTACTTTGTATCGTCCGCGCCGGGACAGGTGGAACCATACTGGCTTGAGATGAACCCAACGATCACGTTGGACGGGACGGTCTTCATCTATGGCGGGACGGAGGACTTCTTTGGCAATCAGTTCTATGGCGACCAGTTCCACGGGCGGACGGACGAGTACGGAATTGCGCGATACTACAAATCCAACCCGCCGGATAATACGACTTACTGGACTGCCTATCGCTACTTCCGGGAATCTCCGATGGTCTTCAACACCAGCCTGGGGATGATCTGGCAGAACGCGTATACAGGGAACGGACCGGCGACGAAGGTGGGTACGCTGGCGGTGTACTACACAACGAACTAGCCTCGTCGTTGCAGCAGGGTGTGCCATGCCGTCGAACACGGCGCGTCAGGATTTTTTGGCCAGCTTGCGGCGGGCCTCGGCGATGAGGCGGCGCTGCTGGGCGGC
>PLOT01000298.1 GCA_003142215.1 Granulicella sp. | reverse complement strand
GAGGGAAACTACTATGCCAACTTCTGGAAACTTTTATCTTGATTGTTTTGATGGAGTTAGATGATTTTTCGGAGCGGAGGGGGCTTGACAACACGAGAACCGCGGTTCGCGGTTCAAGGAGGGGAAGCCCAGGACTTGACTTGGCTGATTCATTGTTTGAGGGGGTTTTGGTAACTGATTGAAATATAAGGGGAAGATATGGTAATAACATACTTGGCTGACCGTATAATCAGAGAGCCGTGACAGGGCACTGTTTAGATACTTCGGGGATCAATCTTCTCCACCTTAGGATGTTTGTAGGGGACATACTTTGGTTTTGGTCTGAGCGCGTTGACCACTATGGCCAATACGAATATGAGAATCCATCCTCCGACAACCGCCAGAATGATTCCACCTGCAATCGTTAGCATCATGGCCTCCGGTTAGGATGTGATTATATGCGCTGTTAGCATGGCGGAATGGCTATCCCAGAGAATCTTGCCTTCAAATTGACCCATGCCGATATGCACCACGATCTACTAAAGATAGCGGTAGTGGCATATCTCAATAGCTCTCCCATCGGCATGGTGGAGATGCCGGACAGTGTTCCGGGCCAAACTCACCATCGTATACAGCCGATAAAGAAGGTTCCCGGAAGAATCGGGCTGCTATTTGGAGACTGTCTTCAAAACTTGCGTTCCACACTGGATTACCTCGTATATGAATTAGTATTGGCCAACGGTGGCACTCCCAATCGAAAACACATGTTCCCTATCGCGACGACAGAGGATCAATACCAGCGCGACATTCAAAACGGGAAGGTTAGAGGTATTCACCCTCACGCTATGATGTACATCGAATCGCTCCAGCCTTTTCTGCTTCAGATCCCAAAAATATCGCCCCTATATCTTATTGATGAACTGACCAACCTGAATAAACATAGACGTCCCATATTAGCGGGAGTCCAGGGAACCAAAAAGGATTTGATCTATGACTTCCCCCATATCATCGGGATTATCAATGCCGCAGAGGTAGCGGATGGGCCGATCACCGAGAGTACTCTCCGCCTCTGGGTTGGCGTGGGAGACGAACCTGCACTCAATATGGAGGTCGTCTCGCTTATTGAAATACTCACGTTTTACGTCAGGAATGAAACCCTCCCACTGTTTGAGCGATTCTTCGACTGATTTGTGGCGCACGTCACCCCAGCGATCAACTGCGCTCGCTGGGGACCCCGAGATGTGGGGCATCCGGCACCCGGCTGCCTACGCTTCTCAGAATCTCGACGGTACACTGTGAACGAAAGCCTTGTGGATTGTAGCCGCGATGCAACACAATAGCCTAGGTAGGGAGGAACAGATTGCAGAAGTACTTCTACATTGCGGTGGGCGGAGCGTTCGGCTCCATCGCCAGATATTGGGTTGGCTCGACGGTGGCCAGCCGGCTGGGAACAAAGTTCCCCTACGGGACCTTTGTCATCAACCTGACGGCGTGCGTGCTGATCGGCTTCTCGCTGACCTTTCTGGCCAAGCGGACCGGACTGAACCCAGCGTGGAGATTTCTGGTCCCCATCGGATTTATCGGCGCCTACAGCACCTTTTCGACGTATGAGTGGGAGACGCTGTCCACGCTGCGCAGCGGAGCATTCCTGGAGGCTTCGCTGTATGCCTTGGGCAGCTTGATTCTTGGACTGGTCGCCACATGGCTGGGCGTTGTGATCGCGGAGGCCATCTAATGAAGAAGCACCGTCCGCGCTGCATCCCATCGCAATCCGCACCTCTGAAGGAGGACGTATGCTGAACGCCGGTAAGGCAGTCAAGGTCTCCATCTACCTGAGCGAGGGATCGACGCACCACGGGGTGCCAACCTACTCCAGCATTCTCGACTTTCTCTTCTATCGCGGCGTCTCCGGCGCAACCGTCCTGAAGGGCATCGCCGGCTTTGGCGCGGACCACCACATGCACTCCGCCAGCATTGTCGAAATCTCCGACCACATGCCGCTCATCGTGGAGTTCATCGAATCGCGCGAGAAGGTTGACGAACTGCTCGGCAAGCTGGAAGATCTCGCCGGAAGCGGAATGATCGAGATGCAGGAAACGACGGTGGCAAAACCCGCGCAGGTCTCGGAGAAAGAGAAGAAGAAGTCCGCCCCGCTTGCCGCCCACCTCAAGATCGAGGGCAAAGCCAAGCTGATGCGCATCTACATCGGGGAAAGCGATCGCTGGAAGGACAAGCCGCTGCACAAGGCGCTGGTGGAAGCGATGCGCGCCAACGATATCGCAGGCGTAACGGTCTATCGCGGCATCCTCGGCTACGGAGCGCACCGCCGCGCGCATCCCGACAAGGCGCTCTCTCTCTCGCGCGATCCCTCGATCATGCTCTCGGTCGTCGACACGGAAGAAAAGCTGCAATCCTTTCTTCCGCTGGTGGAGCAGATGGTCGAGGAGGGCATGGTCGTTCTGTCGGACGTCGACATCATCAAGTACTCCCATCGCGCGCTGGATGCAGACCCACCGAAGTCTTCAACAGGCCCAGCAAGCGCCCAGGCATGAACGGAGAGAAGCCATGAAAGAACAATTTCAAGCGCGCATGGTACGCGTACATTTCGGCGAGAACGACAAGTGGCAAGGCAAGCCGTTGCATGAGGCGATCATAGCCAAGGCGCTGGAGCTTGGCCTGGCCGAAGCCATGGTCTACCGTGGCATCGAAGGCTTCGGACCGAGCACCAGAATCCATCACTCCAGCCACTGGACGTTCTCCAGCGATGCTCCCATCATGGTCAGCATCATCGACACAGAAGAACAGATCAATAAGCTGGTCCCGTATCTGGACGCAATGCTGGAGGATGGGCTGATCGCAATCTCCAGCGTCGATGTCATTCGATACTCACGGAGTCCTGCAAAGAGTCCCGAGAAGCAGTAGCACACACTTGAAGGGGCTTTATGACGGACCTTGTGCTGTGCGCCAGCCGCATCTTGCGCATCGCGGCCCGCAACGGTCCACGCAGTCAGGCGACAGTTGGCAAAACGGGACGTGTAACCTTATGGGATGACTGACGGGACAAGAGCTGCACCTGGCGCGATGACTGGTTCAGGAGCTGCTGCCGTGCTAAATGCTGGACCACGGACACACGAAAAAAGCGCCGCGCTGCTGCTCTGCGGAGTGCGCAAGGCCTTTGCGGATGTTGTAGCGGTCAATGGCCTCGATCTTGAGGTGGCGCGGGCTGAGTGCTTCGGGCTGCTGGGGCCGAATGGCGCGGGAAAGACAACGACCATTGAGATATGCGAGGGGCTGACCGCTCCCGATGAGGGGCGAGTGGAGTTGCTTGGACTGAAGTGGCGCAGCGGCGCAGGGGAACTGCGCCAACGCATCGGCGTGCAACTGCAGGAGACGCAGTTCCCGGAGAAGCTGACGGTGGAGGAGGTGCTGCGGCTCTTCCGGAGCTTTTTTCGGCGCGGGATTTCGGTGGAGGAATCGATCCAGTCGGCGCAACTGGAAGAGAAGCGCGGCTCACGCGTGGGAACGCTCTCCGGCGGACAGAAGCAGCGGCTGGCAATGGCCTGCGCGCTGGTGGGCGATCCTGAGCTACTCTTTTTGGATGAGCCGACCACGGGGCTCGATCCGCAGGCGCGGCGTCACCTGTGGGACCTGGTGGACCGGCTGAAGCAGGCGGGGCGCACCATCATCCTGACCACTCACTACATGGATGAGGCGGAGCGGCTCTGCAACCGTGTTGCAATCATGGACCACGGGCGGATTCTGGCGCTGGGAACTCCGCAACAACTGATTGCCTCCATCGGTGGAGAGCACATTGTGGAGTTCGTCATCACCGGCCACGAGAGTGGAGACGGCGTGGCGGATGTGGCCTTGTTGACCGCGATTCCAGGCGTTGAGTCGCACCGCTCGGACGCGGGGCTGCATCAGTTGTCGGTTCGCGAACTGCATACGGCGGTGCCGCGCATCTTTGCCGAGCTGACGCGCCAAGGGCTGCAGCTGAGCGAGTTTCGCACCCACTCGGCGACGCTGGAGGATGTCTTTGTCGGGCTGACGGGAAGGAACCTGCGCGATGAATAAAATCCAGCGGAGCAGCCTTTATCAACTCTCCATCATGCGTTTCCGGCTGACCCTGCGCGAGCCGGAGGCGATCTTCTGGGTTTTTATCTTTCCCATTCTGCTCGCTGTGGGACTGGGAATTGCCTTCCGCAATCGCCCTGCGGATGTGCTGCAGGTGGGTGCAACAACATCGCAGTTGACGCGGGCCCTGGCTGCGGATGAGGGGCTGACGGCGACGACGATGGACGAGCAAGCCGGCACGCGGGCGTTGGCGACGGGCAGCATTCTGCTGCTGGCCATCCAGCAGCCGGACGGCGTGGCCTACAAGGACGACGACAGCAATCCCGACGCGCGGACGGCCCATCTGCTGGCCGACCGCGCCATCCAGACGGCGGCAGGACGGCGCGACGCGATCCCCTCCCGGAATCGGCTGATCCATGAGCCGGGAGCGCGCTATATCGACTTTGTTGTGCCGGGGTTGCTGGGAATGAACCTGATGGGTTCGGCGATCTGGGGGATCGGCTTTTCGATTGTCGAGGCGAGGCAGAAAAAACTGCTCAAGCGCCTGGTGGCTTCGCCCATGCGGCGCTGGCAGTTTCTGGCGTCGTACCTGATCTCGCGGCTGGCGATGCTGATACTCGAGGTTGCGGCATTTCTGGGGTTTGCGCGACTGATGTTCGCAGTGCCGTTTCGCGGGTCGCTGTGGCAACTGGCATTGCTCTGTGTGCTGGCTTCGCTCTCGTTCTCCGCGCTGGGGCTGCTGGTCTCTTCGCGGGCTAGAACCATGGAGGCCGCGTCAGGACTGATGAATCTGGTCATGCTACCGATGTGGATCTTGTCCGGCGTCTTCTTCTCGGCGTCGCGATTCCCCGCGGCGATTCAGCCTATCGTGCGCGCGTTGCCTCTGACGGCGGCCATCGATGCCCTGCGCGGAAACATGCTTCAGGGGATGAACCTGGGACAAATGATGGCACCCATTGCAATCCTGCTCGCGTGGGTGGCCGTGCCGTTTGCCGTATCGCTGCGCATCTTCCGATGGAGATAGAAGCTTTGCGGTCACAGACACGACTGTAGAGTTCCATCGCCAGCCGATTGTCTACTTGTCTACGGAATTCGCGCGGCAAGTTTTACGGCTTGCGTTGCGGCTTCCTGCGCAGTGGGCAGGTTTGCATATCCGCCAAGATAGCGTCCCTTGCGAAAGATGCAGATTCCATCCAGATACTGCGCCTTGGCCTGGAATGCCTCGTCACCAACCTTTGCGTCGGTGGCTCCGTCGAAGCGCGCGCGCAGATCCTTCAGCACCGCGGCGGCGGATTCAGGCGATTCCTCCAGCACGATGAATGCCTGACCCTGCTTGTACTTCGCAACGTAGCCGCGCTTGAGCTGCTTCAGTCCCAGCACGCTTTCGGGAACCAGATTGGATGAGGTGAGGTCCTCTTGCGGGAACCAGGCCAACGCCTCCGGAGCGGTCTCGCGGCCTTCGATGCGATGCGCCATCTTGTCGACAAGGGCCTGTAGCTCGGCCGTGTGAATGAGGTTGGGATCGGCGGCGTTTACTACGATCTCCACGTAGTACTTGCCCTTTGCGAAGCTGGCGCTCTGTGGCTGCACCTGCCCGCCCATCCCGATTTTGGCGATGGGCAACCGGGGATCGCGGTTGGTGGCGAAGAGGCCGTACGCCGCGTCGGCATCGTTCATCTCGGAGACGTCGATGGTCAGCGTGTTGTCGCCCGACTTGCAGTTGAGCGACTTCATGCCCGCGAAGCCGTAGATCAGGTAGCCTTCCGCGCCGCCGTCCTTGTAGTCGTAGAGGTTGCCGGCGGTATACGAATGAACTGGCTCGGACTGCGTCCATCCGGGCGCGAGCTGGCAACTGAGATAGTCCTGCGCGCGCGCCACTCCTGCCGCAAGCAGGATGGGAACCAGCGCCAGATGCGCAACCCTCATGCAAACAACTCCTGTGCACGCGCCATCTGCTTCGACACATGCACGCCGTAGCGGACACTTCACCGTACATTCGACGCAGTCGCCGCAGCGGACCGCGGTCTGCTCGCTGGTCAGCTCAAGGAACCTCTCCCGCCCTAGCGCGAACTGGCCGTAACCGTCGGCGTAGTTGAGGAAGCGCAAGACATCGGCGACCGGCAGCCCCTTCGCGCAGTCGCCGTCACACTTTCCGCACATGCGGCAGTATAGAGGGCGGATGCTCTCCAAGTGCGCAGCCAGAACCTTATGATCGTCCGCCGTGAGCGGGCTCGCCATGGCCTTCACGTTCTCATCCAACTGGTCCATGTCCGTCATGCTGGGAACGGTGGTCGCAACGCTGGGATGATTGGTGACCCACTTCAGCGCCGCCAGCAAGGCGCCCGGCTGGGTGAGCTTCTGGTTGCTGCGCGGGCCTCCAGCCATCACCTTCATCGCCACCACGCCCATGCCCGCCTTGGCCGCCGCGTCGATAGCCTGTTCCAGGTCCGGGTCCGAACTGAAGTTGAACTTCGACAGCACAACGTCGAAGACGCCCTTCTGCACCATCCAGGGAATCAGTTGCGGCTGGCCGCTGTGCGTGCTGATGCCGACAAATCGCGCCTTGCCCTGTTGCTTGGCGAGCTGCAGCGCTTCGATCATGTCGTCGTGAATCTCGTCCGGGCTGCTCTTGCCATGGATATACCAGATGTCGACAAAATCCGTCTTGAGCTCGCTCAGGCTGGTGTCGAGTTGTGCCAACATTCCCGCCTTGTCGCGCGCCTCCGTCTTGGTGGAGAGGACGACCTGCTTGCGCTTGCTGCCCAGGGCCGCGCCCACCATGCGCTCATTGTTGCCGTGCTGATAGCCGCGCGCCGTGTCGAAGTAGGTAATGCCAAGATCGGCCGCGCGCGTGATCACGCTGGCGTCCGAAGTGATCATGCATCCGAATCCCACTGTGGTCACCTTCAGCCCGGTCTTGCCGAGGGTCTTGTAACTGAGTTTGACGGGAGAAGCGGCACTCCCGGCGGAAGCGGCGTTGCCCGCCGGTGTTTGTGCGGAGAGATTCAACAGCCCCAGGCTGGAACCCGCACCGACGACAGGAAGAATCAACCCGGCTGAGAGGAAATCGCGGCGAGACGTTTTTGACTTCATAAAAGAACCCCCCATTGCTACTCGAGTTTATATAACGCGTATTCACAGCACACGGGATGTGATCTGTATCACGGATTCACAGGAGAATCCCCGGCGGGTTCGACCCAGGGCTAAAGCCCTTTGATTCTATGAGGCTTATTCAGGGGGCTGAAGCCCCCTGCTCCCTCCGGAAGGGCAAGGGCAGGCGCGGAAGGTTCAACTGCACCTGGAGTGTGAGGGGAGTATGAGGGGGTGAGAGGATAGAAGGGTAGAGATTCCGAGCAGGGGGGAGAAGGTACGCATGAAGCAGTTTGTCGCTGTGGTCTTTGGATTGGGATTGCTGGGCAACGCACTGCTGTTTGTGCCGCAGGTGCTGGCGCTGTGGCGCAAGAAGACCAGCGAGGGGGTGTCGCTGCTCACCTTCGGCGGGTTCAGCGTGCTACAGGGGATCGGGATTGTGCATGGATGCTACCAGCACGATCGCTCCCTGATTCTGGGAATGGCGGCGAGCCTGATTACATGCGGCACCGTCACAGCGCTGACGATCTTCTATCGCATGAGGCGGAGTTGAGCTTGCTTAGGCGAAACAGACGTCGTCGCATGGATCGAGAATCTGCTGCTCGGCGACGCGCGGCCCGTCGCAACCACTCAGCAGTTGCGAGATGACGTCCTCGGCGCTGTACTCGGTGCGGCCCGGCCCGAGAAAGCGCGCGATGGTGACGAGGTCGTCGCCCGCTGTAATCAGGCCATACTCCTCGCGCTTGCCGTTGCGCACCTGCTGGTAGCCGATGTTGGCCAGCAGCCCATTGCAGACGCACTTTCTGCCCACGGTATCTTCCAGCTTGCCGCCCTTGGAGACAAAGAGGCTGACCGGCTCGGAGGCGCAACGGTAGCCAATGCCGCCATCCTCAGTTCGATACGGTTCCCTCAGGAAGCCCAGATCGCAGATGCGCGGCCTTGCGGCGACGACCTCAGCCTCTGAACAGGTGCCTTCCAACAGCGCAACCTTGAACGGGAATCCCGTCGGCGATGCCAGCGGATCGGTGAATACGCGCGCGTGGCCGGCGATGGCCTTGGCCATCAGCGCGGTCTTGTAGCTCTCGCGCAGTCCGCTCTCGTTGGTGAACTCGAACGCCGTGCCAACCTGCACGCCCGCTGCGCCTTGCGCCAGCGCCTCGCGCAGCATCTCCGGGTTGCCATAGCCTCCAGCCAGCCAGAAGGGGACGCCCAGTTCGCGCAGCTTGGCGATGTCGATGGTGTCCCGCTCGCCGTAGACCGGTTCGCCGATCTCGGAGAAGACCGGCTTGCCGCGCGGCGGAGCGTTGTGCCCGCCGGCCGTGCGCGTCTCGATCACCAACCCGTCCACGCGCCCGTTCGCCTTTTTGAGCATGGTGGTGGCCAGCGTGTTGGAGCTGACGATGGGCAGGAACCTGGGCCGCGTCAGCGGGCCAAGCTCGCACTCCATGAACTCGCGCGGATCGAAGTGCATGGTGACGTCGTCGCCCTCCAGCGAGCCATGAACATGGATTGCGTACTCCGCAGGCTCGTGGTTGACGTAGCGGTCCAGCACGCCGGGAATCTTCAGCGGAATCCCCGCGCCCATGACGACGTACCCAACGCCGGCCAGCATCGCCCCGTAGATGCACGGCAGATGCGCGGTCTGAATCTTCTCCAGATAGTTGATGCCCACCGGATTCGTGTGGTCTTGGCGAGCCAGATACACCTCGACGAAGTTGGCCACGATGCACAGCTCAGACAGCTCGCGAGGAATGTCTTTCTCCAGCGGCGGGATCGCGCAGTACGGGGTGCGTTCGGCCTTGCCCCCGGCGATAAAGTACTTCTGCCAGACGCGCTCCGCCATCGCAGGGAAGGGAAACGCATCCAGTCCGCGCCGCATGTGGCCGCCCGGATCGCCATCCTGCAACCGCCGCGCGAGGATCGGGTCCAGCGCCGTTCCCGAGACCAGTCCAAGCTGTCCGAGACGCGAGACAGCCTGCGCCAGCCGCCAATTCGATACGCCCGCGCCCATTCCACCTTGGATAATGACCGGGTTGCTCGTCGAAGGATCGCTCGTTGCCGGTTCACTCATATTAAAAATTATTTCATCCGTACAGACGCTCAATCGTATTAGTTTTGTAACTCCTCATCGCGCTGCCAAGCCTGATTCCAGTGGGTGAAAGGCTGCAAGGAACACTTTAAGCCACCCGCAAGTTCAATGGGATGTTCGCTGCAGCAGAGCGCCCGCAAGGCGATTTGCCCGATAATGTCGATAGGCTTCAATAACTTGATACCGGATGCCCATGTGGGCGCGCGGAATGATTGTGCAGGGGAATCATGATTCGAAGCGGGATGGCACGATGACAAAGACGGTGATCGTTGGTGGCGGCATCAGTGGGCTGGCCACTGCGTTCACCTTGCAGGAGTGCGGGCGGACGGACTACACGCTGATCGAAGGCTCGCCGCGCTGGGGCGGGAAGATCACGTCCGTCCACGAGAACGGATTCACCATCGAAGGCGGGCCCGACTCGTTCATCACGCAGAAGACGGCGGCCATCGAGCTGTGCAAGCGGCTCGGGCTGGAGGACCAACTGTCCGGCTCCAACAGCGGGAAGAACGCGGCGACATATATATGGAGCGGCGGCCGGCTGCACCGGATGCCCGAGGGCATGATGCTGATGGCCCCGACCATGGTGCTTCCGTTCCTGCGCTCGCGGCTGATCTCGTGGCCGGGAAAGATGCGCGCGGGGTTGGAGGTTTTTATTCCCCGCGCGCGCGGTGATGGGGACGAGAGCCTGGCCGGCTTTGTGCGCCGGCGGCTGGGCAACGAGTTGCTGGACAAGATTGCCGGGCCGCTGATGGGAGGCATCTATGCGGCGGACCCGGAGCGGATGAGCCTGAAGAGCACCTTCCCGATGTTTCTGGAGATGGAGAAGAAGCATGGCAGCCTACTGCGCGGAATGATGAAGCGGGCGAAGCGGCCTGTAAAGCCCGAAGCGGAGCCGCGCGCGGCGCACGGTGCAAAGAGGCCGTCGATGTTTATGTCGCTGCGCGGAGGGCTGCAGCAGCTCTCCGATGCGTTGGTGGCGCGGTTGCCGGGAACGAACCTGCGAACTGGCTGTCGCGCGCTCGCGGTCAGCCACTATGCCGAGCGGTACAGGATCGATCTGAGCGATGGGTCGTGCCTTCTGGCGGACGATGTTGTTTTTGCGACTCCATCGTTTGTGACGGCCGATCTGGTGGAGCAACTCGATCCCGCGCTGGCGGAGCGGTTGCGCTCGATCCGCTATGTCTCCACCGCGACGGTCTCGCTTGGCTTCCGGCGCAGCGAGGTCGCGCACCCGTTGCAGGGAGCGGGTTTCATCGTGCCGCCCAGCGAGGGGCGAAGGATTACGGCGTGCTCTTGGTCGTCGGCGAAGTTCAACCATCGCGCACCGGAGGACTGCGTTCTGCTGCGCGTCTTCATCGGCGGCGCGCTGGCGGAAGATCTCGCAGAGCAGGATGAGGCTGCGCTGGTGCAACTGGCCCGCGAAGAGTTGCAGGTGATTCTTGGAATCGCCGCGACCCCGGTGCTGGCCAGGGCCTATCGCTGGTCGAAGGCCAATCCGCAGTACGACCTCGGACATGAAGAGCGAGTCGCGGAGATCGAGCGGTCGCTTGCGAACCTTCCCGGTCTGCATCTGGCTGGCGCTGCCTACCATGGGCCGGGCATTCCAGACTGCATCCAGAGCGGGATCAAGGTTGCAGAGGCAATCGCCGCGAGACATGTGCGAGGCGAAAGCAGTTGTCGAAGCGATGCGTCGTCCGTTTGCATCGAATCCTAGGAGAATTAGCGAATGCCATCCAACGAAATTGAAGCGAATACAAAGTCCACCGCGAATGACTCCATCGCACACGCACATGCTCACCCACACGCGCACAGTGCCGCGGCGCACGACTACTCGCGGAACCCGATGAATATCTACTGGGAGATGACGCAGGCGTGCGGACTGGCCTGTCGCCACTGCCGCGCGGAGGCGATCTCCACGCCGCATCCCGACGAGTTGACGCACGCCGAGAGCATGGACCTGCTGCAACAGATTGCGAGCTTCGGCGATCCGCTGCCGCACCTGATCCTGACCGGCGGCGATCCGCTGAGACGTGCCGATCTGTATGAGCTGATCGACGAGGCGCACCGGTTGGGGCTGACGATTTCCGTCACGCCCAGTGCGACCGGCGACCTGACCTACGACGTGCTGGCCAAGCTGAAGGCGCACGGAGTCGAGAGCCTTGGGCTAAGCCTCGACGGCTCGACCGCGGCGCTGCATGAGGCCGTGCGCGGCGTTGAGGGCTGCTTCGACTGGACGATCCAAGCGGCGAAAAACGCGGCGAAACTAGGAATTCCGATTCAGGTCAATACCCTTGTTGCGCAAGAGACAGAGGACGATCTGCCGGCGATCTACGAACTGCTGAAGAGCGTCACGGTGATGCGCTGGAGCCTCTTTTTCCTGATCGCGGTGGGCCGGGGCAAGCTGCTGAAGCCGGTCTCGCCCCAGCGCGGCGAAGAGATCATGAGCTGGGCCTTCGATCTGACGCAGGTTTCACCGTTTGTGGTGGCGACCACCGAGGCGCCGTCGTATCGCCGCGTTGCCCTGGAGCAGATGCGCGAGAAGGGATGGACGCGCGCGCAGATCGCGCAGACGCCGGTGTATCGCGGCTTCGAGATCCGCGATGGACACGGGATCGTGTTCGTTTCCAATACGGGCGAGATCTGTCCGGCGGGATTTCTGCCTCTGGTCACCGGCAATGTGCGCGCGAACAAGCTGGCGGACGTCTACCGCAACTCGCCGGTCTTCCGCGAGCTGCACACGCCGAGCCACTTCAAGGGCAAGTGTGGCGTCTGCGAGTATCGCACGCTGTGCGGTGGATCGCGGGCGCGCGCGTTTGCGTATACCGGCGATCCGCTGGAGAGCGATCCGTTCTGCGCGTACGAGCCGAAGGCTGAGGCTGCCTCTGCATCCCACTCATCGCGATAAAACCGCGATGAATGGGGCACACATTTCATAGGCCGATCAGGCGAGGGTGAGGCCGATGCGGCGGGCGGGCGAGGGTCACAAAAAAACGCTGGAGGACTGAATGAAGCTCCTCCAGCGTGCGCTAAGTTGGATGGTGCGTTGGTGCAAAAACAAGCAAAAGCGAGAGCAAAAGCAAAAGCGAAATACGGAGATTCTGGCTTCGCCAGAATGACGATCTGTGTGGCTACGTCAGAATGACGATCTGTGTGGCTACGTCAGAATGACGATCTGTGTGGCTACGTCAGACTGACGACCTGTGCGAGCTTTGCCAGACTGACGACCTGTGTGAGCTTTGCCAGAATGACGATCTGTGTGAGCTTCGCCAGAATGACGACTTCTATTCGCTATGCCACTTCGCGGCGGTCGCGGGCGGCCGCGCGGCGGTTGAGGTTGACGCTGACGATCTTGGAGACTCCGGGCTCCTGCATGGTGACTCCGTAGATGAGGTCTGCCATCTGCATGGTGCGCTTGGAGTGGGTGATGACGACGAACTGAGTGCCGGAGGACATCTCGGCGATCATGTCGGCGAAGCGACCGACGTTGGACTCGTCGAGCGGTGCGTCGACCTCGTCGAGGACGCAGAAGGGCGCGGGCTGGAACTGGAAGATTCCGACCAGGAGCGCGAGCGCGGTGAGGGCCTTCTCGCCGCCGGAGAGGAGCAGGATGTTCTGCAATTTTTTGCCCGGGGGCGAGGCGACGATGTCGATGCCGGAGTCGGCGGAGTTCTCCTCGTCGGTGAGGCGCATGAAGGCCTGGCCTCCGCCGAAGAGCTTGGCGAAGGTTGCGCCGAAGTTGCGGTTGATGACCTCGAAGGCGGCGTCGAACTTGACGCGGGAGACCTCGTCGATCTCCTTGATGGAGGCCTGGGTGTTGTCGATGGATTCGAGCAGGTCGCGGCGCTGGGTTTCGAGGAAGCCGTGGCGTGCGGCGGTCTCGTGGTACTCCTCGAGGGCCATCATGTTGACGGGGCCCATGGCTTCGAGGCGCTGCTTGAGGGCTCGGGCTTCCTCCTCGGCGGCGGCGAGGGCTTCGCCCTCGATGCGGAGGATGGCGTCGTCGGCGCGCAGGAGGGCGCCCTCGATGGCGAGGTCGTTGAGGCAGGTTGCGTCGATGTGCTCAATGTCGGAGGCGAGCTTGGCGGCACGCGCGGTGAGGTTGGCCCGCTGCTCGCGCAACTCTTCGGTCTGGTGGCGCAGGGTGCGGAGTTTGGCGTCGAGTTCACTCATGCGCGCGCGCAGTTCAGCGGCCTCGGCGGTGAGGCGCGCTCCCTCGGCCAGTGCTGCGGCGCGCGTCTCGGCGAGGGAGGCGTGCTGCGCGGCAAGTTCGGTGGTCTCCTGCTCGCGGCGGACTTTTTCCGCTCCGGCGGACTGGAGCTGCTGCTCGATCTGACTGATGCGCGCGGAGTGCGCGTCGGCCATGCGGCGCGTCTGCTCGAAGGTGGCGGCGGCGTTGCGGCGGCGCTCCTCGAGTCCGGCGAGCGCAGCGGCGGCTTCGGCGGCGGACTGCTGCAAGGCTTCGCGCTGCTGGCGGAGGCTGTCGAGCTGCTGCTGTAGTTCGGCGAGTTGCGAGTCGAGCGTGGCGCGCTGGCTCTCGAATGCGGCGGCCTCCTGCTGCAGACGGGCGATTGCGTCCTGCCGCTGCGCGCGCGCCTCGCGGTTGCGGTCTGCTGCCTGCGCCCACTCCTCGATGCGGCGCTCGATGCGCGCGGTCTCCTGCTCCATCTGGCGGAGGGCTGCGCCGGAGTTGGCGGATTCGCGCTCGGCGTCGCGGCACTGCTGGGTCTTGGCGTCGAGCGCGGCGGTGAGTTCGCGGGCCTCGCGCTCGAGGTTCGCCGCTTCCTTCTCTGCCTGCGCGAGTTCAACTTCGGTGGCGTCGAGCTTGCGCTCGACTTCGCTGAGTTCGCGCTTGAGGGCGAGCGGCCCCTGCACGCGGACATGGCCTCCGGTGACGGTGGAGTTGTGGAAGGCCTCGCCGGTGGGGCTGAGGAAGAAGCCGCGCGGATGCTGCTCCGCCAACCTGCGCGCGGAGGCGGCATCGGGCGCGAGGAATCCATCGCCCAGCCTGGGCAGCAGCTCTTCCAGCGATGTGCCGAAGCCGTTGAGTACGCGCACGCAGTCCTTCAATGCGACGACGCCCTCGGGCACCGGCAGGCTGTTGGCGATCTTCTGTTGCAGGCTGGCTGGATTCTCGCCGTGGACGAGGAATGTGGCGCGGCCGGCGACGTCGGAGGCGAGCAAGCGCACGCCGGCGTCTGCCGCGTCCCAACTGTTGACGACGACGTAGTTCAGCTCATCGCGCAGGAACTCATCGACGATGCCCTCGTACTGGCCGTCGACTTCGAGGAAGTCGGCGAGGGTTCCCAGGGGTGAGAGGCCGGTGGTTGCGGGGCCGGCGGAGTTGGCCTTGAAGATGTTCTTCACCGTGTCGGTGGAGTAGCTGTGCTCGCGGATCAAGCCCTCGAGCGAGGTGCGACGGCCTTCCAGCGCGGCACGCTCGGAGCGCAACTGGTCGCCACGACGACGGGCGGTGGACTCGGCGGCGCGGGCCGCGTCGATGCTGCGCTGCAACTGGGCGATCTCGGCTTCGAGGCTCTTGAGGCGCTCGGTGACATTGCCGAATGTGGCGGCGACCTGGGTGCGCTCGAAGCCCAGCTCGGCCAGTTCGCGGCGCGCTCCGGTGGACTCGGCGACCAGGCGCTCGGACTCGCGGTCGAGACCGGCGAGGGCGACTTCGGCCTGCGCCTGCTGGTTGCGGCTCTGGCTGGCGCGCTCCAGCAATTGGAGGCCCGTGCGGCGGTTCTGCTCGGCCTGCTGCTCGCTGGCCGCGACGGCGCGGACGGCCTGCTGCGCGCGCTGCTGCTGGGACTCGGCGGCCTCGCGCGAAACCGTCGCCTCGGCCGTGGCGTTCTCCAGGAAGCTGTGCTGCGATTCCAGTTCGCCGGAGAGGACGCGAAGCTGCTCACGCGCCTGGTCGAGGTCGTCGCCGCCGGACGTGATGCGCACGGTGAGTTCGGCGACGCGGTCGGTGTTGGCGGCCATGCGGGCGGTGACGCGCTCCAGCTCGACGGCGGAGTGGTTGGCCTGCGCACCGGCCTCGCGAATCTGCTGGTCGAATTGATAGCCCCGCTCGATCCCGGCGGTGTGCTCGGCGTCCATTGCGTCGACCGAGGCTGATTGCTCGGCGATCTGGGCGGCGAGGACGGCGATCTGGGCGGCGACCCCGGACTGCTCGGCGTCGAGCTGGAACATGCGGCTGGCGAGGACGACGCGAAGCCGCGCGCGCAGGTCGTCGCGCAGCAGGCCGTAGCGCTCGGCCTTGGAGGCCTGGCGCTTGAGCGAGTTCATCTGGTGCGTGACCTCCTCGAAGATGTCGTTGACGCGGGCGAGGTTGACCTTGGCGGACTCGAGGCGCAGCTCGGCGAGGCGCTTCTTGGTCTTGAAGCGGGTGATTCCAGCGGCTTCTTCGAGGATGGCGCGGCGGTCCATGGGTTTCGAGCTGAGGATCTGGCCGATGCGCTCCTGGCTGATGATGGCGTAGGTCTCGCCGCCCAGGCCGGTTCCCATGAAGATGTCCTGAATGTCTCGCAGGCGGCAGATTTTGCCGTTGAGCAGGTACTCTGAGTCGCCGGAGCGGAAGAGGCGGCGGGTGATGGTGACCTCACCGGCGCGGACCGGGGAGCGGCCAAAGCGGCGGCGGCGGACCTTGAGGACTACTCCGGGAGCTTCGGGACCAGGGGCGGCGTCTTTCGCGGCCTCGGAGGGCGCGGGCTCGTCGTCTGTCGCGCTCTCGTCGAGCTGGTCGCGGTCCAGTTGCCCGGCGTCCACCACGCTACCGTCGATGCCGATGACGACTCCGGGCTGCGCATCGCGGACGGCCTCTTCGGTCTCCAAGGCCTTCTGCTGGCGGAGTTGGGATTCGTCCCAGTCGCCGGGCATCTCGAGCGTCCGGGCCTGATCCTGACTGCGTTCGCTGGAGCCATCGCTCGACCAGTCGCTGCCGTCTTCGCCGGGCAGGTCTGCGTCGTCGTATACCTCGGGATCGACCAGGGTGAGCGAGACTTCGGCCATTCCTGTGGGCTTGCGCTCGCGGGTGCCGGCGAAGATGACGTCCTCCATGCGGACGCCGCGCAGGCTCTTGGCGGACTGCTCGCCCAGCACCCACATGATGGCGTCGGAGATGTTCGACTTGCCGCAGCCATTGGGGCCGACCACGGCGGCGATGCCGTCTCCCGAGAGATGGATCTCCGTGCGGTCGCAGAACGACTTGAAGCCGAGCATCTGGACCTTTTTGAGCTTGAGCAAACCACACCTCCGGGAACCACGGCGAGACTCATCGAAGGGCCGGCGCACACCAACAGCTTCACGCCGTACCGTACGGATTGGATGAGCCGCACAGCTTCCAATTTAGCTGGTCGCGGAGGCGGCATCAACAATACAAACTCTACATCTTGTGGATAAGGAGGTTGGAACCCCACAAATGGGCCGGGTTGGCTGGAGTGGGTACTGGTTACCCCCGAATCTGGGCACATGGTTCTATTCCTTGATGGCGGCGAGGTGGAGTTCGAGGGCGTCGAGGGTGGGGTTGAGGTGGGCGAAGCTGCGCGGGCGGCAGAGGGCGAAGGCGCGGGCCTGGCTGAGGATGCGGCCGCAGAGCAGGAAGTTGCCGGTCTGGCGGCCGGTGGGCTTCATCAGGTAGTCGTAGTGGGTGAACTCCATCAGGCGAGTGACGGCGTGGACGCCCTCGACCGGGGTAATGCCCGGCTGCTGCCTTTCCACTTCCGCCCATTCGAGGAAGAGAACCTGGCGCAGAGGCAGGCGCAGAGGAAGCCCGGTGGGCTGGGGGACTTGAATGCGGACCTTGTCGTCGCGGCTGAAGACGCGGGGGAGCGATTCGTGCGAGCCGCCGAGGTGATCGAGCGCGCTGCGCCAGAGCTTCAGCGCGGGGGCAACGGGGATGACCAGAACATCTTCGCGGATGGGTTGCTGTACTGGGCTTTGAACAAAATGCGGGGATTCTTCGCTACGCTCAGAATGACAACTCTTCACTTCGTTACAATTCTTCACTTCGTTATAATTCTTCACTTCGTTACAATTCTTCACTTCTTTATGGTTGGGGTGGGAGTCGAGCAGGCAGATGTCGTCGGCGATGATGGTGTATCCGCGCTGCGCCAGGCCGGCGGCGAGGGTGGACTTGCCCGCGCCGGAGTTTCCCAGAAAGGCAACGACGCCTGTGCCCACGCGCACCGCGCTGGCGTGCAGGGAGTACATTCCGGCCTGATGGCAGAGGGAGGAGAAGATGGGCGAGAGCAGGTAGGCGCGAATGTCCGCGGGATGCGCTCCGGGGGCAGGTTCGACCAGGATCTCGCGACCGTGGCGGACGAGGAAGTTGGCGATCGCGGGCACGCGCAGGAGATACTCCTGGCGCGAGGCCCACCAGCGGCTCTCGTTGGCGACGACGTTGGCAATGCGCTGGGGCACGGCGGCGAGGCGGATGGAGACAGTGGCGGGGCCAGCGACGGCGGGGCTGGTGTCGGCGGAGCCATCGGCGGCGGGCAGCGGCTCAAGCTCCGGGAGGGGAATCTCCGAGGCCAGCAGGAATGGGCCGAGGCGATAGTACATAACGCCGGAGGACATGGGTGCATCATATCAATCCAGCGAGCCGGAAGAGGGAGTAAAGTCCTGGTGAGTGCGTGGGCCGAACCGGTGAAAGGAAACTATCTTTGCTGGGATGTGTTTGAAATAGTGTGACTTTTGTACTGCTTTGACAGGTCCGGCGGATGAAAGTGTCATTGACCTGCCCATGCGAGTTCAATAGCATTAACATTCAGGGTTATCTGGAGTTCTTCCCGCATCGGATTTGAGTTTTATCGAGGGCCCCACGAAAGCAAGAATGGCAGTTTCAATTGAACGTCTTCTCTTCTCTCAGGCTGAAATGAAAAAAAAGCTGTGGACTGCGCCGGTACTTCATACGATTCCGATCCGGGCCGCGCTTGGGTCTAAGAAGGGATCGAAGAGCGACAAGTACGGATCGCTCTCCCGTCACTAGGACCGCGGATAATGAGTCCGGGGCATGGCGGAAGGGGCGTGGCGGAAGATGCCGCGCGAGAGCAGAGAGTAAAGTTGTGGCAGAGTGTGTGGTGAGGCCGCTGAGAGTTTCGCTGCGGTACGGATTCACGCTTCGACCTGCTTCGCAGAGGAGTATCGATGGCAATTCCAGTTGAACGCGCGACCTCGTCTCCGTGTAAGGCGAAGAGGAAGTCCTGGACGACGCCAAGGATCGAAGCGCTGAAGATCAATGCCGCCGAGGGGGCGCATAAGGGCACCAACACCGACAAGCACGGATCGGCGTCGGGTACCAGGGCCTAGAACGTGCCGGATGGCCCCACAAGGACATCCTGAGAGCGGTTGCCTGCGCGGAGGCACAACTCGCTGTACCATTCTTCTTGCTTCAATACCATCCTTCGATCCAGGTGCTGCTTGAGCGCAATCTGCGGATACTGGCTGCTGCACGGAGATGCGCACGCGCGATCGGTGTGCGAGCGCATGTTGCAGTCGCTGGCTGCCCACGGGCCGGCCGGCTCTAACCTGATTGCCAGCGACAGAATGCCCGGCGCATCGGACTGGGTTGCCGTGGGCCACCGGCTGCTGAAGATTACCGCGGAAGATGCGCTGGAGGCGCAGCCTCTGACGGTTCCGCTGGCTGCGAATTCACTCTCAACTCAAGAGACAGAACCAACCTGCGATGCGACGATATGGCTGGTGGCGGACGCGCGCATCGACAACCGCGTCGAGCTTGCGGCGGAGTTTGGGATTGCGGCGGATGAGGCGGCTGGGATGGCGGACTCGGCGTTCGTTCTGCGGGCGTGGCAGCGCTGGGGGCAGGAGTGCGTAGAGCATCTGGTGGGGTCGTTTGCCTTCGCGGTGTGGGACGCGCGCGCGGAGCGGTTCTTCCTGGCGCGCGACCACGCAGGCGACCGCCCGCTCTACTATCGCAAGACGGCGGAGAGCTTTATTTTTGCAACGACGGCGCGGGCGATCCGCGCGTGTCCCGGGGTATCGAGCGAGTTGGACGAACGGCAGCTGGCGCGCGACCTGATCGGGCTGCCGCCGGAGTTCTCCCGGACGCGCTTCCTCGACGTGCAGGCGCTGGCACCGGGACACTGCCTGGTGGTGGGGCGCGATGGGGCCAGTCAACGCCGCTATTGGCGGATCGACCGGCTTCGTCCGGTGCGCTTTGCGCGCGACGAGGAGTACATCGAGGCGTTTCTGGAGATCTTCGACGAGGCAGTGCGCTGCCGGCTGCGCACCACCGGCGGCATCGCCACGGAGCTGAGCGCGGGGCTGGACAGCGGCGCGGTCGCAGCCACGGCGGCGCGGCTGCTGGCGGATAGCGGGACTGAGATTTCGGCCTACACGGCGGTCCCGTGCGCCGAGTTCTCCGGGATTGTGCCGCCGGGACTTATCGGCGATGAAGGGCCGTATGCGGCTGAGGTGGCCGCGCTCTATCCCAACATGCGGCAGATCCGGGTGGACGCGAGCGGGTCGGACATGCTGCGCGAACTGGCGCGCATCTTTCCCCTGCTCGACCTGCCACACGCCGCCGCGCTGAACAATGTGTGGGGCAATAGAATCCTGGACCGCGCCGCCGCCAGCGGAGCGAAGGTGATGCTGAACGGAGCGCTGGGCAACTTTGCCTACAGCTACACGGGCGGAGACGTTCTGCACGAGAGATTCCGCAGCGGGCGCTGGCTGGCCACACTCCGCCAGGCGTGGCGGCTGCGGCGGATGGGAATCTCGTCGGGGCGCAACGCTGCTTCGCTGACGGTCTTCGGCGTGCTGCCATGGTGGTTGCGCAGGCGGGTCGATCCGCTGATCCGCGCGGCGGAGATTGGTTGGAGCGCGATCCGCGCGGATCGCGCGCGCGAACTGGATGCGGTGGACCAGTTCCGCCGATTCCTGTTCACCCACGCGAGCGCGCTGCCGCGCCTGATGGCAACGGACTTCCAGCAGAACCAGTACGGCGACTACAACGCAGCGACCGGCGCGGGCTGGGGCATCGAGGCGCGCGATCCCACGGCGGACAAGCGGGTCTTCGAGTTCTGCGCGGCGATTCCGCCGGAACAGTTTGTAGCGGGCGGAATGGGGCGGTCGCTGGCGCGGCGCGCGATGCGCGGCAGGCTGCCCGAGGCGACGCTCACCCGCACGGAAAAGGGCACGCAGGCCGCCGACTGGTACGAGAGCCTGAGCAGGATTCACGGCGAACTGGACGCGGAGCTTGCGCTAGAGCAGGAGAGCCCCGGCGCGCGGCGGCTGATCGATCTGGATTGGCTGCGCGGGGCGCTGGAGGAGTGGCCGCGGACGGCGCAGGAGGCGGCGTTGAAGGATGGGATCTACGATTCGGCGATACCGCGCGGGATTGCGGTGGGCTACTTCATACGCAGGATTGAGGAAGAGGCGAACGTGTAGTGAGGGAGCGGCTTATGCTCGGCCGGCGAACTCGCGGGTCTCGGTGGAGACCTTTACTTTTTCGCCCTCTTTGATGAAGAGGGGAACGCGGATTTCGAGGCCGGTCTGGAGGCGGGCGGACTTGGTGACGCTGCCGCTGGA